>NZ_JBHVRK010000019.1:0-157915 GCF_042885845.1 Kitasatospora sp. NPDC058032 | reverse complement strand
ACTTGGTGTTGATCTTGGCGAAGGCGCGGCGGACGGGGAAGCCCTCGCCTTCGAAGCCCTCGGGAGCGGTGGCCACGGTGAGGACCGGCCGGGCGCTCGTGACGGCGGGGTCGGGGGTGGCGACGCGCGGGAGGGTCAGCGGGTTGTCGACGGTCACGGCGGGCATGTCGGCCTCCTTCGGGGATTCTCCTCTGGCCTGTGTCCACGAGATTAGTTCAATCCTCAACAAGAAGCAAGTTGAATTTTGAACCAAATCCGCGCGGGTCGACCGGCGGGCGGGGCCGGCGGCCCCCCGACCATCGTCCGTCAGCCGTACATCCGGCGCATGGTGAAGTCGACCATCTGCTCGACCGCCTTGGCGTCGAACACCATCCGGTGCTCGCCCTCCATGTCCAGCGCGAAGCCGTAGCCGGTCGGCAGCAGGTCGAGGACCTCGGCGCCGGTGACGGTGAAGTGCTTGGAGTCCTTGCCGGCGTAGCGGCGCAGCTCCTTCAGCGAGCTGAACATCGGGATGACCGGCGTCGGCGTGTTGTGCAGGGCCAGGAAGCCCGGCCGGTCGCCGCGCGGGCAGTGCACCTTGGAGGTGATGAAGATGGCCTGGAAGTCCTCCACCGCCATCGAGCCGGTGGTGAAGGCCCGCACCGCGTCCGCCAGGGACGGTGGCGAGGGCTCCGGGTAGAGGGACTGCTGTGCGCTCGGCGGCTGCTCGCCGTACGGGCCGGGGCCGGGCATGCCGTTCATGCCCGGCTGCGGCCCCGCCTGCTGCTGGTAGGGATCGCCCGGGTACGCGTTCTGGTCATAGCCGTACACACGGACAGGCTATCGGGAGCGCGGGGCCCCGTGCGGGCGTCGATCCTGACAAGGTGTGGCCGTCCCGGCTTGTGGGACGTGACCACGTTCATACGGTTATCCGCAGAGGATTCACCGACGGGGGCTTGAAACAAGTTACCGCCGGGTAGCATCATAGGCCTACTGGTGGGTACGGGCGCCCGAACGCGGAGATGTCCCGGAAGCGACGAACCGGAGATAACGGCCATGGGTCACTACAAGTCCAACCTGCGGGACGTGGAGTTCAACCTCTTCGAGGTGTTCGGCCGCGAGCAGGTGTACGGCACCGGACCGTTCGCGGAGATGGACGTCGAGACCGCGAAGAACATCCTGAGCGAGATCGCGCGCCTCGCCGAGAACGACCTCGCCGCGTCCTTCGCCGACACCGACCGCAACCCCCCGGTCTTCGACCCGGAGACCAGCACCGCGCCGATCCCGGCGGCCTTCAAGAAGAGCTACCAGACCTTCATGGACGCCGAGTGGTGGCGCCTGGGCATCCCGGAGTCGATCGGCGGCCAGGTCACCCCGAACTCGCTGGTCTGGGCCTTCGCCGAGCAGATCCTGGGCTCCAACCCGGCCATCTGGATGTACTCCTCCGGCCCGGCCTTCGCCGGCGTCATCGCCGAGGAGGGCACCGAGGCGCAGCTGGAGGTCGCCAAGCGGATGACCGACCGGCTGTGGGGCTCCACCATGGTCCTCACCGAGCCGGACGCCGGCTCGGACGTGGGCGCCGGCCGCACCAAGGCGGTCCAGCAGGAGGACGGCTCCTGGCACATCGAGGGCGTCAAGCGCTTCATCACCTCGGGCGAGCACGACATGTCCGAGAACATCATCCACATGGTGCTGGCCCGCCCCGAGGGCGGTAAGCCGGGCACCAAGGGCCTGGGCCTGTTCATCGTCCCCAAGTTCGACTTCGACTGGGAGACCGGCGAGCTGGGCGAGCGCAACGGCGTCTACGCCACCAACGTCGAGCACAAGATGGGCCTGAAGGCCTCGAACACCTGCGAGATGACCTTCGGTGCCAAGCACCCGGCCAAGGGCTGGCTGCTCGGCGAGAAGGTCGACGGCATCCGCCAGATGTTCAAGATCATCGAGTTCGCCCGGATGATGGTCGGCACGAAGGCCATCGCCACCCTCTCCACCGGCTACCTGAACGCGCTGGAGTACGCCAAGGAGCGCGTGCAGGGCGCCGACATCTCGCAGTTCCTGGACAAGACCGCCCCGCGCGTCACCATCACCCACCACCCGGACGTGCGCCGCTCGCTGCTGACCCAGAAGGCCTACGCCGAGGGCATGCGCGCCCTGGTGCTGTTCACCGCGTCCACCCAGGACGACATGGCGGCCGCCAAGCTGCGCGGCGAGCGCGACGAGGCCGCCGAGCGCCTCAACGACCTGCTCCTGCCGATCGTCAAGGGCTACGGCTCGGAGAAGTCCTACGAGCAGCTCGCCCAGTCGCTGCAGACCTTCGGCGGCTCCGGGTACCTCCAGGAGTACCCGATCGAGCAGTACATCCGGGACGCCAAGATCGACACCCTCTACGAGGGCACCACGGCCATCCAGGGCCAGGACTTCTTCTTCCGCAAGATCGTCAAGGACGGCGGCCAGGCGCTCACCGCACTGTCCGAGCAGATCCAGAAGTTCCTCGGCTCCGCCGCGGGCGGCGACGCCCTGGCCGCCGAGCGCGAGCTGCTCGCCAAGGCCGCCGGCGACCTGGAGGCCATCGTCGGCAAGCTGCTCGCCGACCTCTCCTCGGTCGAGCAGGACGTCAAGAACATGTACAAGGTGGGCCTGAACACCACCCGCCTGCTGATGGTCTCCGGCGACGTCGTGGTCGGCTGGCTGCTGCTGCGCCAGGCCGCGGTGGCCCTGGCCAAGCTGGAGGCCGGCGCCTCGGAGAAGGACGTGCCGTTCTACCGGGGCAAGGTCGCGGCCGCCCGCTTCTTCGCCAAGAACGTGCTGCCGACCGTCGCCTCGCAGCGCCTGATCGCCGAGGGCATCGACAACGAGATCATGGAGCTGGCGGAGGAGGCGTTCTGACGCCACCCGTCTCCCGCCGCCGCCCTGCACCGGGCACGCCGCGCGTGACACCTGCCTGACCGCCCGACCCCACCCTCACACCGAAGGGCCCGGTCCTCCCGACCGGGCCCTTCGGCGTGTCCGACGGCCCGGTCGACGGCCCGGCCGACCTGCCGGTGGCCCAGCAGCGGTGAGGGGGGCGTCAGTTCACGGTTCTGTCTGCGTTGTGCATCCGTTGGGATGCTCCGAGTGTCATGTCCGTGTACGGGCATATGCTCAAGGTGCGAGGCCGATCCCCCATTTCGGCCCCGGCCCTCCCTCGACCCAGGAGCAGCATGTCGACCGCCGCCCGCCAGGCCTTCTTCGACCGGACGCACACCGATGACCTGATCGCCTTCCTCGGCACCTCGCCGTCGCCCTACCATGCGGTCGCGAGCGCGGCCGAGCGTCTGGAGAAAGCCGGCTTCCGGCAGGTGCTGGAAACGGACTCCTGGGACGGCGTGGCCGGTGGCCGGTACGTCGTCCGCGGCGGCGCGCTGATCGCCTGGTACGTGCCGGCCGGCGCGGGCCCGGAGACGCCGTTCCGCGTGGTCGGCACGCATACCGACTCGCCCAACCTGCGGGTCAAGCCCCTCCCGGACACCGGGTCGGCGGGCTGGCGGCAGGTGGCGGTGGAGATCTACGGCGGGGTGCCGCTGAACACCTGGCTCGACCGGGACCTCGGCCTCTCCGGGCGGCTCACGCTGCGCGACGGCAGCCGGCGGCTGGTCCAGCTGGACGAGCCGCTGCTGCGCGTGCCGCAGCTGGCGATCCACCTGGACCGCCAGGTCAACGACGGCATGAAGCTGGACAAGCAGCGCCACCTCACCCCGATCTGGGGCCTCGGTCCGGTCGACGAGGGCTCGCTGATCGGCTACGTCGCCGAGCGGGCCGGGGTCGACGCGGCCGACGTGACCGGCTGGGACCTCATGACCCACGACGTCCAGCCCGCCTCCTACCTGGGCCGGGACCGCGAGCTGCTGGCCGGCCCGCGGCTGGACAACCTGCTCTCGGTGCACGCCGCCACCGCCGCGCTGGCCGCGGTGGCCACCGCCGCCGAGACGGACGGCGCCGCGCTGCCGTACATCCCGGTGCTGGCCGCCTTCGACCACGAGGAGACCGGCAGCGAGTCGGACACCGGCGCGCAGAGCCCGCTGCTCGGCAACGTCCTGGCGCGCAGCGTCCACGCGCGCGGCGGCGGCCTGGAGGACCGGGCCCGGGCGCTGGCCGGCACCGTCTGCCTCTCCTCCGACATGGGCCACGCCGTCCACCCGAACTACAGCGAGCGGCACGAGCCGGGCCACCACCCGCTGCCCAACGGCGGGCCGATCCTCAAGGTCAACGTCAACAACCGGTACGCCACCGACGGCGTCGGCCGGGCGGTGTTCGCGGCGGCCTGCGAGAAGGCCGGCGTGCCGTGGCAGACCTTCGTCTCCAACAACGCCATGCCCTGCGGTACGACGATCGGCCCGATCACCGCGGCCCGCCTCGGCATCCAGACCGTGGACTGCGGCATCGCGGCGCTCTCCATGCACTCGGCCCGCGAGCTGTGCGGCGCGGAGGACCCGTACCTGCTGGCGAGCGCGATCAAGGCGTTCCTGGAGGGCTGAGCCCCCAGGACGCAGGAGCAGGACGCAGAACGAACGGGGCCCGGCGCGTGCGAACTCGCCGGGCCCCGTGTCCGTGCCGCGGGCCGGTTACTCCAGGCCCGCCAGCACCAGCGGCAGCCGGCGCGCGCCGTCGGCGGTGAGCTTCACCGGCACGCCCCAGTCCTGCTGGTGGACGTGGCAGGCCGGGTACTCGATCGCCGGGTCGTCGTCGCAGGACGCCGCCATCGCCGAGACATGCAGCACGCCCTCGGTCACCGTGTCGGAGAGCACCAGCTCACGGGAGAGCGCGGAGTCCGCGCCCGCGCCGGAGACCAGCAGCTCGGGCGGGGTGGCGCTGACCAGCAGCCGGGTGGACGGGCCGTAGCGCTCGTCCAGCTTCTGGCCGGTGGGGGCCTGGAAGACCACGTCCAGCCGCAGGGCGCCCGGGGCGACCTCGGTGGCGGCCCGCTGGGTGCGGTGCGCCACCGCGTCCACCCGGACGGCCTCCTCGGGCAGCCGCAGCCGGGTCAGCCGGTGCCGGGCGGACTCGACCACCACGATGTCGCCGTCGGCCAGCACCGCGCCGGACGGCTCGCGCAGGTCGGTGGCCAGCGTGCTGACCTCGCCGCTCGCCGGGTCGTAGCGGCGCAGCGCGTGGTTGTAGGTGTCGCTGACGGCCACCGAGCCGTCCGGCAGCACGGTGACGCCCAGCGGGTGCTGCAGCAGGGCCTGGCCGGCCGCGCCGTCCCGGTGCCCGAAGTCGAACAGGCCGGTGCCGACGGCGCTGTGCACGGTCCTTGTTTCACGTGAAACCCAGCGCAGCGCCGAGGTCTCGGAGTCGGCGACCCAGAGCCGCTCGCCGTCCGCCGAGACCGCCAGGCCGGACGGCTGGGCGAACCAGGCCTCGGCGACGGGGCCGTCGACCAGGCCCTCGTTGGTGGTGCCGGCCGCGACGCCGACGGTGCCGGCGGCCGGGTCGTACGCCCACAGCTGGTGGACGCCGGCCATCGCGATCCACACCCGGCCGTCGAACCACGCGACGTCCCACGGGGAGGAGAGCTCCACCTCGCGGGCCGGTCCCTCGGTCGCCGAGCCCTGCCACCACTGCCGTCCGGTGCCGGCCAGTGTGGTCACCCGGCCGTCGGCGAGCCGGACGCCGCGCAGCGCGTGGTTGACGGTGTCGGCGACGATCACGTCGTAGTCGGCGGTGCCCTCCGGCAGCAGCACCAGGCCCTGCGGCTCGCTGAACCGGGGCGCGGTGCCGTCCACCAGCCCGCGCGCGCCGTCGCCGATCCGGCGCACCACGGTCTCGCCGTCGGCCTCCAGCTCGACGAGCGAGTGGTGGCCGGAGTCGGCCACCAGGAAGTGGCCGTTCGGCAGCCGGACGGCCTTGCCGGGGAACTTGAGGTCCCCGGCGGTCGGCTCGGGCGCCACGTACGGGCCGTCGCCGCGCCGCAGCGTGCCCTTCGCCGCGTGCTCGGCCTCCAGCTCCTCGACCAGCCGGGCGATGGCGTGCGCGTGCCCCTCGCCGGCGTGCTGGGCGACCACGTACCCCTCCGGGTCGATCACCACCAGCGTCGGCCAGGCCCGCACCGCGTACTGCTTCCAGGTCGCGAGCGCCGGGTCGTCCAGCACCGGGTGGTGCACCTCGTACCGGTCCACCGCGTCCACCACGGCCCGGTGGTCGGCCTCGTGCACGAACTTGGGCGAGTGCACACCGACGATCACCACGGTGTCCCGGTGCTTCTCCTCCAGCTCCCGCAGCTCGTCGAGGACGTGCAGGCAGTTGACGCAGCAGAACGTCCAGAAGTCCAGAATGGTGATCTTGCCCCGGAAGTCGGCGAGCGCCAGCTCCTTGCCCCCGGTGTTCAGCCAACCGCCTGCCCCGACCAGCTCGGGGGCGCGTACACGTGCACGAGATGCCATAACCCCATCAAACCGCACGGCGGGTGTCCGCATTCCGGGCACCCGGGGGTGCCCGGACGGGCTCAGACGATGAGGTGGGGCAGGAAGCGGGCGCCCTGGTGGGTGATGGGGCTGTCGTCGGTCTCGCGGATGCCGAGGCCGGCGGCCTCGCCGTCGACCACCCAGGTGCCGAGGACCGGGCGGTTGCCGTCGAAGTCGGGCAGCGGGTGGAGCTGCTGGTAGCAGTGGCCCTCGGCGCCGTAGCGGTCCGGGTCGCCGGCCCAGTCGGCCAGCCGGGTCTCCCGGCCGCCCGGTTCGACGATGCGCACGCCCGCGCCCTCGCGGCCGAGCAGCGGCTTGGCGGCGTAGCCGGGGCCGTCCGGGGCGGCGAGCTCGCGCGGGCCGTCCAGGTAGGCGGGCAGCAGGTTGGGGTGGCCCGGGTTGAGCTCCCACAGGACGGCCAGCAGGGCCTTGTTGGAGAGCAGCATCTTCCAGGCCGGCTCGATCCACATCGTGGAGCCGGTGGAGCCGCCGTGGTCGACGACGTCCAGCAGGCGCTCGCCGAACTCGTCGGAGGCCAGCCACTCCCATGGGTAGAGCTTGAACGCGGCGCGGACGAAGCGGTGCTCCAGGTCGACGAAGCGGCCGGACAGGCCGTCCCAGCCGATGTCCTCCATGGCGATGCCGACCGTCTCGATGCCGGCCTGCTCGGCGCACTCCTGGAGGTAGAGGGTGGTCATCCAGTCCTCGCCCTCGGTGTCGCCGCGCGAGTGCGCGAAGTGCACCGGGCCGGGCGGCAGCAGGTGCTTCTGCCGGGCCCAGGAGGCGACCAGGCGCTCGTGCAGCGAGTTCCACTGGTCGGCGTGCGGGAAGCGCTCCTCCATCCAGAACCACTGCGGGCCGGCCGCCTCGATCAGTGAGGTCGGGGTGTCGGCGTTGTACTCGAACAGCTTCGCCGGGCCGCTGCCGTCGTAGGCGAGGTCGAAGCGCCCGTAGAGAGTGGGCTGTTCGTCGCGGCGGTGCCAGGACTCGGCGACGGCGGCGGCGAGCCGCGGGTCGGTGATGCCGTAGTCGGCGAAGCGGCCGGTGCGCACCACGTGGTCGGCGGCGGCCAGCGAGAGCTCGTGCAGTTCCTCGACCACCTCCTCCAGCGCCTCCACCTCGGGCAGCGAGAACTCGTAGTAGGCGGACTCGTCCCAGTAGGCGTGCGGGCCGCCCTGGTTGCACGGGTCCGAGCACATCGCGTAGACGAGGCCCTGGCCCTCGACGGTGGCCAGCCAGTCGGGACGGGGTTCGACGGTGCGGCGGCGCACGGCGGATCAGCCCCCGCCCGAGCCGCTGGAGCCGGAGGGGCAGCCGAAGCCGCCGCGCTTGGTGGCGGACTTGTCGAAGGTGCCGCCGGTCGCGGTGGTGGAGCCGGAGCCGCAGTAGTACCAGCGGCCGGCGGTGGCGGTGCCCTTGGTGGTGCAGGAGTGGCTGTCCAGGACCTTGAGGGTGGCCGGGTCGACGCAGCGGCTCGGCGGGTTGCCGCCGGAGGAGGACGAGCAGCCGGAGAGGGCGAGCGCGAGGGTGCCGACCATGCCCAGGGTGACGACGCCGGAGCGGCGGCGGGAGGGCGCTGCCGAGGCGTGGCCGCCCGGGGAGGGCGCTCCCGGGGAGGGGGCGTCAGGTCCGGGATCGTCAGGTATCCGGGTGGACGCGGCGGGCGGCGGCTGGGTCATGGCGTCCGATGGTACGCGTGCGGCCCATGGTGCGGGAGGGGTCCGTTCCCGCTCGGAGCCCGACCGCGATGGGTTATCTTTTGCCGATCCTTGACCGTGGGAGGGGGCCCGCGCAACGGGCGGCCCGGCCCGCGGTGAGCGACCTGCGACACGGACCCCGGGGGGCTGGACAACCCATGAACGACATCCTGCACGGTCTCGGCGCGGCGGCGGCCTTCGGCGGCGTCGGCGTGGTCCTGCTGCTGCTCGGCATCGTCCTGGTGGACGCCCTGACGCCCGGCCGGCTCGGCCACCAGATCTGGATGGAGCGCAACCGCAACGCCGCCGTGCTGCTCAGCTCGGCGCTGCTCGGCATCGGCGGCATCGTCTTCACCGCGATCCTCTACACCTACGAGGACTTCGGGAAGGGCCTGGTCTCCACCGCCTGCTTCGGCGTGCTGGGGCTGCTGCTGATGGCCGTCGCGTTCTGGGTGGTGGACCTGCTGACGCCGGGCAAGCTGGGCGCGATCCTGGTCGACCCGGAGCCGCACCCGGCGGTCTGGGTGACCGCCAGCTGCAACCTCGCGGTGGCGGCGATCGTGTCCGCCGCGATCGCCTGAGACGGGCGCGACCGCCCCGGGCCGCCCCGGGCCGCCGCGATCGTCCGGGGTCGGCGGGGCGTCAGGCGGCCGGGTGCGGGACGCCGTTCAGCACGTGCTGCCGGCCCCAGGCGCCCAGCGGCGCCAGCGCCTCGTTGAGCCGCCGCCCGGCCGTCGTGAGCGAGTACTCGACCCGCGGCGGCACCTCGTCGTACGAATCGCGGTGCACGATGCCGTCGGCCTCCAGTTCGCGCAGGTGGGCGGCGAGCACCTTCTCGGTGATCCCCGGCACCTGCCGGCGCAGCTCGCCGAAGCGCAGGCTCGGCCGCTCGGCCAGCGCCCAGAGGATCAGCACCTTCCACTTGCCGCCGATCACGTCCATCGCGGCGTCGATCCCGCACACGTACGCACCGGGCCTCGGCACGGTTGCCGCCATGTCCCGCCCACACCCCTTCGCCGGCCTGCTCGCTCACCTCAGGGTAACCACCCACTCCGAAGTGCGTACTTGATCGTTTCCGGGGGCGGAACGAGGCTGACGGACATGACGCAGAACCTTTCCGACACCGCCTCGAAGGCCTCGCCCGCCCCGCTCACCCTGCTCGGCCTCGGCGCGATGGGCACCGCGCTGGCCGGCGCCTGGCTCGCCGCCGGGCACCCGCTCACCGTCTGGAACCGCACCGCCGCCCGGGCCGAACCGCTCGCCGCCCGGGGCGCCGTCGTCGCCGCCACCGCGGCCGAAGCGGTCGCCGCCAACCGGCTGGTGGTGGTCTGCCTGCTCGACGACGACTCGGTCGAGGAGGCGCTGGCCGGTGCCGACCTCACCGGCCGGGACGTCGTCAACCTGATCACCAGCACCCCCGGCACGGCCCGCGCCCGCGCCGCCTGGGCGACCGGGCGCGGCGCCCGCTACCTGGACGGCGGGATCATGGCCGTCCCGCCGATGATCGGTGTCCCGCAGGCCGGCCCGTACGTCTTCTACAGCGGTTCGCAGGAGCTCTTCGAGGAGCACCGGGCGGCCCTCGCGGCCCCGGCCGACGCCCGCTACGTGGGCGCGGACGCCGGTCTCGCCGCGCTGTACGACGTGGCGCTGCTGAGCGCGATGTACGGGATGCTCGGGGGCGTCGCGCACGCCTTCGCGCTGGTGCGCGGCGAGTCGGTCGACCCGCGCGCGCTGGCCCCGCTGCTCTCCTCCTGGCTCTCCGCGATGACCGGCTCGGTCGCGGCCACCGCCGAGCAGTTGGTGGCCGGCGACTACACCGGTGGCGTCGTCTCCAACCTGGCGATGCAGGTCGCCGGTGTGCCGACCTTCCTGCGCACCGCCGAGGAGCAGGGCGTCAGCCCCGAACTGCTCACCCCCTACTTCGAACTGATGCAGCGCCGCCTCGCCGCCGACCCGGCCCGCCACGGCGTGGAGGACCTCACCGGCGTGATCGACTTCCTGCGTCCCTAGGGCGTGTCTGTCGGACACGCCCTGGGCGCCCGGCGCGTTGTCAGCCGGCCGCCGGGCGGTCGGCGGGGAGGCGGCGGCGCAGGGCCGGGTCGGTGAGGGTGCGGGGCTGCCAGACGCCGTCCGGGGGGTAGACGTCGGTGCCGGGCGGGACGATCGCGTCGATGCGGTCCAGGGTGGCGTCGTCGAGCACGAGGTCGGCGCCCTTGAGGGCCGACTCCAGCTGGCCGAGGGTGCGCGGTCCGATGATCACCGAGGTGACCGCCGGGTGCGCCGCCGGGAAGGCGAGGGCCAGTTCGGGCAGGGTGCGGCCGAGGTCCTCGGCGACGGCGGTCAGCTCCTCGACCGCGGCCAGTTTGGCCTGGTTGACCGGCAGCGCCGGGTCGAAGCGGGCCGGCATCAGGGCGGCCCGGCCGCTGGTCAGGTCGACCGGCCGGTCCTTGCGGTAGCGGCCGGTGAGGAAGCCGGAGGCGAGCGGGGACCAGGTCAGCGCCCCCATGCCGAGCCGCTGCACGGTCGGCAGGACGGCGCGCTCGACGCCGCGGGCGAGCAGCGAGTACGGCGGCTGCTCGGTGCGGAACCGGGGCAGGCCGCGCCGCTCGGCGAGGTGGTGGGCCTCGACGAGGTCGTGGGCGGGGAAGGTCGAGCAGCCGAAGGCGAGGATCTTGCCGGCCCGCACCAGGTCGCCGAGGACGGCGAGGGTCTCCTCCAGGTCGGTGGCGGGGTCGGGCCGGTGCACCTGGTAGAGGTCGATCCGGTCGGTGCGCAGCCGGCGCAGGCTCTCCTCGACCTCGCGGACGATCCAGCGGCGGGAGTTGCCGCCCCGGTTGCGGCCCTCGCCCATCGGGAAGTGCACCTTGGTGGCGAGCACGACGTCGTCGCGGTCGCCGCGGGCCTGCAGGGCCTTGCCGACGATCTCCTCGGACTCGCCGGCCGAGTACATGTCGGCGGTGTCCACGAAGTTGATGCCCGCGTCGAGCGCGGCGTGGACGATCCGGGCGCAGTCGTCGTGGTCGGGGTTGCCGATCGCGCCGAACATCATCGTGCCGAGGCAGTAGGTGCTGACCTCGATGCCGGTGCCGCCGAGGGTGCGGTAGCGCATGGTGGTGGTCCCCCTGGGGTGCGTCGGTGGTGGGTGCGGTTCGCTGATTCCGCTGCCGACCCTAGGAGTTGGAGTGCGCTCCAACGCAAGGCGCTTTCCCGGGGGTTTCCCTCTGCCGGGGGAGCCGGCTCGTCCCGGCGGGCGAGGTGCGGCCGGTCCGGCCGCTGCGAACGTGGCGGTATGACGACGGTGGACGGGCGGTGGCCGGCGGGCCGGTGGCGGCGGGTGGACGGGTGGCGGACCGACGGGCGGGCGGTGGCCGCCTGGGGCGTCGGCTACGCGGTGCTCGGCGCGGGCTGCGCGCTGGGCGGGACACCGCTGTTCGGTGCCGCCGCGGTGGGCTGGGCGGTGGCGGCGGTGGGCCTGGCCGCGGCGGCGGCCGGGGCGGTGCTGGGCGCGGCCGGGCCGGGTCGGGCGGTGCGCGGGGTGCTCTGGACGCTGTGCGGGCTCGCCGCGGCCGGTGCTTTCGGCCTGCTGATGGACGCGATCACGCTGCTGTTCGGCCAGGGCCTGGACAGCGGGCCGGGCGCGGCGGAGCACGCGCTGGCGGCCCTCGGCGCGGGGCTGCTGGCGGCCGCGGCGCGCTCCGGCACCGCGCCGTCCGCCGGCTCGCACTCCGCCGGTCCGCGCTCCGGGGCCTCGCGCCCCGCCCCGTCGGCCGCCTCGGGAACGGTGCAGCTCGCGGCGCTCGCGGGGAGCGCGGCGTTCGTGCCGTACGTGGTGATGAAGCTGTGCTGGGCCTCCGGCGGCACCTTCGCCGGGATGAGCGGCGCCGAGATGCACGCCGCCTCCGTGCGCAACGGCGCCTCCGGGGTCTGGCTCACCCTGGAGTCCTGGGGGCTGGACGGGACCGCGCTGCTGGCGGGCCTCGGGGTGTTCCTGCTCTGGGGGCTGGTCCGCCCCTGGGGGCAGGTGTTCCCGCGCTGGACCCTCCCGCTGGCCGGCCGCCCGGTCCCGCGCTGGCTGCCGCTGCTGCCCGCCCTGCTGGGGGTGGCCACCCTGGCGCCGTACGGGGCGGTGGGTGTCGGCTGGTCGGCGCTGGCCACGGCGGGGGTGGTGGAGGTGCCGCGCGGTGACTTCCCGACGGCGGCGGACACCCTGCTGGTCGCCTGGATCGGCCTGGGCGCGTTCGCCGTGTACGGGGCGGCCCTGGCGGTGGCGGCCCGTTCGTACTGGCGGCGCACCGCCCGCTGACCGACCGGGCGGGTGTTGCTGAAACAGCAACGAAAGTTGCCTCCCGCCCGGCGGTCGGCGCAGCCTGGCGGTGGAGGTGATCGCCGTGAGCGAGATGCGAAACGGGACCGTTCCCGAGAGTTCCACCGCCACCGACGGCTATGACGTCGTGGTGGTCGGCGGCGGTGCCGCCGGGCTGAGCACGGCCCTGGTGCTGGCCCGGGCCTGCCGCCGGGTGGCCGTGGTGGACGCCGGTCAGCCGCGCAACGCCCCGGCCGAGCGGATGGGGGGCTTCCTCTCCCGGGACGGCATGCCCCCGGCCGCGCTGCTGGAGACCGGCCGCGCCGAACTGGCGGGGTACGGGGTCGACCTGCTCGACGCCCGGGTGGACCACGTCGAGCCGGTGCCGGCCGCGGACGCGCCCGCCTTCGACGTCCACCTGGCCGGCGGCCCGGCCCTGCGCACCCGCCGGGTGGTGGTCGCCACCGGTCTGCGCGACGGCCTGCCGGAGCTGCCGGGCCTGGCCGAACGCTGGGGCCGCGACGTGCTGCACTGCCCGTACTGCCACGGCTACGAGGTCCGCGACCGCCCGCTCGGCGTGCTGGGCACCCACCCGGGCGCGGTGCACCAGGCGCTGCTGCTGCGCCAGTGGTCGGCGGACGTGGTGCTGCTCGCGCACACCCTGGAGCCGTCCGCGGACGACCGCGCCCGGCTCGACGTCCGGGGCGTGCGGGTCGTCGAGGGCGAGGTCAAGCGGGTGGTGGTCACCGACGACCGGCTGCGCGGCGTCGAACTGGCGGACGGTACGGCCGTGCCGCGCGAGGCGGTGTTCCTCTTCCCGCGCATGGTGCCCCGGGACGCCCTGCTGTTCGGCCTGGACTGCGAGCGTGACGAGCAGGGCTGGGTGACCACCGACCGCACGGGCCGCACCAGCGTGCCCGGGGTGTGGGCGGTGGGCAACGTCGCCGACCCGCGCGCCCAGGTGGTCACCGCCGCCGGAGCGGGCGCCGCGGCGGCGTTCGCGCTCAACCACGACCTGGTGGACGAGGACGTCGAGCGCGCCCTCGTCGCAGCCTGAACCGACCCACCGAGAGGACGGAGTTCCCCATGGCCCCGCACGCCCACACCCCCCAGCACGGCCACGCCCACGGTCACGCCCACGGCCACGCGCCCGCCCACCAGCACGCTCACCAGCACGGCCAGGAGGCCGAGTTCGACTGGGACGCCCTCGCCGGTCACCTGGAGCGCGAGGCCGAACTCAAGGTCCCGGCGGTCACCGAGGCCGCCCGGTGGCTGGGCGGGCTGCTGGACGGCGCCCCCGTCCACCGGGTGCTCGACGTGGGCAGCGGCCCCGGCGTGGTCGCCGGGCTGCTCGCGGACGCCTTCCCGTCCGCCGAGGTCGTCGCCGTCGACCGGTCGGACGCCCTGCTGGAGCGCGCCCGCACCCGCTCGGCCGGTCGTGTCGGTACCCACCGCGCCGACCTGCCGGAGGAGTTCGGCACGCTCGGCAGGGCCGACCTGGTCTGGTCCGGCAATGCGATCCACCACCTGGGCGACCAGCAGGCCGCGCTGACCGCGCTGGCCGCGACCCTGCGCCCGGGCGGTCTGCTGGCCGTTGCCGAGGGTGGCCTCCCGGCCCGCTACCTCCCGCGCGACCTCGGCCTCGGCCGCCCCGGCCTGCAGGCCCGCCTGGACGCGGCGCACGAGGAGACCTTCGCGGCGATGCGCGAGTCCGTCCCGGACGCGGTGGCGGTGGTCGAGGACTGGCCGGCCCTGCTGGCCGCCGCCGGGCTGATCCCCACCGGCAGCCGGACCTTCCTGGTCGACCACCCGGCCCCGCTGGACACCCCGGCCCGCGAGTTCCTGCACGCCCAGCTCTCGCGCCGCCGCGGTCAGACGGCCGAGCTGCTGGACGAGGCCGACCTCGCCGCGCTGGACGCCCTGCTGGACCCCGAGGCCCCCACCGGCATCCTCGCCCGCCCCGACGCCTTCTACCTCGCGGCCCTCACCGTGCACACGGCCCGGAAGGTCCGGGTGTTCTGACCCGAGAGGTCGGGGACGCGGCCGGCGGGTGGCTCGCCGGCGGCCGGCCGTCAGTGGTCCGGCTTGCGGTGCCGGCCGGTTCCCCGGCGCAGCAGCGGGACGGGCGCGTCCGCCTGCGGGAAGAGCGCCTGCGGCCCGGACGCCCGTTCGGGGCGGACGATCAGCGGATAGGCCCCGGCGTAGTCCTGTGCCACCGCCAGGGGCTGCCAGGTGTGGCCGTCCCACTCGACCACCAGCCGGGGCACGTCCTGGAAGAGGTGGGCGGCACGCCGGGGCCCGGGGGCGAGGGTGATCGCGTCCCGCGTCCCCGGCGCCCGGCGGCGGCGTGCCCGCTCGGCGTACCAGTCGGCCAACGGCTCGTCGGCCAGGGGTTCTTCGGTGAACGGATCGTCCTCGGCGGCCATCGTCGGCGCCTCCCTCGCGTGTCGGTCGGGGACGGCCAGTCTGGCCGATCCGCCAGGGGCCGGGCGATTCCACGATCGGGTGAAAAACCGATGGACGGCCGCCTCCCCGCGCGGGGAGACGGCCGTCCATCGAACGCGCACCCATTCGAACGCACGCCTACTCGGCCACGCGCCCGCGTGCCTACGCGCCGCCGCCGAAGCGCTCGGTCCAGGAGGCCAGGTCCTCGTCCGTGATCTTCGCGAACAGCACCGGCGGCACCGTGAACGGCGTCCCGGCCGGCACCGCGTCCAGCGCCCGCGCCGCGTCCGCGTCCACCCAGGTGGTGGTGCGCGCCGGGGCGTCGGCGGGCAGCGCGAAGGCCTCGCGCATCGCCTGCGCCGCCGCCGGGATGAACGGCTCGGAGACCACCGCGTACAGGTGGATGAGGTTCATCGCCGTGCGCAGCGTCAGCGCCGCCGCCTCCGGGTCGGTCTTCACCTGCAGCCAGGGCGCCTTCTCGTCCAGGTAGGCGTTGCCCGCGCTCCACAGGGTGCGCAGGCTCTGCGCCGCCTTGCGGAAGTTGAGCGCCTCCAGCTGCGCCTCGTAGTCGGCCAGCAGTTCGGCGATCTGCGCGCCCAGCCGCTGCTCCGCCTCGCCCGCCGGGTTCCCGGCCGGCACGTCGTCGCCGAACCGCTTGCGGCTGAAGGACAGCACCCGGTTGACGAAGTTGCCGAGGGTGTCGGCGAGGTCCTTGTTGACCACCGAGGCGAAGAGGTCCCAGGTGAAGCTGGAGTCGTCCGACTCGGGCGCGTGGGCCATCAGGAAGTAGCGCCAGTAGTCGGCCGGCAGCAGCTCCAGGGCGACGTCGGTGAAGATGCCGCGCTTCTGGCTGGTGGAGAACTTCCCGCCGTAGTACGTCAGCCAGTTGAAGGCCTTGACGTAGTCGACCTTCTTCCAGGGCCTGCGCGAGCCGAGGATCGTGGCCGGGAACATCACCGTGTGGAACGGGACGTTGTCCTTGGCCATGAACTCGGTGTAGCGGACCGTCTCGTCCGCCTCGTACCACCAGGACTTCCAGTCCCGCAGCTCGCCGGCCGGCGCCGCGTCCGACCACTCCTTCGTCGCGCCGATGTACTCGATCGGCGCGTCGAACCAGACGTAGAAGACCTTGCCCGCGGCCGCCAGCTCCGGCCACACGTCGGCCGGGACCGGCACGCCCCACTCCAGGTCACGGGTGATCGCGCGGTCCTGCAGGCCCTCGGTCAGCCACTTGCGGGCGATCGAGGAGGCCAGCACCGGCCACTCGTCGCCGTGCGCGGCGACCCAGTCCTCCACCTGCCCGGTCAGCTTCGACTGGAGCAGGAACAGGTGCGTGGTCTCCCGCACCTCCAGGTCCGCGCTGCCGCTGATCGCCGAGCGCGGCTCCAGCAGGTCGGTCGGGTCCAGCACGCGGGTGCAGTTCTCGCACTGGTCGCCGCGGGCCTTGTCGTAGCCGCAGTGCGGGCAGGTGCCGACGATGTACCGGTCCGGCAGGAAGCGGCCGTCCGCGTTGGAGTACACCTGGCGGATCGCCCGCTCCTCGATGAAGCCGTTGGCGTGCAGCTCGCGCGCGATCTCCTGGGTGATCTCCCGGTTCTGCGGCGAGGAGCTGCGGCCGAAGTAGTCGAAGGAGAGCCGGAAGCCGTCGTAGACCGCCTTCTGCTGCCCGTGCGCCCGCGCGCAGAACTCCGCCACCGGCAGCCCTGCCTCCTGCGCGGCCAGCTCGGCCGGTGTCCCGTGCTCGTCGGTCGCGCAGATGTACAGCACCTCGTGCCCGCGCTGGCGCAGGTACCGCGAGTAGACGTCCGCCGGCAGCATGGACCCGACCATGTTGCCCAGGTGCTTGATCCCGTTGATATAGGGGAGGGCGCTGGTGATCAGGTGCCGAGCCATCCTCGGATGCTCCGATTTCTCCCGCACGCACCCCTGTCCCGGAGTGCCGTGACGGGCGCAGGGTCTGGGGCGGCGAGGAGAACCGGGCACAGGCGCCGCCTCCCGGGCTGCCGGCCAGAGCGACGTTCCACTGTGGGCTCCCCAATCCTAGCGAAGCCCACCCCTCCCCCTCGCGTCCATTTCCCCGGGTCCGGTGCGCTGCGCTCCGCCGCCCGCTCGCGCGGAGCGAGGGGGCGGCGGAGCGGGACACGCCCTAACGCTCGACGAAGTGGTCGAACTCGCCGGCCTTCACACCGAGGACGAAGGCGGCCCACTTGCGGGGGGTGGTGCGGACGACGATGGCGTCGTTCCTGGGGTCGCGGATCTCGACCATGCCGTTGACGGTGCGGATCTCGAGGGCGTCGTCGCCCTCGCCGCCGGGGGCGGCCTTCTGCCAGGTGTCCATGGAGGTGGCTCCTTTGTCGGAGGTGGGTGGGCTACCGGGTGGTGAGGTGGTCGAACTCGCCGCGCTTGACGCCCTCGATCCAGCGGGCGAAGGCCTCGGTGGTGGTGGTGACGGCGGAGTCGGGGGTGTCGGACTCGCGGATCTCGATCTGTCCGCCGGCGGCCCGCACTTCGAGGCACTGGTTGCTGTTGCCGCTCATCGAGGACTTCTGCCAGTCGGTCATCGGGGTGGCCGGCCTTCCAGGTCCGTCATGATGCGCCGGACGAAGTCGCGGGTCTCCTCGGGGGCCAGGGCGAGGGAGTCGGACTCGGTGACGATCGAGCGGTAGGACGCCAGGTCCGCCTCCGAGTCGATGAACTGCGGTCCCTGGGTCAGGTCGATCTGCACCGTGTCGAGCTCGGGGACCGGTCCGTGGGCGAGGAAGAGGTCCTCGCCCGAGCCGGGATAGGTGTCGACGCTGAAGGGGATCGCGCGGACGGTGACCCCGGGGCGCTCGGCGTCGTCCAGGAGGCTGGCGAGCTGTTCGCGCAGGACCGCGGGGCCGCCGAACTGCATCCGCAGCGCGGCCTCGTGTATGAACGCGGTGAACGGCCGGCCGGCGGCCAGGACCTGCTGGCGCTCGGTGCGGAAGGCGGTCCGTACGTCGGCGTCGTGGCGCGGCAGCGGCGGACGCAGCCGGGCGAACATCGCGGCGGCGTACCGGCTGGTCTGGAGCAGGCCCGGGATCGAGGTGGTGTTCAGGACGAGCAGGGACTCGGCGTGGTGCTCCAGCTCGGCGATGTCGAGCATCCCGGCGGGGACGCGACCGCGGAAGTGGTGCCACCAGTGCTTGCCGCGGTCCTGGGTCATCAGCGTCAGGGCCTCGACGAGCGGGGGGTTGGAGCAGCGGCAGGCGGCGGCCCAGGAGCGGAGGCGGTCGGCGCTGATGCCCGACTTCCCGTTCTCCATCTGGGAGATCTTGGGAACGTCCGTGCCCAGGGCCGCCGCCATGGCCTTCGGGGTCATGCCCGCGTGCTCGCGCAACTTGCGCAGTTCCGACCCGAGTCGTTGCTGGCGCACGCTGGGCGACAGGCGTGGGGGCATGCGCGTCTCTCCTCGGTCGGTGCCTTCGGTGCAGTTTGCCGCCCCGTGGACACCGGGTCCACCGTGTCGCTCGATAGGGTGAAGTGCGCCAGACGCAGTAGCAACTGTTGCCCCTGAAACCCTAGCGTCGTCGCCACGGGGCCGGTCTGCGCCGGCAGCCGGGCCCCACCCCTCAACTGGACTGGAGACAGTCGATGTTGCTTCCACCGGGGACCGGGGCCGAGCCCGACGGGTCGCGCCGCGGGTGGCCGCGCGGTGCCGTCGGGCCGGACTCGGCTCGAACTCGTGCGCGAGGGCTTGACCTCGCCGCCGCTTTGGCCGATGACTGGGGTGTGGAACTCATCGGGGTGTGCGGCGAGGCGGTCCGGGCCGTGGCGGCGGTCGATCGCTGATGGCCGTGGTGTTGCTGACGGGCCTGCTGGTGTCGGTGGTCTTCGTCGGGGTGGTCGCGCAGATCATCGCGACCCGTCAGCCACGGGAACGGCGGTCGGGCAAACGGGACTTGGCGCCCCGCAAGGAGAAATAGCGGTCAGCCGGCGGCGAGCCGCCGCTCCAGGCGGGCGCGGGCGGCCGGCCACTCGTCGCGCAGCATCCCGAAGTGGGCGGTGTCCCGCCAGACGCCGTTGGCGCGCCGCTTGTCGCGGCGGTGCACACCCTCGAACCGGGCGCCCAGCCGCTGGATCGCTTGGCGCGAACGGTCGTTGAGCGCGTCGGTCTTCCAGAACACCCGGCCCATGCCCAACTCGTCGAACGCGTGGACGAGCAGCAGCAGCTTCGCCTCGGTGTTGACGGCGGTGCGCCAGACCGACCGGGCGTACCAGGTGCCGCCGATCTCGACGAGCTCGTCCTCGGCGCTGAACGCGTAGTAGCCGGTGATGCCGACGGCCCGGCCGGACGCGAGCTCGATCACGGCGAACTTCACGGCCCTCCCGGCCGCCGCCTCGGCGAGCCGGAAGTCGAGGATCGCGCCGAGCTCCTCCTCCGACGCCGGCGGGGCGAACGGGATCCACCGCCACACCTCCGGGTCCGGGCCGACGGTGTCCCACAGGTCGGACAGGTGGCGGCGCTCCAGCGGCTCCAGACGGACGTGGCGGCCGGTGAGGACGACAGGGACGGGCAGCTTCGCGGTCATGACCCGGAACGGTAGCCAAACAATGCACTAGAGGCAATCAATTTTTGTGCTAGTTCAATGATTCGGGGGCAAAGGAAGAGGCCCTGCGGACCGAGCGGTCCGCAGGGCCTCCCCGGGAGGGCCCGGCCTACAGGAACGAGTTGATCTGGATCGTCTCGTCGCGGCCCGGGCCGACGCCGATGGCCGAGATCGGGGCGCCCGACATCTCCTCCAGCGCCTTCACGTACGCCTGGGCGTTCTTCGGCAGCTCGGCGAAGGTCTTCGCCTTGCTGATGTCCTCGCTCCAGCCCGGCAGCGTCTCGTAGATCGGCTTGGCGTGGTGGAAGTCGGACTGGTTGTACGGCAGCTCCTCGACCCGCTGCCCGTCGATCTCGTACGCCACGCAGACCGGGATCTGCTCCCAGCCGGTGAGCACGTCGAGCTTGGTGAGGAAGAAGTCGGTGAGGCCGTTGACCCGGGTCGCGTAGCGCGCGATCACCGCGTCGAACCAGCCGCAGCGGCGGTCGCGGCCGGTGGTGACACCGCGCTCGCCGCCGATGCGGCGCAGCGCCTCGCCGTCCTCGTCGAGCAGCTCGGTCGGGAACGGGCCGGAGCCGACGCGGGTGGTGTAGGCCTTCAGGATGCCGATGACCCGGTCGATCTTGGTGGGGCCGATGCCGGAGCCGGTGCAGGCGCCGCCCGAGGTCGGGTTGCTGGAGGTGACGAACGGGTACGTGCCGTGGTCGACGTCGAGCAGGGTGCCCTGGCCGCCCTCCAGCAGGACGACCTTGCCGGCCTTCAGCGCCTCGTCGAGCACCAGGGTGGTGTCGGCCAGGAACGGCTTGATCTTGTCCGCGTAGCCCAGGTACTCCTCCAGCACCAGGTCGGCGGGGATGGCGCGGCGGTTGTACAGCTTGACCAGCAGCTGGTTCTTGTCGTGCAGCGCCGCCTCGATCTTCTGGCGCAGGATCGACTCGTCGAAGAGGTCCTGGACCCGGATGCCGACGCGGTTGATCTTGTCCGCGTAGGTCGGGCCGATGCCGCGGCCGGTGGTGCCGATCCGGCGCTTGCCGAGGAAGCGCTCGGTGACCTTGTCCAGGGTGCGGTGGTACGGCGTGATCAGGTGGGCGTTGCCCGAGACCAGCAGCTTGGAGGTGTCGATGCCGCGCTCGTTCAGGCCGTTGAGCTCGGAGAGCAGCACGCCCGGGTCGATGACGACGCCGTTGCCGATCACCGGCGTCACATTCGGGCTGAGGATGCCGGAAGGCAGCAGGTGCAGCGCGTACTTCTGGTCGCCGATGACCACCGTGTGACCGGCGTTGTTGCCGCCCTGGTAACGGACGACGTAGTCGACGGAGCCGCCGAGGAGGTCGGTCGCCTTCCCCTTGCCCTCGTCTCCCCACTGAGCGCCAACGAGCACGAGTGCCGGCACAGGCGTACACCCCTTCCGGTTGGGGCATCCTGCGTAGGCCGCAGTCTGCCCCGAGATAGACGAAGCCCCTGGCGCAATAGCGCAAGGGGCTCTTGCACCGAGAGATTACCTGAGGAAGGACCGGTTGTGTCGTCCCTGTCCACGCCCGCAACCGGCGGCCCGGAGCCGCTTCTCCTGCTCCTCGACCCGGCGGCCCGGCAGTCCGACGGCGAGTCGGTGCGGATCGCGAAGGACGTTCTCTCCGGCGGGACGGACGTCAAGGTGGCCTGTCCGGAGACGCCTTCCGAGCTCGACCGGGTGCTTTCGCACCGCGGCCGGCGGCGACCGGTGGTGATCGGTTCCGATCTCGCCCTCCAGCGGGTGCTCCAGGCGCTCTACCGCCAACGTGAGCTGGGGACGGACCCGGTGGGCCTGGTGCCGGTCGGCCGGCCGGAGGAGGTGGCGGCGGCCCGCGGACTGGGCGTTCCGGCGGCCCCGGTGGCGGCGGCGCGGGCGGTGCTGGCGGGGGCGCCGCGGAAGCTGGACCTGCTGGTCGACGACGGTGGCGGGGTGGCGCTCGGCGGGGTGCGGATCTCGGGAAGCGGGTCGCGGCGGCCGGTGGGCCGTCCGAGTGGCTGGCGTTCGCTATGGGCGAAATTGGCTGCGGCCGAGCAGGGGACCGTGCTCACGCCGGATCGGGCCGGGCGGACCGGACGCCCGGGCCGGGGCGAGCCGGGTGCGGGGGAGCAGAGCTCGCGGCTGCGGGTCGAGGCGGACGGCCGGCTGCTCGCCGACGTGCACCGGCCGGTTCGGGTGGTCCAGGTGACCCTGCCGGCCGGCGAGGCGGTCGGCGAGGGCGTGATGGAGATCGTGGTCCGCGCCCCCGGCGCCCTGCTCAGGGCGAAGGCGGCCAGCGTCTCGGTGGCCGGCCGCGGCTTCGGCTACCTGGCGGACGGCCGCCCGGTCGGGCCGGTCCGGGCCCGCACCTGGACGGTCCACCCGGGGTGCTGGGGCCTGCTGCTGCCCGCCGCGCCGCCGCCCCGCGCCGACGGTGCCCCCGGGTGAGCAGGCTCACGTTGGACGAACGGCGGACGAACGCCGGGCGAAGCGCCGGACCCGCCCGGAACGCGCCAACGGGCGCGGGCCGCAAGGCCGGGCGGGTTCGCCGTCCGCTCCCGGAGGTGCAAACCCGCCTCCGGTAAGGGGTTTTGTCTACGCGCGTTACCTGCCCACGCCCGGTCAGCTCCGGTCGCCCGGGTGCCGGAGGGCCGGATCGGCTGGCCTAGACTCGAAGGCGTGCCACGTGGTGACGGAAGACTCAACCACGATCTTCTTCCCGGTGAGAAAGGCCCCCAGGACGCTTGCGGCGTCTTCGGTGTCTGGGCTCCCGGCGAGGAGGTCGCCAAGCTCACGTTCTTCGGCCTTTACGCCCTGCAGCACCGCGGTCAGGAATCCGCGGGCATCGCAGTGAGCAACGGCTCCCAGATTCTCGTCTTCAAGGACATGGGACTCGTCTCCCAGGTCTTCGACGAGGCCTCGCTGGGGTCGTTGCACGGGCATATCGCCGTCGGACACGCCCGCTACTCGACCACCGGTTCCTCGGTCTGGGAGAACGCCCAGCCGACCTTCCGGGCGACCGTGCACGGCTCGCTGGCCCTCGGTCACAACGGAAACCTGGTGAACACCGCCGAACTGGCGGCGATGGTCGCCGAACTCCCCGGCGAGGAGCACGTCTCCCGCTCCGGGAGGACGGCCGCGACCAACGACACCGACCTGGTGACGGCGCTGCTCGCCGGCCACCCGGAGCTCTCCATCGAGGAGACCGCCAAGGTCGTCCTGCCCAAGGTCAAGGGCGCCTTCTCGCTCGTCTTCATGGACGAGAACACGCTCTACGCCGCCCGTGACCCGCAGGGCATCCGCCCGCTGGTGCTGGGCCGGCTGGAGCGCGGCTGGGTGGTCGCCTCCGAGACCGCGGCGCTGGACATCTGCGGCGCCTCCTTCATCCGCGAGGTCGAGCCGGGCGAGCTCATCGCCATCGACGAGAACGGCATGCGCACCTCCCGGTTCGCCGAGGCGAAGCCCAAGGGCTGCGTCTTCGAGTACGTCTACCTCGCCCGCCCGGACACCACCATCGCCGGCCGCAACGTCCACCTCTCCCGCGTGGAGATGGGCCGCCGGCTGGCGAAGGAGGCCCCGGTCGAGGCCGACCTGGTGATAGCGACGCCCGAGTCCGGCACCCCGGCCGCGATCGGGTACGCCGAGGCCAGCGGCATCCCCTACGGCTCCGGCCTGGTGAAGAACGCCTACGTGGGCCGCACCTTCATCCAGCCCAGCCAGACCATCCGCCAGCTCGGCATCCGGCTGAAGCTCAACCCGCTGCGCGAGGTCATCCGGGGCAAGCGCCTGGTCGTGGTCGACGACTCGATCGTCCGCGGCAACACCCAGCGCGCCCTGGTGAAGATGCTCCGCGAGGCCGGCGCCGCCGAGGTCCACATCCGGATCTCCTCGCCGCCGGTGAAGTGGCCGTGCTTCTTCGGCATCGACTTCGCCACCCGCGCGGAGCTGATCGCCAACGGCATGACCATCGAGGAGATCGGCCGCACCCTCGGCGCGGACTCGCTCTCCTACATCTCGATCGACGGCATGATCGAGGCCACCAAGCAGCCGAAGGACCGGCTCTGCCGGGCCTGCTTCGACGGTGAGTACCCGATGGAGCTGCCGGACCCGGCGCTGCTCGGCAAGCTCCTGCTGGAGGCCGAGATCAAGGGCGGCCAGCAGACCCCCGCGGTCCGCGGCAAGCCGACCAGCGGCAGCGACCTGGACGGCGTCCAGTCGCTGCTCGGCGGGGCGGGCGCGGCCGACGCGCTGCGCCGCCCGTAACGAGCCCACGGTGGGGTCCCGCGAACCGGGGCCCCACCGCTGTTCCAACCCCCACCACAGACCCGAAAGGGCCGCAGTGACCAGCTCCAACCAGAACGGCGCCACCTACGCCGCCGCCGGTGTCGACATCGAGGCGGGCGACCGCGCCGTCGAGCTCATGAAGCAGTGGGTGAAGAAGGCCAACCGCCCCGAGGTGGTCGGCGGTCTCGGCGGCTTCGCCGGCCTCTTCGACGTCTCCGCGTTCAAGAACTACGAGCGGCCGCTGCTGGCCTCGGCCACCGACGGCGTGGGGACCAAGGTGGCCATCGCGGCCGCCATGGACAAGCACGACACCATCGGCCACGACCTGGTCGGCATGGTCGTCGACGACATCGTGGTGTGCGGCGCCGAGCCGCTGTTCATGACCGACTACATCTGCGTCGGCAAGGTCGTCCCGGAGCGGGTCGCCGCGATCGTCAAGGGCATCGCCGAGGGCTGCGCGCTGGCCGGCTGCGCCCTGGTCGGCGGCGAGACCGCCGAGCACCCGGGCCTGCTCGGCCCGGACGAGTACGACGTCGCGGGCGCCGGCACCGGTGTGGTCGAGGCGGACGCGCTGCTGGGCGCCGAGCGGGTCCGGGCCGGCGACGTGGTGATCGCGATGGCCGCCTCCGGCCTGCACTCCAACGGCTACTCGCTGGTCCGCCACGTGCTGCTGAACCAGGCCGGCTGGAAGCTGGACCGCAAGGTCGAGGAGTTCGGCCGCACCCTCGGCGAGGAGCTGCTGGAGCCGACCCGGATCTACTCGCTGGACTGCCTGGCGCTGATCCGGGCCACCGAGGTGCACGCCTTCTCGCACGTCACCGGCGGTGGCCTGGCGGCCAACCTGGCCCGGGTGATCCCGGACGGCCTGCACGCCCGCCTGGACCGTGGCACCTGGACCCCGCTGCCGGTCTTCCGGACCGTCGCGGAGGTCGGCAAGGTGGCCACCCTGGAGATCGAGAAGACGCTCAACATGGGCGTCGGCATGGTCGCGGTCGTCCCGCCGCACTCGGTGGACACCGTGCTGGCGGTCCTGGAGGACCGCGGCGTGGAGTCCTGGGTGCTGGGCGACATCGTCGACCGCACCGCCGAGCACGAGGACGGCGCGGCCCTCTACAACGCCTACGAGGGCTTCACGGCGGGCTGAGCCCGGCCGGTGCGCGGAAGGCCCCTCCGGCAGCGCCGGAGGGGCCTTCCGCGTCCGCTGCCCGAGTGCCCCGGCGTCCGGGGGCGGGTCCGCGGGTGCGGGAACGCCGAAAACCGGCCCGGTGCACTGGGCACCGAGGCCGGTCTGGTCAGACTCGGACTGGGAGACTACGCGCGACGGCGGGCCTGCGAGGGCCCGGTACCCGACTCGGTGTCGTCGTCCTCGCCGTCATCGGCGTAACGAGCCGCGTACTCCGCGTACGGGTCGTCGTCCTCGTCCTCTTCGATCGGCTCCGGCTCGATCGGGGAGGTGGAGGGCGATACGCCCAGCTCGCTGGAGAGACGATTGGCGTCGAACCCGCCGCTGTTGTACTTCAGCTCGCGGGCGACCTTCGTCTGCTTGGCCTTGGCCCGGCCGCGCCCCATGGGTCGACCCCCTCAACGATGGGGCTCACGGCCCCGAGTCTGACACGTGTTCATGATCAAGAGCGGCCTGCCCGAATGGGGAGAACCGTCCCTTGGAGCATTAACGGTACCTGTTTCTGCCGCTGGACGGTACGTCGTCAGTGTGACGTGGCGCGCACCAGCCGCACCCGCGACCAGGTCGTCCCAGGTCAGGGGAGGTTTTGCGGCTTTCTGCACGCTGTCCGGAGGTGTCTCAGGTCCGTTGTTTCCTCGTCGATTATCCCCCCAAGGGGGACCTTGGATCACCCGATCGGGCGCAGAATCGAGAATCCGGTTCCACATTGTGATGCGCGGGGGACGGACGTGGACGTCCCCCGCGCATCACCGGTCGGGTGCCGGGCGGGCACCGGTCGAGCCGGGCCCGGCCGGACCGGGGTCAGCCCCGGCGGGCGCCCGGCAGCAGCACCGAGCGCAGCGCGCTGATCTCGCGCATCCGCTTCTCCGCGAGGCGGTCGGCGGCGACGGCCGGCGGCACGCCGTCGGCGGCGGCCCGGGTGAAGATCTCCAGGGTGGTGTCGAAGATCTTCGTCGCCTTGTTCTTGGCGCGCTCGAAGTTGAAGCCGTCGATCTCGTCGGCGACCTGGATGACGCCGCCGGAGTTCACCAGGTAGTCCGGGGCGTAAAGCAGGCCGCGGTCGGCGAGGTCCTTCTCGACGCCCGGGTGGGCCAGCTGGTTGTTGGCGGCGCCGCAGACGATGGCGGTGCCGGACTCGCCCAGCGCGGCCACCGTGTCGTCGGTGAGGGCGCCACCGAGCGCGCAGGGGGCGTAGACGTCCAGCTTGGCCCGGAGCAGCGCGGCGGTGTCGGCGACGACCTCCACGTCCGGGTGGGCGGCCCGCACGCGGTTGACGGCCGCCTCCGAGACGTCGGTGACGACGACGGTGGCGCCGTCCGCGACCAGGTGGCCGACCAGGTAGTGGCCGACCTTGCCGACGCCGGCCACGCCGACCCGCTTGCCGCGCAGGGTCGGCTGGCCCCAGCGGGCCTGGGCGGAGGCGCGCATGCCCTGGAAGACGCCGAAGGCGGTCAGGATGGACGAGTCGCCGGCGCCGCCGTGCTCGGGCGAGCGGCCGGTGACGAACTCCGTCTCGCGCGCCACGACGTCCATGTCCTGGACGTAGGTGCCCACGTCGCAGGCGGTGATGTAGCGGCCGCGCAGCGACTCGACGAAGCGGCCGTAGGCCCGGAGCATCGCCTCGTTCTTGTCCTTGGCCGGGTCGCCGATGATGACGGCCTTGCCGCCGCCGAGGTCGAGGCCGGCCAGCGCGTTCTTGTAGGACATGCCGCGGGAGAGGTTGAGCGCGTCCTCCAGCGCCGCCTCCTCGGAGGCGTACGGGAAGAAGCGGGTGCCGCCGAGGGCCGGGCCCAGCGCGGTGGAGTGGATGGCGATGATCGCCTTCAGCCCCGAGGAGCGGTCGTGGCACAGGACGACCTGCTCGTGGCCGTCGCCGGTGGCGCCGTCCTGGGAGTTGCCGAAGATCCTGCCGAGCACGCCGGGTACGGGGTGGGTCGGGGCGGCGGTCTGTACGTCGGTCACTGTGGTGACTCCAGTATTCCGAGGCCCGCTTGCTGTGGTGCGGGCGCCTAGGGCGAAGCGTAGTCGCGGGGGCGCCGCCGATCCGCCCCCTTGGCGAAGCTCGTCCCGGTTGTCCGAGGGGTGAGACGGGGAGGCCGTCAGCAGCCCGTTCGTGCCCCGGGGGTGCGTCCGCGAACGGGGCCGCCGACGGGCACCCGCCGCCGGACACTCCCGGTCGGCGGGGGGTGCGTGCGACGATGCAGGACGTGACCGTCGTCCGTACCTCCGTGCTGCCGCCCTACGCCGCGCACCTGCGGGTCTACGAGCCGCTCGCCGCCTACCCGGAGCCCGACCGGGCGCACTGGCAGGCCTTCGCGGCGGAGCACGGCCCGGACGCGCCGGAGGCGGGCCGCTCGGTGGCCGCGGCGGCGCTGGCGGAGCAGCGCACGGCCCTGGCCGAACTGGTCGGCCGCACCCCCCGGGCGCTGCCGGAGCGGGAGAGCGAGCGGGCCTTCGTCCGGCTGGTGGACGAGGTGCTGTACATCTGCCCGTGGGCGACCAGGCTGCGCAACTGGCAGGCGCTGGAGGAGCTGCGGGCCGGGGCGCCGGTGGCGCTGCTGGACACCGCGCTGCCGCCGGCCACCCGGGCGGAGGCGGAGGCGGACCGGGAGCGCTGGCGGACGGAGCACCCGGACGCCCGGCCGTGGATCCTCACCAGCCGGTGGGAGGTGCCGGTGCGGTGGTTCCTGCCGTTCGGGGACGAAGATCGATGCTTCGTTCCCGCAGTGGCGGGGGAGAAGGGAGGGGAAGGAGTCCGGGGGGACCGGGCGTCGGCGTTGTTCTACCTGACGCCGATGGCGCAGGCGCGCCGCCGGGTGGCCCGGGCGTACCGGGCGTTGCGCGAGGCGGTGCCGGAAGGGGAGCTGGTGCGGGGGGCGGAGCAGATCGGGCGGTGGCTGGAGGAGTTCCATCCGCGGTCGCTGGTGGAGCTGGACTACGGGGGGCTGGTGCACCTGCTGGGGCCGGACAGGCTGTCGGCGGACCGTTCGGCCGGGGAACTGGAGGACGGGCTGCGGGCGCTGCGGGCGGGGGACTCGGCGGAGGCGCTGCGCGCGTACGAGGCGCTGACGACGCGCTGGCGGCGGGTGCTGGCGCTGCGCCACGCGAACTGAGCGGGACGGGCCCGGGTGCGGCCGGGCCGGGCTGAGGGGGCGTCATCGCTGGCCGGGGCGGGTGTCGGTGGTGCTTGTAAGACTGTAAGAGTCTTACGGCCTGACCCATATGACCAAGGTCCCGGTTCGGGTCAATACCTGTCGAACGTGACACTACTCACTGTTGACGCGAACTCACCCCTATGTGCAAAAATGGGACAACCAGCCCAACTTCACGTGAGCGCGCCCACTTTTGGGTGGTTCTGGAGTCGATGCGCGCTTTGCGGGGAAACGGAGGGTCTGGTCCCCTCGTAACCGAATGTCACTATTAGGTGACCGCCCGTTATGGGGTGGTCCATCGCGATCCGTCGGCCTTGAACCCGTGAGGGGTCAATTTTGGCGGTTTGGTCGATAGGGCTGGACGGATGGTGTAGTTGTAGACACCAGGACAAGCCGTTCGTCCTATAACCGACTCGGCCCGTCTATGCCATTTCGGGCATCGCGGGCCAAGGTGCAGAATTTGAAGGATAGAACCGCCCTGGTTCGGTTCTCCCGAGGAGGCCGCTCATGACCGCTCGTACCCCCGATGCCGAGCCCCTGCTGACTCCGGCAGAGGTCGCCACCATGTTCCGTGTGGATCCCAAGACCGTGACCCGCTGGGCTAAGGCCGGCAAGCTCACGTCGATCCGCACGCTGGGCGGCCATCGCCGTTACCGTGAGGCGGAGGTGCGCGCCCTGCTGGCCGGTATTCCGGCGCAGCGCACCGAGGCCTGACCGGCCGAACGCTCAAGGCTCTTTCGAAGGGGCCGCTTACCGGACTCCGCCGGGTCCGGTAAGCGGCCCCTTTGTTTGTTCCGGCGCGCCCCGGGTGCAGTTCGTCCACAGCACTCTCGTGCTCGTGCGATCCATCCGGAATGTTGAACTCCGGATAACGATTTGAGGGAGAAGAGGTGGGGGGGATTTACTGTGAATAGCAGTACAATTTTACATATTAAATTAGCCCCTTCTGGGAAGGGTGCCCGAACGGCCGGTTCCCGGGAATGTCGGGTGACGACCATCACACGCATAGTCACTTGTGGTCTAGACCTAGTCCGGGTAAAAGAGCCGGCCCGGCAAACGCGAGAGGCCCGGAACCAAACGGTTCCGGGCCTCTCGACTACGGCGATCCCGACGGGACTTGAACCCGCGACCTCCACCTTGACAGGGTGGCGAGCTAACCAACTGCTCCACGGGACCAGAGTGTTCCTGATCCGTCCGCTCCGCTTGTCCTTGTCGGCCGCGCTGCGAACAAGACAGATCGTAGCCCATGTGGGGCCCCCAGGTCGAACCGGCTCCGAACCGGCTCCCGAGGGCCCCCGGCGCAGCTCAGAGCGTGGCCCTGGCCGCCTCCATCGCCTTGGTGATCCGCTTCTCCGAGACCGGCGACGGCGTGCCCAGCCCCTGGGCGAAGAAGCTGACCCGCAGCTCCTCGATCATCCAGCGGATCGCCCGCACCTCCGGGGAGGGCTCCCGCCCGGCCGGGACGGCCGCCAGCAGCTCCCCGTAGGCCTGCTGGACCTGCTGGACCTTCAGCAGCTGCTGGGCGTCCCGCTGCGGGTGGTTGGGCAGCGCCTCCAGCCGGCGGTCCACCGCCAGCAGGTAGCGCTTGAGGTCCGGCAGCCGCTGCCAGCCGGTCTCGGTGACGAACCCCGGGTGCACCAGCGAGGCCAGGTGCAGCCGGATGTCGTTCACCGGGTTCAGCAGCACCGGGCTGCTCACCGACTTCAGCCGGGTCGACGCCTTGTGGAAGGCGATCAGCGCGGTGGCCGTCTTCAGCGTGGTGTCCGCCGAGAGGTCGTACAGATCGGCCCGGACCTTGTCGCGCAGCACGCCGAACGCCGCCTCGTCCCAGGCCGGTCCGCCGGCCAGCGTCATCAGCCGGTCGGCGGCGCAGGCCACCACGTCCTCGAAGAGCGCCGGGATCGAGCCGTGCGGGTTGTACGACAGCGCGAGCTTGGCCTGGTTGCCCAGCCGGCCCTGGATCGACTTGGCGGGCGAGGTGGTGGAGAGCATCAGCAGCCGCCGGGTGCCCTCCCACATCGCCTGCTCCTGCGCCTGCGGGGTGTCGAACAGCCGGATGCCGACCGTCTCCCGCTCGTCCACCAGTGCCGGGTAGGCGCGCAGCGAGTGGCCGCGGGAACGCTGCTCGAAGGTGCGCTGCAGCACCGGCAGCCCCTCCGGCCAGCCGGTCAGGCCGGACCGCTCGATGCCCCGGCCGGAGGCGGCCGAGGAGAGCGTCTCCTTCAGCTTCGGGTTGAGCCGCTGCCGCAGCTCCTCCAGGTCCTTGGACTCGGCGAGCTTCTTGCGGCCGTCCACCACCCGGAAGGTCACCTTGAGGTGCTCCGGGACCCGTTCCTCGTCCCAGGCCTCCGGCGGTACGGTGACCGCCGTCAGGCGCTTCAGGGCGTGCTCCAGGGCCGGCAGCAGCGGTTCCTGGCGCTCCTGGTGGTTCCTCAGGTCGCGCAGCGCGGCGCGGGCGAAGTCCGGGGCGGGCACGAAGTTGCGCCGCACCGCCTTGGGCAGCGCCTTGATCCAGGCGGTGACCAGTTCCTCGCGCAGGCCCGGGATCTGCCAGTCGAAGCCCTCCGCGGTGACCTGGTTGAGCACCGGCAGCGGGATGTGCACGGTCACGCCGTCCGCGTCGCTGCCCGGTTCGAACTGGTAGGTCAGCTGGAAGCGGAGCTTGCCCTGCTGCCAGTGGTCCGGGTAGTCGGCCTCGGTGACGCCGTCGGCGGCGTCGTTGATCAGCATCGACTTCTCGAAGTTGAGCAGGTCGGGCTGGTCCCGGCGGGCCTGCTTCCACCAGGAGTCGAAGTGCCGGGTGGAGACGATGTCGTCGGGCAGCCGGCCGTCGTAGAACTCGAACAGGGTCTGGTCGTCGACCAGGATGTCCCGGCGGCGGGCCCGGTTCTCCAGCTCCTCGACCTCGCTGAGCAGCTTGCGGTTCTCGGCGAAGAAGCGGTGGTGGGTCTCCCAGTCGCCCTCGACCAGGGCGTTGCGGATGAACAGCTCGCGACAGAGCTCCGGGTCGATCCGGCCGTAGTTGACCTTCCGCTGCGCGACCACCGGCACCCCGTAGAGGGTGACCTTCTCGTACGCCAGGACGGCCCCGGACTTCTTCTCCCAGTGCGGCTCGCTGTAGTTGCGCTTCACCAGGTGGCCGGCCAGCGGCTCGACCCACTCCGGCTCGATCTTCGCGTTGATCCGGGCCCAGAGCCGGGAGGTCTCCACCAGCTCGGCGGACATCACCCAGCGCGGCGGCTTCTTGAACAGGCCGGAGCCGGGGAAGACCGCGAACCGGGCGCCGCGCGCGCCGCCGTACTCGCGCTTCTCCACGTCGAACAGGCCGATGTGCGAGAGCAGGCCGGCCAGCAGCGACTGGTGGATCCGGTCGGCGTCCGGCTCGGCGTCGTCGTGCGCCTCCTCGATGGTGACGCCGAGCTGCTTGGCGACCGTGCGCAGCTGGGAGTAGATGTCCTGCCACTCCCGTATCCGCAGGTAGTTGAGGAACTCGGCCTTGCACATCCGGCGGAACGCGGAGGAGGACAGCTCGCGCTGCTGCTCCCGCACGTAGCGCCACATCGACAGGAAGGCGAGGAAGTCGGAGGTCTCCGAGGTGAAGCGGCGGTGCCGCTCGTCGGCGGCCTGGCGCTTCTCGGCGGGGCGCTCGCGCGGGTCCTGGATGGAGAGCGCGGCGGCGATCACCATGACGTCGCGCACGCAGCCGTTGCGGTCCGCCTCCAGGACCATCCGGGCCATCCGCGGGTCCACCGGGAGCTGGGACAGCTTGCGGCCGAGCGGCGTGAGCCGCTTGCGGACGTCCTTCTCCTCCGGGTCGAGCGCGCCGAGCTCGTGCAGGAGGCTGATGCCGTCCTTGATGTTGCGGGAGTCCGGCGGGTCCAGGAACGGGAAGGCGGCGATGTCGCCGAGGCCGGCGGCGGTCATCTGGAGGATGACCGAGGCCAGGTTGGTGCGCAGGATCTCGGCGTCGGTGAACTCGGGGCGGGAGAGGAAGTCCTCCTCCGAGTAGAGCCGGATGCAGATGCCGTCCGAGGTACGGCCGCAGCGGCCCTTGCGCTGGTTGGCGCTGGCCTGGCTGATCGCCTCGATCGGCAGCCGCTGGACCTTGGTGCGGTGGCTGTAGCGGGAGATCCGGGCGGTGCCGGGGTCGATCACGTACTTGATGCCGGGGACGGTGAGGCTGGTCTCGGCGACGTTGGTGGCCAGCACGATCCGGCGGGAGTGCGAGCGCTGGAAGACCTTGTGCTGCTCGGCGGAGCTCAGCCGGGCGTAGAGCGGCAGGATCTCGGTGCTCTTGAGCTTGAGCTTGGTGAGCGCGTCGGCGGTGTCCCGGATCTCGCGCTCGCCGGAGAGGAAGACCAGGATGTCGCCCGGGCCCTCGGCCTGGAGCTCCTCGGCGGCGTCGCAGATCGCCTGGATCTGGTCGCGGTCGCGGTCGGCCTCGTCGGCGTCGCCGTCCTCGTCGCCCTCGTCCACGACCGGGCGGTAGCGGACCTCGACCGGGTAGGTGCGGCCGGAGACCTCGACGATCGGGGCGTCCTCGAAGTGCCGGGAGAACCGCTCCGGGTCGATGGTCGCCGAGGTGATGATCACCTTGAGGTCGGGGCGGCGGGGCAGCAGCTGCTTGAGGTAGCCGAGCAGGAAGTCGATGTTGAGGCTGCGCTCATGGGCCTCGTCGATGATCAGGGTGTCGTACTGGCGCAGCTCGCGGTCGGTCTGGATCTCGGCGAGCAGGATGCCGTCGGTCATCAGCTTGACCAGGGTGTCCGGGCCGACCTGGTCGGTGAACCGGACCTTCCAGCCGACCGCCTCGCCGAGCGGGCTGCGCAGTTCCTCGGCGACCCGCTCGGCCACCGTGCGGGCGGCGATCCGGCGGGGCTGGGTGTGGCCGACCAGGCCGCGCACGCCGCGGCCCAGCTCCAGGCAGATCTTGGGGATCTGGGTGGTCTTGCCGGAGCCGGTCTCGCCCGCGACGATCACCACCTGGTGATCGCGGACGGCTTCGAGGATCTCGTCCTTCTTCTGGCTGACCGGAAGCTCGGCGGGGTAGTCGATGGCGGGCACGGCGGCGCGGCGGCGCTCGACCACCAGCTCGGCCCTGGCGACGTCGGCGGCGATCTCGGCGGCGATCTTCGCGCGCGCCTCGGGTTTGCGGACCCGGCGCGCGCCGTCCAGCCGGCGGCCGATCCGCACCTGGTCGCGCAGGGTCAGCTCGGGCAGGCGTGCGGCCAGCTCGCCGATTCCGGGCCCCTCGCCCCGGGCGGACTCGGCGGCGGACTGGACTGCGGGAGAACTCACGGCGGGCATCCCTCTAGGTTCGCAAGGAGATGCGGTCGGGCGCACCTCGGTTTTCGAGCGACTCCAGTGTCACAGGGGACGCCGGTCCGCTGCCAACGGCGGCCCGGGACGCCGTCGGCACCGTCCGGAGCGGGGTGGCCGCGGTGCGTGAGGAGCGGCCCGGGCTCACCTCATCAGGAAGAGGACCAGCATGCCGAGCGGGACGAGGACGAGCGCGATGAGGTAGCCGGCCACCGTGGGCGAGATCCGGTCCCGCAGCTGCCTCCGGGGCCGGACCCGGCCGGACTCCTCGGTGCTCAGCTCCCACCGGGCGAGGATGCGGCGGTACTGCTCCTCGAAGTCCGGGGAGGGGTAGAGGGGGCTGTCCGCCAGCCCGGGGAGCGCGCGGCGCCGGCCGTCGGCGAGGAACATCCGCACCTGGGACGCGGTCCCGCCCTCGGCCTTGGTGGTCCGCACGTCGATCCAGCGGATCTCCTGCCAGGGGTGGGTGCGTCCGCGCCCGAAGCCCCAGCAGACGGTGATGCCCCCGGGCCCGACCGCGCTGAAGCTCCGCCGGGCGAGCGCCAGGCCGAGGCCGATGAAGGCGAGGCTGCCGCCGGCGAGCCACAGGGCGCCGGTGAGGCCGAGGCCGCGGATGGTGGCGGCGGCCTCGACGGCCGGGACGAGGAACACCAGGGCCAGGTGTGCGGGGGACGGGCGGTAGCGGTCCCGCCCGCGGAAGACCAGGTCGCCTGCGTCCGGTGCCCCGTGCCCGGACCCGGACGGCGTCACCACTTGTGGAGCACGATCACGGGGACGACGGTGCCGATCACGACGATGGCCACCAGGGCGACCAGCTGGGAGGTCGGCAGGTCGAGGAACTTCTTCGGCGGTCGCACCCGGGCGGGCGGCTCGGTGTTGAGGTGCCACCAGTTGCGCACCCGCCACACCTGCTCGTCGAAGTCGGGGGAGGGGTGCGAGTGGTCCTGGACGAGCCCGGTCAGGAAGCGGCTGCGGCCGTTGGCGAAGTGGATCTGGAGCATGCGGCACGGCCCGAACCGGCTCTCCGTCTCGTACACCTCCATCCACCGGATGTCCTGCCAGGGGTAGGTCCGGCCGCGCCGGCGGAAGGCGCCGTGGATGGTGATCCCGGCGGGTCCGACCGTGCTCCACGTGGTGCGGGCCAGCAGGCGGGGGACGGAGAGGACGGCGATGCCGCCGATCATCCAGAGGAGGGTCGTGGTGCCGAGGTCGTACACGACCCGGGCGCCGGCGATGGCCGCGGCCATCCCGAACCAGATGGCGAAATTCCAGGACCAGTGGTACCGGTCCTTCGAGCGGAAGGTCAGTTCGTCCACGGTCGGAACCCTAAGCCCCGGGTGATCATGTGTCATCACCCGGGGCCGGACTTGTTGTTGGGGGCCGTGCTCAGCCCTCCTGGAGGACGAAGTCGCGGACCAGGCGGGACCACTCGGCGCCCTGCTCGTAGACGACGACGTGACCGCTGTCGATCTCCGCGTAGGTGCTGCCGGTGATGGCGTCGGCGAGCTCGCGGGAGAGCCCGACCGGGACGGTGGCGTCCTGGGTGCAGCCGATCACCAGGGTGCGGGCGGTGATCCGGGGCAGCAGCGGGCGGATGTCGGCGCGCAGGTTGAGGTCGATGTGGCGCAGCGCGCCCTCGGTGGGCTGGTTGCCCTTGATGATGCCTTCGAGCGCGGCGTGGTCCAGGGAGTTGAGGTGGTCGCGGCTGAACGCGGTCAGGGTGCCGAACCGGCCGAAGGCGTCGGCGTCGCCGCGGATGGCCTGCCAGGTGGTCATGTGGTTGCGCAGGTAGGCGTCGTCCGGGCGGCTCCAGCCGGAGGTGAGCACCAGGCTGCGCACCAGCTCGGGGCGCAGGGCGGCGAGGGCGGCGGCGACCAGTGAGCCGAGCGAGAAGCCGACCACGTCGGCCGGGCCGTCGCCGGCCGCCTCGATCACGGCGGCGATCTGCTCGGCGAGCAGTTCGGGGGTCAGCTCGCGGCCGTCGTCCTCGGTGTCGCCGCAGCCGGCGAAGTCCGGCAGCAGGACGGTGCGGACGTCGGTGAAGTCACCGGTGAGGTGGCCGAAGGTGCCCGCGGCGCCGAAGCCGGTGCCGTGCACGAAGACCAGGGGCGGGTGGCCGGAGCCCGCCACGGTGTAGGAGACGCGGGCGCTGGGGCTTTCGACGATGGGCATGGCGGAGGTTCTCCTCGGGGAAGCGGGACGGAAGGCGGAACGGGAAGCGGGGCGGGGTGGGTCAGGCCAGGCTCTTCGCGGCGCCGTCGTCGACGGCGTCCGCGGCCGGGCGGGGGGCGCGTTCGAAGCCGAGCGCGACCAGGACCAGGGCGACGATGCCGCCGGTGGCGACCAGGACGGCGGTGCGCAGGCCGTCGGTGGTGGCCGAGCGCAGTGCCTCGCCGGTCAGGCCCTCGGTGCCGGCGTTGGCGATCGCCACCAGGGCGCCGAGGCCGACCGCGCTGCCGACCTGCTGGCCGGTGGAGACGATGCCGGAGGCGATGCCCTGCTCGTAGGGGTGCACCCCGGTCGAGGAGGCGGCGAACATCGTGGTGAAGATGACGCCCTGGCAGACGCTGAGCACCACCAGGCCCGGCAGCAGGGCGACGTAGCTGCCGTCCGGCTCCATGGCCAGCGCCGCCGCGGCGGTGCCGAGCGCGCCGAACAGGTAGGAGGCGATCAGCGTGTTGCGGGCGCCGAAGCGGGTGGCGAGCCGGCCGCCCAGCATCGAGCCGAGGAAGCCGCAGGCCATCGGGATCAGGAAGGCGACGCCGGTGCGCAGCGCGCTGTACTCGTGCACGGTCTGGAAGTAGACGGTCAGGAAGTACAGCAGGGTGCCGAAGCTCGCCATGAACAGGAAGGTGGTGAGCACGCCGGTGGACAGGTTGCGGTTGCGGAAGAGCTGCAGCGGCATCAGCGGGTCGCCGGCCCGGGACTCGATCGCCACGAAGGCGGCGAGCAGGCCGAGGCCGAGCACAGCGGTGGTCAGCACCAGCGGCGAGGTCCAGCCGGAGGCGGGTGCCTGGACCAGGGTGAAGACCACCAGGGTGGCGCCGACGGTGGAGGTCAGCGCGCCGGGCAGGTCGAAGGAGCGTCCGCTCTCGCGCGGGCCGTCGGCGGCGATCAGCCGGGGCGCGAGCAGGGCGGCGCCGCCGGCCAGCGGCACGTTGACGTAGAAGACCGCCTGCCAGCCGAAGGCCTCGGTGAGCACCCCGCCGGCCAGCGAGCCGATGATCATGCCGCTGGCGCCGGCCGCCGCCCAGACCGACAGGGCCCGGTTGCGCTCGCGGCCCTCGGCGAAGCCGGTGACCACCAGGGCGAGGGTGGCGGGGAACAGGAAGGCGCCGCCGAGGCCCTGCAGGGCGCGGGCCGCGACCAGCAGGCCGGGGACGCCGGCCAGGCCGCCGAGCAGCGAGGAGCCGGCGTACAGCAGCAGGCCGAGGACGAACATCCGGCGGCGGCCGAAGAGGTCGGAGGCCCGGCCGCCGAAGAGCAGGAAGCCGCCGAAGGCGACCGCGTAGGCGCTGACCACCCACTGCAGGGTCTGCGCGGAGAAACCGAGGCCGCTGCCGATCTCCGGGAGCGCCACGTAGACGATGTTGTAGTCGATCGAGACGATCAACTGGGCGAACGCCAGCAGGGCCAGCAGGAGGCCCGAGCGGCGCGGCCCGGCGGCCTGCTCGGCGCCGGCGGACGGGGACATGGGGGAGCCTTTCGGAGGCGGTCGGGGGAGCGTCGGCCAGGGGCGTACGGGTGTACGGGTGTACGGGCGTGCGGGAGGTGCGGGGGACGCGGGGCGAGCCGTCACGGCCCGGGGGTCAGGACGACCCGTCGGCCGTTCAACTCGCCCTTCTCCAGCCGCTGGTGGGTCTCGCCGGCGGCGCTCAGCGGATGGATCTCCAGGGCCCGCGGGCGCAGCCGGCCGGCGGCGAGCAGCCGGTTGACGGCGACCGCGGCCTCGGCGAGTTCGGCGGTGGTGGCGTGCGAGATGACGAACCCGCGGATCGAGCCGTCCTTCATGTAGAGCCGGCCGGCGGGCAGTTCGGGGCGGGAGCGGGCGCCGGCGAGCAGCACGATCCGGCCGCGCGGGGCGAGCAGGTCGACGGCGGTGGCGAGGTCGTTGGTGCCGGAGGTGTCGAGGTGGACGTCGATGCCGCCGGGGCAGGCGGCGCGGAGCAGGTCGGGCAGGTCGGGGGCACGGTAGTCGAGCACCTCGGCGGCACCGAGGGCCCGGCAGTGCCCGGCGTCGGCGGGGTCCGCGGTGGCGACCACCCGCGCCCCGGCCTCGGCGGCCAGCACGATCAGGGCGCCGCCGACGTTGCCGCCCCCGCCGCCGACCAGCACGGTCTCGCCGGTGCGCAGCCCGCCGTGGGTGAACAGGGCGAGGTACGCGGTGGCCGCGGGGTGGACGACGGCGACGGCCTCGGCCGGGTCGGTGTCCGGGGGCAGGTGGTAGAGCCGGTCGGCGGGGACGGCCGCGCGCTCGGCCGCCGCGCCCTGCCGGCCCCCGTGGCCGAGGCTGTTGCTCCAGACCCGGTCACCGGGGGTGAAGCCGGGGGCGCCGGGGCCGGCCCGGACCACCGTGCCCACGAGGTCCCGCCCGATCACGAACGGGAAGGGCAGTGCGGTCGGGAAGAGCCCCGAGCGGACGAAGGTGTCGACCGGGTTGACCGACACGGCGGTCACCTCGACCAGGACATCGGTGGGACCGGGGACCGGCTCGGGCACCTCGCCGTGACGGATGAGGGTGGCCGGTCCGAGCTGCGGAATGAACGCTGCACGCATGGGGCCGATCCTGCGGGAGATGCGCACGGGCGGCGTCGGATCGCGGCATCGTTCGTCAACTCCCTTGTCTCGGAAGGAAAGCCGGGTGGGGACGGGTTGTCCCCCGACCTGACATAGATGCTACACCGATCGGTGCAATCTCTCATCTGCACGGAGTAGTTTACTTGGCCTGCGGGTGGGGCCGGCCTGCCTCCGTCCCCACCCATCGCCCGACCCCAAGGACGGAACCATGGCCACCGACCGACTCCTCGCCCAGCCGGGACCGAGACCCGCCGGCGGGAGCGGACCGGGCACGACGCGCCCAGCCGCCGTCCGTCTGCCGTCCCTGACCGGCCTGCGCTTCCCCGCCGCCCTCGCGGTCTTCGCCTACCACGCGGCGCTGCCGATCCCCACCCTGCGGTTCTTCGCCGACGACAGCACCGAGTACCGCTTCACCGACCTCGCCGACCAGGCCGGCGGCCTCGGCGTGGCCTTCTTCTTCGTGCTCAGCGGCTTCGTGCTGACCTGGTCGGCCCGCCCCGGCGACACCGCCACCGGCTTCTGGCGGCGGCGCCTGGTCAAGATCGTCCCGAACTACGTGGTCACCTGGGCGCTGGCCCTGGTGCTGTTCGCGGGCGCCTACACCCCGGTCCGCACCGCGGTGCTCAACCTGCTGATGCTGCAGGTCTGGATACCCGACTTCAACACCTACTTCAGCGTCGACCCGCCGAGCTGGTCGCTCGGCGCCGAGCTGGTCTTCTACCTCTCCTTCCCGCTGCTGCACCGGGTGCTGCGCGCGATCCGCCCCGAGCGGCTGCCGTACTGGACAGCCGGGGCGGTCGCCGCCGTCGTCGCCACCCCCGCCCTCGCCTACCTGCTGCTGCCCGACACCCCGGGCGTTCCCGGGGGCTACCAGGCCTCGGTCTCCCAGTACTGGTTCGCCTACGTGCTCCCGCCGGTGCGGATGGTCGACTTCGCGCTCGGCATCCTGGTCGCGCTCGCGGTGCGCTCCGGCCGCTGGCGCGACATCGGCATGGTCTGGTCCGGTGTGCTGCTGGTGGCCGGCTACGCCGCCACCCGCTGGGTGCCCTACCTGTACGCCCAGCGCGCCCTCACCGTGCTGCCGATCGCGCTGCTGGTCGCGGCCACCGCGATCGCCGACCGGGACGGCCGGTTCACCCCCTTCCGCAACCGGACGATGACCTGGCTCGGCGAGATCTCCTTCGCCTTCTACCTGCTGCACTTCATCGTGCTGACCGAGCTGCGCGACCTGCTCGGCACCCGGATGTACTCCACCGTCGAGGGTGTCGGCCTGCTGTTGCTCGCCATCGCGGTGACCGTGCTGCTCTCCTGGGTGCTGTACCGGTTGGTCGAGGCGCCGGTCACCCGGCGGTTCTCCGCCCCGCGCCGCAAGCCGGCCGGCACGACCACGTCCCCGTCCTCCCCATCGTCCTGACCCGCGTTCAGAAAGCGAGCCGTACCCATGGGCAAGATCCTCGTCACCGGGGCGACCGGCCAGGTCGGCGCCGAGGTGCTGGCACACCTGCTGGCGGCCGGCGCCGACGTCCGGGCCGGCGCCCGGACCCCCGAGAAGCTGACGCCGCCGGCCGAGGTCGAGACCGTCGTGCTCGACCTCACCGACCCCGACACCCACGCCCCGGCGCTGGCCGGGGTGGAGAAGGTGTTCCTCTACGCCGTCCCGCAGGGCACGGCCGGCTTCCTCGCCGCGGCGAAGGAGGCGGGAGTGCGGCACGTCGTGGTGCTCTCCTCGCAGACCGTGGTGGAGTCCTTCCCGGTGCAGAAGCCGATCGTCGAGATGCACCGCGCGGTCGAGGAGGCGGTGCTCGCCTCCGGGATCCCGCACACCTTCCTGCGGCCGCACAACTTCGCCACCAACATCCTGATGTGGGGCTGGCCGGAGTCGATCCGGGCCGAGGGGCGGATCCGCTTCCCGTACCCGGAGTCGCACAGCGACGCGATCCACGAGAAGGACATCGCCGCGGTCGCGGCGGCCGTGCTCACCGGGGCGGGCCACGAGGGGCAGGCGTACTTCCTCAGCGGCCCGGTCTCGATCACCCAGCGCGAGCAGCTGGCGGCGCTGTCCGAGGCGCTCGGACGGCCGCTGGAGTTCGAGGAGCTGACCGAGGCCGAGGCGCGCGAGGCGCTCGCCCCGATCGTGCCGGTCTGGGTGATGGACGCGGTGGTCGGCTACTGGGCCGGCTCCGACGCCGTCCCCACCGAGGTGTCCGACACGGTGGAGCGGCTCACCGGCCGCCCGGCCCGGACCTTCGCCGAGTGGGCCCGCGACCACGCCGCGGACTTCACCGCCTGAGCACCGGGCCCGGTGCCCGACCGAGCCCGGCCGCCGGGCCCCGCCGTACCGGAATGCGGAACCCCCGCACCGGTCGGCGGGACCCCGGTGGCCGGGCCACCACCGACCGCGCCGGACGGGTGGGCCGCGCACCTTAGCGGGACGGGGCGCGAACCCTAGCGTGAGCACGGCGCAGCCACACCGCGATTCGAGGGGGACCGATGAGCGGAACAGCCATCACCCGACCCCTGCCGGTGGAGCCGCAGGCCCCGCCGGAGGACGGCCGGTTGCTCGACGCCTCGCACGAGGTGCTGCTCAAGGAGCTGTGCGCGGTGCTGTTCGCCTCGCTCCCGCGCAGCGACCAGCGCCGTAAGGGGGACCAGTACCTGCGCGGACTGCTCGGCGCGAGCGGACGCAAGTCGATCCGCAACATCGCCACCGTGGTCGGCGGTCCGGCCGCCGAGCAGAGCCTGCACCACTTCATCACCAGCTCCACCTGGGACTGGGGCCCGGTCCGCCAGGCGCTGGCCCAGCACCTCGCCCGGATCGCCCCGCCGCAGGCCTACGTGCTGCGCCCGATGGTCGTCCCGAAGGCCGGCGACCACTCGGTGGGCGTGGACCGCCGCTTCATCCCGGCCCTCGGCCAGGTGCTCAACGCCCAGCAGGCGGTGGGCGTCTGGGCCGCCTCGGAGAGCTTCAGCGGGCCGGTCAACTGGCGGCTGCACCTGCCGCGCACCTGGCTGGAGGACGCGCCGCGGCGCAGCCAGGCCCTGATCCCGGACGAGGTGGACGCGGAGAGCCTCGGCGACTGCGCGCTGGAGGCGGTGCTCGGCCTGCCCGCCCGCTGGGGCCTGCCGGCCCGCCCGGTGGTCGCGGACGCCCGGGACGCCGACGGGCTGCGGCTGGTGCGCCGGATGCGGGCCGAGCGGCTGCCGATGCTGGTCCGGGTGAACGGCTCCTTCCCGCTGCGGCCGGTGGCGCCGCTGCCCGGCCACCCGGCCGGGCCCGGGCCGGCCTGCCAACTGCTCACCGCCGCCCGGGAACTGCGCCGGCCGGTGGTCTGGTCGGACGCGGCGGGCGCGCTGCGCGCCGGGCTGGTGGCCGCGGTGCGGGTGCGTCCGGCCTGGCCGGGTCCCGCCCGGGCGAACCGGGGGCGGCGCGGCGGCGCGGACCTGCTGCTGCTCGGGGTGGGCACGGTCGGCGGGCGCTGGCCGGCTGAGCTGTGGCTCACCGACCTGGTGGACCTGCCGCCGGCCGGGCTGGTGCGGCTGGCCCGGCTGGCCGATCGGGTGGACCGGGACTTCACCCGGACCGCCGACCGGGTCGGGGTGCGGGACTTCGCCGGGCGCTCGTTCGGCGGCTGGCACCGGCACATCACGCTGGCCTCGGCGGCGCACGCGGTGGCGGTGCTGGCCCGCGGCGACGACCGGCCGTGAGCCTCGGGCGGGTGTCAGCCGCCCGGGCCGGGGTGGCCGTTGCGGGTGTCGCTCGGGTCGCGGGCGTCCCGGACGTCCCGGGCGTCGAGGGTGTCGGGGCTGTCGCGGCCGTCCCGGCCCTCGCGCCCGTCCCGGGTGTTGCGGGTGTTGCGGTCGAGCAGCACCCGGCGCACCCGGCAGAGCTTGAGCGCCAGCTGGATCTCGAAGGAGCGCTCGGGCTTCAGCCAGTCCGGGCCGAGCAGCTCGCCGATCCGCTCCAGCCGCCGGGCCACCGTGTTGGGGTGCACATGCAGCCGCTGCGCCGCGTGGGTCGGGCTGTTGCCGGTCTCGAACCAGGCCTGCAGGGTGCGGGTCAGCTCGGTGAGCCGCTGCCGGTCGTAGTCGAGGACCGGCCCGACGGCCGACTCGATGAACCCGTCGATGTCATGGTTGTCCGCCAACAGAACGCCCACGAACCCGAGTTCGCGAGCCGAGGCGGCGCGGCCGACGGCGCCCAGCGAGGTCATCGCGTCCAGGCAGCGCAGCGCCTCGCGGTAGCCGTGCAGGACCGAGGTCGGGTCGCAGACCGGCCCGGCCGCGCCGACCGTCACCGGCAGGCCGAGCAGCGGGGTGAGCTCCTCGGCGACCGCCCGGGCGGCCCGGCCCGGATCGGCACCGGGCAGCAGCAGCACCGCCCGGCCGTTGTGCACCCGTTTGAGGCCGCCCATCCGGTGGGCGTACAGGCCGGCCCAGGTCGCGGTCCGGCCCTGGGCCTCGCCCTCGGGCCGGGCGACCACCAGGACGTGCTCGGCGGACAGGTCGATGCCCAGCCGGTGGGCCCGCGCGGCCAGTTGCTGGGGCGGGCGCTGCGGGTTGCTGAGCAGTTCGTCGAGCAGCTCGTCGCGGACCGGGCGGGCCGGGGCGGCCGACCGCTCGCCCTCCAGCAGCAGGGCGACCGCGAGGGCCTGCGCGACGCTCTGGCAGAACTCCGCGGCCCGTTCGGCGCGCCGGTCGGACGGGCGGGCGAGCAGGGTGCCGAGGTCCGTCGAACCGGCCCGCACCGGGGCGGCCCAGAGCGGTCCGGCCAGCCGGAGCGGACGCCCGGCCGCGTGGGTGTCGACGGCGGTGGCCAGCACGGTCGGCTCGTCGAGCTCGGGCAGCTCGCCGGCCGAGGCGAGCACGGTGCCGTCGCTGGCGTACACCCGCAGGCCCAGGTCGAGCCGGCGGCCGGCGTCCCGGACCAGGGCGTGCGGGTCGCGTCCGGAGAGTGCCAGGTCGACCAGGCTCCGGTGCACCTCGGCGAGTTCACCGGCCGGGTCCGCCCGGTCCGTGTCGTCCGAACGGTTCGCGCCGTCCGAACGGTCCGCCGGGTCCGCCGGGTCGACCGGCCGGACCGGTGGTCCGGCGGGCGCCCGGGAGGCCCGCTCCAGCAGCCGGGCCTTCTCGATCGCCACCCCGGCGAGGTCGCCGAGCGCGGCCATCAGCGAGATCTCGTCGGTGGTGAAGTAGCGCACCGCGCGCTCGGCGACGTACAGCGTGCCGAACGGACGGCCGCGGTGGCCCAGCGGGACGGCCATCACCGCCCGCAGCCCCTCGGCGCGGATCGTCGCGTCGACCACCGGGCTGCGCCGGATCCGCTCGTCGGCGAGGTAGTCCGGGGTCCAGAACGGTCCCGGGTCGGCCGGTACGCCGCCGCCCAGGCCGAAGCCGTCGGGCACGGCCAGACCGGCCCGCAGCGACCCGCAGGTGCCGTCGGTGGTGCGGATCCGCACCGGCCCCGGCCCCGGCTCGCCGCCGGGCGGTTCGGTGGTGGTCAGGCAGGACAGGTCGGCGCCCAGCAGCAGCCGGGCCCGGCGGGTGATCACCCGCAGCAGGCTGTCCAGCTCGTACGGCAGGGCCAGGTCGCGGGCGGTGTCGGCGAGTGCGGTCAGCCCGGCCTCGCGCCGGCGGCGGCGCTGGGACTGGGAGCGGATGGACAGACCGAGCTGCTCGATCCGGCAGAGCGCCTCCCGTTCCCGGGCGGACTCGCAGCCCCGCCGGGCCTGCTCGACCAGCTCCGCCACCTCGGCGGCCGGCGCCTCGCTGGCCAGCAGTTCCAGGACGTTGAACGCGATTGAGTCGGCCGACCGTCGCGCCATGACCTTCCCTCCCCCAGGCCCTCCTGGACGAAGGAGTGCGTGACGGCCTGCTGATCGGAAGGTATGCGGGGGCGGTTGGTCCCGTCAAGAACGGGTCCGGGCACCCGACGGGGACACATGCCAAGGCGATGACGGCACGTCAGTGATCGTTGCGATCAGCTCAGTCGGGCCGGTTCCGGATCGCCGGACAGGCCGGCCGGGCGGCCCTCGACGGCGGTGTGCAGCCGCCGCCAGTGCTCGACCAGCCCGGGGACGCTCTCCTCCTCCAGCCGCCGGGCCACCGCGCCGTAGTCGATGCCGAGCCGGCCCAGCCGGTCGAGCACCGCGCGGGCCGCCTCGTGCCGGCCGAGCAGGGTGTCGCCCTCCAGCCGGAGCTTGCGGACCGCCTCCTCCAGCACCGGCCGGGTCATCGCGTGCGCGGTGCCCCAGGACACCAGACCGGCCACGTACCGGGCCTGCGCGGCGGCCCCGCCGAGCGCCGAGTCGGTCCACAGCAGCCGCTGCGGGCGGGCCCCGGAGGCGCGCAGGGTGCGCCAGCGGCCGTCGCCGAGCCGGTCCTCGTAGGCCCGGTACATCAGCCGGGCCGCGGCCTGGGCGGTGAGGCCGCGCAGCGCCGCGGCGTCCGGACCGGGGATCGCGGCGAGCCGCCGGTCGATCTCCCGGTCGACCCGGCCGACCGGCAGCGAGGCCACCGAGGCGATGCCGGCCAGCCGGTGGCCGGCCGCCAGTGCCTGCTCCAGACCGTCGAAGTAGGCGTCCACCACCTGCCCGTAGCGCCGTACCGAGTAGAGGCCGGTGGCGTGCACGCCGAGCCCCAGGCCCAGGCAGTCGCGGATCGCGGCCAGCCCGGCGGGGGTGGCCGGGATCTTCACCAGCAGGTTGGGCCGGTCCACCGCGCGGGCCAGTTCGACGGCCTCCGCGACGGTCGCGGCCGGATCGTGGGCCAGCCGCGGGTCCAGGTCGGCGGAGACCAGGCCGTCGTGGCCGTGGGTGGTGCGGAAGACGCCGAGGAACTCCTCGCAGATCAGCCGCAGGTCGTGCACGGTGGCGGCCCAGACCGAGCCCTCGGCGGAGACGTGGTGGCCGGCCAGCCGGGCCAACTGGTCGGCGTAGGCCGGATCGTGCCGCAGCGGGCCGGCCAGCAGGGCGGGGTTGGTGGTGGCGCCGCGCAGACCGCTGCGCTCGATCAGCCGGCCGAGCAGGCCCGAGGTGGCCAGACCGCGGTGGATCCCGTCCAGCCAGGGCGAGACGCCCTCGGAGATCAACGGCCGCAGGTCTCCGGTGCGGGGCGAGGCGGCCGGCGGCTTCTTCACTGCGGGATCACTGCTCCTCGGCTCTGCGACGGTCCGCAAACGGGCCGTGGACCGAGGATAGGGAGCAATTCGTGCCCGGAAAAGTGAGCCCTCCGGTCAATGTCAGGTCGGGGCCGGTGAAGTGATCGGCGAGTATTTGATGGAGTCCGCCGCCACCTGACGAAGTGCCGGGAACTCCGTTGGCCGCTCGCCGGTCCACGGTCAACCATCGGGGGAACGCGCCGCCGTCCCCGAGGAGTTCACCGCCGTGACCACCATTGCCGTCATCTATTACTCGTCGACCGGAAATGTCGCCAGGCTGGCCGAGGCGGCGGCCGACGCCGCCGGGAAGGCGGGCGCCGAGGTGCGGCTGCGCCGGATCGCGGACCTGCCGGACGACACCTACGTGCCGGGCACCGAGGAGGCCGCCCGGGAGCTGCGGGTCCGTACCGCGGACGTGCCCGAGGCCACCCTCGACGACCTGGCCTGGGCGGACGGCATCCTGATCGGCACCCCGGTGCGGTTCGGCCTGCCGGCCGCGCCGGTGCTGCGGTTCGTCGACTCGACGGCGCCGCTGTCGATCCCCGGCGGGCTGGCCGACAAGGCGGTCTCCGCGTTCACCTCGGGCTCGGCGCCGCGCGGCGGCCACGAGACGACGATCCTCGCGCTGCACAACGCGTTCTGCCACTGGGGCTCGCTGATCCTGGCCACCGGCTCCACCGACCCGGTGCTGTTCCGCCCCAACAACGGCAACCCGTACGGGGCCAGCGCGGTCTCCCGCAACGTGCCCGGTCAGGTGCACGAGGAGAACATCGCCGCCGTCGAGTTCCAGGCCCGCCGGGTGGTCCGGGTGGCCGGACTGGTCCGCGGTCTCGCCGACTAGCGACCGGGCGGGTCCGCCCACCCGGGAGGGAGAGCACAGTGCACGACCCGCTCGCGGCCGTCCTCGCCGGCCGCCCCGCCGGGCAGCAGCCCGATTGGCCGGATCCGGTCGAACTCGCCGCCGTCCGAAAAGAGTTGGCCGACCGACCGGCTCTGGTGGCAGCCGCCGGGGTGCACCGGCTGCGCGCCCTGCTCGCCCGGGTCGCGCAGGGCCGCGCGCACGTCCTGCAGGCCGGCGACTGCGCCGAGGACCCCCAGGAGAGCACCTTCGGGGACGTCGCCCGCAAGGCCGCGCTGCTCGACCTGCTGGCCGGCCGGCTGAAGCTCACCACGCACCGCCCGGTGGTGCGGATCGGCCGGATCGGCGGCCAGTACGCCAAGCCCCGTTCGCGCCCCACCGAGCGGTGCGACGGCATCGAACTCCCGGTCTACCGCGGCCATCTGGTCAACGGTCCGGAACCCGACCGGGCCCGGCGCACCCCGGACCCGCGCCGGCTGACGGCCGGCTACGAGGCGGCCCGGCGGGTGATGGACCACCTCGGCCGGCTCGCCCCCGGCGAACCGGCCGCCGTCGGGCCGCCGCCGTGGACCAGCCACGAGGCGCTGCTGCTGGACTACGAACTGCCGCTGCTGCGCCGGGACGAGCGGGGCCGGCCGCTGCTCGCCTCCACGCACTTCCCGTGGATCGGCGAGCGCACCCGCGACCCCGACGGCGCCCATGTGGCGCTGCTCGCCCGGGTGGTGAACCCGGTCGGCTGCAAGGTCGGCCCGGCCACCGCGGTGGAGGAGCTGCTGCGGCTGTGCGCCCTGCTCGACCCGGGCCGCGAGCCCGGCCGGCTCACCCTGATCGCCCGGCTCGGCGCGGACCGGGTCGCCGAGGTCCTGCCCGGGCTGGTCCGCGCCGTCCGCACGGCCGGCCACCCGGTGGTCTGGCTCAGCGACCCGATGCACGGCAACACCGTCACCGGGCCGGACGGGCTGAAGACCCGGCTGGTGCCGGCGCTGGTGCGGGAGGTCGAGGCGTTCCAGCAGGCCGTCCGCTCCGAGGGCGGCGTCGACGGGGGACTGCACCTGGAGACCACCCCGGACGACGTCACCGAGTGCGCCGACGACGGGGCCGGGCTGGCCCGGGTCGGCGACAAGTACACGAGCCTGTGCGACCCGAGGCTCAACCCGGGCCAGGCGCTCGCCGTGGTGTCCGCCTGGCGCCCCTGAGCCCCGGTCCCGGCCCGAGTCCGGCCCGAACCCGGGTCCGGGCCGGGCACCGCACCACCCCGTTCCGTCCCGTGCACCACCCCAACCCACCCGCGGCCCACGTCCCCCGGGCCGCGTCCCCCAGGGAGGTCCGCACATGAGAAACAAGGTGGCATTCGTCACCGGCGCGGCGGGCGGCATCGGCGCCGCCGTGGTCCGGCTGCTGGCCGAGCGCGGTGCGCTCGTCGCGGCCGTGGACCGGGACGCCGAGCGCCTCGCCGAGCTCGCCGGCAAGCTGACCGCCGAGGGCCGCACGGTGGCCGCGATCCCCGCCGACGTCACCGACAGCGCCTCCGTCGAGGCCGCCGTCGAGGCCGCCGAGCAGCGGCTGGGACCGCTCGACCACCTGGTCAACAACGCCGGGGTGCTGCGGCTCGGCGCGATCCGCGACCTCAGCGACGAGGACTGGCGGACCACCTTCGCGATCAACGCCGAGGGTGTCTTCCGGGTCTCCCGGGCGGTGGTCCGCCGGATGATCCCGCGCGGGCACGGCGCGATCGTCACGGTGGCCTCCAACGCGGGCCTCGTGCCGCGCACCGAGATGGCGGCCTACGCGGCCTCCAAGGCGGCGGCCACCCACTTCACCCGCAGCCTCGGCCTGGAGGTGGCCCGGTACGGCATCCGCTGCAACGTGGTCGCGCCCGGCTCCACCGACACCCCGATGCTCAGCGCCATGTGGTCGGACGGCGAGGCCGGGCGGGCCGCCACCGTCGCCGGGCTGCCGTCCGCCTACAAGGTCGGCATCCCGCTCGGCAAGCTGGGCCGCCCCGAGGACGTCGCAAACGCGGTGGCCTTCCTGCTCTCCGACGAGGCCGGCCACGTCACCCTGCACGCGCTCACGGTGGACGGGGGTGCCGGGCTCGGTGCGTAACGACCGACCGTCCCCGCTGGACCGGGTGCTGGCCGACGGGCCGCCCGCGTTCGCGCTGCTGCACCGGCCGGAGGCCACCGGCCCCGGCCTGGTGGAGCTGCTGATCGGCGAGGTGTCCGCCCCGGCGGTGCTGGCCGACCTGCCACTGTCCGAGGAGCCCGGGGAGCCGGCGCGGCCCGGGGAACCGGCCGGCGAGCGGCACGAGCTGCTCGCCCTGGTCCCCTACCGGCAGATCGCCGAGCGCGGCTTCGAGGCCCCGGACGACGGCGCCCCGCTGCTCGCGCTGACCGTCACCGAGCAGGCCGTGCTGCCGCTCGCCGACCTGCTCGCCCGGCTCCCGGACGGGCCGATCGAGCTGACCGGCGGCGGCTTCGACCTCGGCGACGAGGAGTACGCGCAGACCGTCCGCCGGGTGCTCGCCGAGGAGATCGGTGAGGGCACCGGCGCCAACTTCGTGCTCAAGCGCTCCTACCTGGCCGGTGTCGCCGGGGACGCCGGGTCCGCCGCGCTCACCCTGTTCGGCCGGCTGCTGCAGCGGGAGAGCGGCGCCTACTGGACCTTCCTGGTGCACACCGGGGAGCGGACGCTGGTCGGCGCCACCCCGGAGCGGCACATCAGCGTGCACGGCGGGCGGGCGGTGATGAACCCGATCAGCGGCACCTACCGCTACCCGGAGCGCGGCCCGGACCTCGACGGGCTGATGGACTTCCTGGCCGACCGCAAGGAGAGCGAGGAGCTCTCCATGGTGCTCGACGAGGAACTCAAGATGATGGCCCGGATCTGCCCGGGCGGCGGCCGGGTGGTCGGCCCGTACCTCAAGGAGATGGCCCGGCTCGCGCACACCGAGTACTTCATCGAGGGCCGCACCGGCCGGGACCCGCGCGAGGTGCTGCGCGAGACGCTGTTCGCGCCGACGGTGACCGGCAGCCCGCTGGAGTCCGCCGCCCGGGTGATCGCCAAGTACGAGCCCGGCGGCCGGGGTTACTACAGCGGGGTGGCCGCGCTGATCGGCCGGGACGCGGCCGGCGGGCGCACTCTGGACTCCGGCATCCTGATCCGCACCGCCGAGATCGCGCCCGGCGGCCGGCTGCGGATCGGCGTCGGGGCGACCCTGGTGCGGCACTCCGACCCGCTCTCCGAGGTGGCCGAGACCAGGGCCAAGGCGGCCGGCCTGCTGGCCGCGCTGACCGAGGGCGGCCGGGACCGGTTCGCCGCGCACCCGCGGGTGCGGGCGGCGCTGGCCGGTCGCAACGGGGGCCTGGCGGACTTCTGGCTGGCCGGGGAGGCGGAGCGGGCCGGGCCGCGCCCCGGGCTGGCCGGGCGGCGGGTGCTGGTGGTGGACGCCGAGGACACCTTCACCGCGATGATCGGCCACCAGTTGCGGGCGCTCGGCCTGGAGGTCGAGGTCCGCCGGTTCGACGAGCCGTACGCGCTCGCCGGGACGGACCTGGTGGTGCTCGGGCCGGGGCCCGGGGACCCGCGCGACACCGCGCACCCGAAGATCGCCCATCTCCGCTCGGCGGTCCGGGAGTTGCTGGCCGCGCGGCGGCCCTTCCTGGCGGTCTGCCTGAGCCACCAGGTGCTCAGCGCCGAGCTGGGGCTGCCGCTGGTCCGCCGCGCGGTGCCCAACCAGGGCGTGCAGCGCGCGATCGACCTGTTCGGCGCCGCCGAGCGGGTCGGCTTCTACAACACCTTCGCCGCCTCCTGGCAGCCCGACGAGGCCGACGAAGCCGGTGCGGGCGGGCCGGGCGGGCCGGACGGGCCGGTGTGGTTCGAGGCGCCCGGGGTCGGCCCGGTGCGGATCGCCCGGGACGCCGCGACCGGCGAGGTGCACGCGCTGCGCGGACCGGGCTTCGCCTCGGTGCAGTTCCACGCCGAGTCGGTGCTCACCCGTGACGGCGTGCGGATCACCGGGGATCTGATCGAACACGCGTTGGCATTACCGTCCGCCGGGCGGAAAGCGCCGGAACGGCCGGAATTCCCCTGACGAGTCGTACACGTCCCCCAGCCGTTCCACCTGGAAAAGCATTACCGGAGCCGGAAAACCCCGGCGGAACCACCGCAACCACCGCAATCACCGACAAGGAGATCACCGTGCTGGACGACGCCTTGGTGGACGCGTATCTCGCCCGGATCGGCGCCGAACGGCCCGAGCGGGCCGACCTCGCCGCGCTCACCCGCCTCCAGGAGCGGCACGTGCTGTCCGTGCCCTTCGAGAACCTCGGCTACCACCTCGACGAGCCCGTCCACATGGACGAGCAGGTCCTCGACAAGATCGTCCGCCAGCACCGTGGCGGCGGCTGCTACGAGGTGAACCCGGCCTTCTCGTTCCTGCTCACCGCCCTCGGCTACCCGGTGGAGATCCTCCCCGGCCGGGTCCACCGCCCCGGCGGCACGCTCGGCGCCGCCCTGTGCCACCTCGCCCTGCGGGTCACCGTGGAGGGCGAGCAGTGGCTGGTCGACACCGGCTTCGGCCGCAACAGCCGCCACCCGCTGCGGCTGGCCTCGCGCGAGGTCCAGCACGACCCGGACGGCGAGTTCCAGCTGGTCGACGTCGAGGGCGGCGGCTTCGACGTGCTGCTGAACGGCAGGCCGCTGTACCGGCTGGACGACCGCCCGGTGCGGATCGAGGACTTCCGCCCGACCCTCTGGTGGTACCGCACCGCGCCCGAATCGCCCTTCCTGCAGGACGTGTTCTGCACCCTGCGGACCGAGGACGGCCGGATCACCCTCAAGGGCAACCAGCTCTCCACGCTGGCCGGCGGGGAGCGCAGCACCCAGGAGTTCGCCGGCGACGCCGCCGTGCTGGAGGCCTACAAGACCCACTTCGGCTTCAGCCTCGACCGGCTGCCCGCCCAGCCCGCCGGCGGCGTCACCGCCGGCGTCCAGACGGGATGACCTCCGCGATGACCTCCGCGACCCCGCCGACCGACCCGGCCCGGCTGCCCGCCGTCTTCGCCGAGGCCTTCAACACCGGCGACCCGGCCGCCGTCGAACCGCTCTTCGAACCCGGCGCCGCCTTCGTCGACCGCCCCGGCACGGTGCTCACCGGCGACGACCGGCGCGCCGCCGTCGCCGGCTTCCTGGCCCTCGGCCTGCCGATCCGCATCGAACTGCGGCACTGCTACACCACCGGCGACCTCGCCCTGCTGATCGGCGACTACCTGATCGAGGGCGAGGACCCGGACGGCAACCCGTTCCGCTCCGCGGGCACCGCCACCGACGTCGCCCGGCGCGGCGCCGACGGCCGCTGGCGCTACGCCATCGACAACCCGCCCGGCACCGACCGCCTCCCCGAGGAGGGACCCCAGTGACCCCCGTTCCGGAAAGCCCTGTCCTGGAAGGGCCCGGCCCGCTGCCCGACCCCCTGCTCGACCTGCCCTTCGACGCCGGCCCCGACCCGGACGCCTACCTGCGCGCCGCGATGCGCTGGCACTTCTCCCCGGAGACCGGCTCCCCGTTCTGGCTCGCCCGGGCCGGCTCGCTCGGCTTCGACCCGCTCACCGACGTCACCACCCACGCCGACCTCGCGAAGTTCCCCAACCTCGCCAACGAGCTGCGCACCGCCCGGGTCGAGGACCTGCTGCCGCGCGGCTACGGCGGGCGCGCCGAGGTGGTCGGCGTCTACGAGAGCGGCGGCACCACCGGCGCGCCCAAGCGGATCCTGCTGCTGCGCGACTGGCTGGACCGGCTGCTCGGCTGGTCCAGCGCCCAACTCGACCTGCACGGCGTGCCGCAGGACGTCAACTGGCTGGTCGTCGGGCCCACCGGCCCGCACATGGTCGGCGATGTCATCAAGGCGCAGACCGCGCTGCGCGGGGGCCTCGCCTTCACCGTCGACCTCGACCCGCGCTGGGTCAAGAAGCTGATCTCGGCGGGCCGCGGCGAGGAGGCCGCCGCCTACGCCGAGCACATCGTCGACCAGGTCGCCTTCGTGCTGGAGACCCAGGACGTCGGCGTGCTGCTCTGCACCCCGCCGGTGCTGGAGCGGATCGCCCGCCGGGACGACCTGGCCCGGCTGGTGGACGAGAAGGTCCGGGCGATCAACTGGGTCGGCACCCAGCTGGACCCGGACACCCGCCACCTCTACCGCACCGAGGTCTTCCCGAAGGCCGTGCTCTACAGCGGCTACGGCTCGACCATGATCCTCGGCAACGCCGGCGAGCGTCCCGGGCTGACCGACGACGACCCCTGCGTCTACGACCCCTTCGCGCCGTACATGAGCTTCGGCGTGGTCGACCCGGAGACCGGGCGGACGGTGGAGTACGGCGAGCGCGGCCAGGTGGTGATGCACCACGTCTCCAAGGGGCTGCTGGTGCCCAACAACCTGGAGCGCGACCTCGCCACCCGGATCCCCTCGCCGCCCGGACAGCCCGGGGACTCGGTCGCGGACATCGCGCCGGTCCGGGAGTTCGAGAACGAGACGGTCGTCGAGGGGGTGTACTGATGTCGGAGCAGCCCCGGCCCTCGCAGCCGTCCCCCCTGCTGCAGCTGGACGCGCTCGGCCCCGGCGAGCCGTACCGGGCCCGCCGGCGCACCGTGGTGGGCGACGTCACCGGCGCGCCGTTCGCCGAACTCAGCCTGGTGCCGAGGCTGTTCGTCACCCGGGCGATGAGCGCCCTGCACGCCGCCGAGCCGCTGCCGGCCGAGGAGCGGTCCGCCGCGCTCGCCAGGGCCGGGCGGATCTTCCTCACCGAGCGCATCGACGGCCTGGACCTGAACGGCTACCAGCGGGCCGTGGCCCGGGTCTCCGGGGTGCCGATCGGGGTGGTCCGGGAGGCCGTCCGGGCCATCGCCGACTCCGCCGAGAAGGCCGGCTGGGCCGCCCAGCAGGCCCGCCCGGCCGGGGCGGTGGCCGACTGGCGGGACAGCGCGACGCGCCGCGGCAGCGCGGTGTGGACCAGGCGCGGCGAGGTGTTCGCCGTCCACGCGGCCGGCAACCACCCGGGCCCGCACGGCCTCTGGCTGGAGGCGCTGGCGCTCGGCTACCGGGTGGCCGTCCGGCCCTCGCGGCGCGAACCGCTCACCCCGCACCGGCTGGTCACCGCGCTGCGGCTGGCCGGCTTCGGCTCCGACCAGGTGGTGCTGCTGCCCACCGACCACGACGTCGCCGACGAACTGCTGGCCGGCGCCGACCTCGGCATGGTCTACGGCGGCGACGACGTGGTCCGCAAGTACGCCGGCAGCACCGTGCTGCCGCAGGGCCCGGGGCGCTCCAAGATCCTGATCACCCGGGACACCGACTGGCGGGAGCACCTGGACACCGTCGTCGACTCGATCGCCCACCAGGGCGGGGTGGCCTGCATCAACGCCACCGCCGTGCTGGTCGAGGGCGACCCGGCGCCGCTGGCGGCGGCGATCGCCGAGCGGCTCTCCGCGCTGCCCACCCTGCCGCCGGAGGACGAGAAGGCGGTGCTCTCCGTCCAGCCGGTCGCCGAGGCCCGGGCGATCGAGGCGTACCTGCTGCGCCGGGCGGCCGGCACCCGGGCCTGGCTCGGCGGGGACGGCGTGGTGGCCGAACTCGGCGACGGCAGCGCGGTGCTGCGCCCGGCCGTGCACCAGCTGGACCGGCCGGACGCCGAGCAGGCCGGGATCGAACTCGCCTTCCCCTGCGTCTGGGTGGCGCCGTGGAGCCCGGAGGCCGGGGTCGCGCCGCTGCGCGACTCGCTGGTGCTGACCGCACTCACCGCGGACGACGAGCTGTTCGACCGGCTGCTGCGCGAGCCGAGCATCGCCAACGTCTACCGGGGCGACCACCCGACGTACTGGATCCGGCCGGGGGTGCCGCACGACGGCTACCTCGGGGAGTTCCTGATGCGGACCAAGACCGTCATCCGCTGAGCGGACCGGGGTCCCGGGGGCTCACCGCCCCCGGGACCCCGGCACCCGGCCGCGCGTTCAGGTCCGCAGCGCCCGGTCCACCAGGGCGCCGGCCGCGCCGGTGTACCCGGCCGGGTCACACAGCTCGGCGATCCGGTCCGGGGTGAAGTGCCCGGTCAGCTCCGGCCGTTCGCCCAGCACCTCGGCCAGCGGACGGCCCTCCCGGTCGGCGGTCAGCGAGACCTCGGTCAGCAGCCGCTTGGCCTCCGCCTTGCCGAGCGCGGGCGCCAGCCGGGCGGCGATCCGCTCGGAGACCAGCTGTCCGCCGGTGAGCTCCAGGTTGGCGCGCATCCGATCCGGACGGACCAGCAGGCCCTCGGCCAGCTCCACCGAGGTGAACGCGGCGCCGCCGGCCAGTCGCAGGCACTCGCGCAGCAGCAGCCACTCGGCGTGCCAGGCGCCGCCGGAGCGCTCGTCCTCGGTGACCAGGCACTGGGTCAGTCCGGCGGCCAGCACCGGCACCTGGAGCGCGGCGCTGCGCAGCAGGGTGGACAGCACCGGGTTGCGCTTGTGCGGCATCGCGGAGGAGGCGCCGCGCCCGGCGGCGGCCGGCTCGACCACCTCGCCGACCTCGGTGCGGGTCAGCGACTGCACGTCCACCGCGATCTTGCCGAGCGCTCCGGCGGTGAAGGCCAGCGCGGCGGCCAGGTCGGCCATCGGGGTGCGCAGCGCGTGCCAGGGCAGTGCCGGGCGGGCCAGTCCGGTCTCCGCCGCGAAGGCGTCCACCAGCCGGTCCAGGTAGGCGCCGGCGTCGACGTCCGGGTCCGGGCCGTCCAGCCGGGCGTACTCCAGGTAGCCGGCCAGGGTTCCGGCGGCGCCGCCGAGGGCGACCGGCAGCCCGTCCGCCAGGACGGCGGCGAGCCGGCGGTCGGCGTCCAGCACCAGCTGCCGCCAGCCGGCGGCCTTGAGGCCGAAGGCGGTGGGCACCGCCTGGAGGGCCAGGGTGCGGCCGGCCAGCACGGTGTCCCGGTGCTCGGCGGCCAGCGCGGTGAGCGCGCCGGCGGTGCGCTCCAGGTCGGCGCGGATCAGCCGCAGGGCCCGGGCGGCGACCAGCATCGCGCCGGTGTCCAGGATGTCCTGGCTGGTCGAGCCGCGGTGCACGTACTCGGCGGCGGCCGGGTCCTCGGCGGCCACCACCCGGGCCAGTGCCTGGACCAGGCCGACCACCGGGTTGGCGGTCTCCCGGGAGGCGAGCGCGAGCTCGCGGGCGTCGAAGTGCTCGGCGCGGGCGGCCCGGGTGATCGCGGCGGCCGCGGCGGGGGGCACCGTGCCGAGCCCGGCCTGGGCGCGGGCCAGTGCGGCCTCGGCGTCCAGCATGGCCTGCAGCCAGGCCCGGTCGGCCACGGCCGCCTCGACCGGGGTGCCGGCCCGGACGGGCGAGAGCAGCCCGGAGTCGGTGTCGGCCCCGGTCGGGGCGGTGTGCTGGTCGGTCATACGACGACGCCTCTCGGTCGGGTCTCGTCGGTCTCGTTCACCAGGAACGCGCCGTCGGCGCCGGCGGTGCCCTCCCGCGGCGGCAGCGGCGCGGCGGGCCACTCGGGGGCGGGGGAGAGCGCCAGCACCGCGCGGGCGATGGCGTCGGAGTCGCCCAGGGTCACCGAGTCGACGCCGGGGCGGATGCCGGCGGCGGTCACCCAGTGCACGGCCTCGGTCGGCACGCCGTACGCGAAGCGGCGCGGGTGCGCCCGGCCGCGCGCGTCCAGCAGCCGGTAGGGCCGCTCGGTGACGGCGAGGCCGCCGGTCTGGTAGCTGCCGCCGTGCCCGTCGGGGATCCGGTAGGGGGCGCACTGCTCGGTGTCCAGCAGGTGGCGCAGCAGGGGGTCGTCGGTGCGGCGCAGGTCGGGTTCGGGCAGCCGGGCCTCGATCAGCACCGAGGCCCGGACCGGTGGGCCGGGGACGGCGGTGGAGTGCGCGGTGAACGCCGGGTCGACCGGGTCGATCCGGATCTCGGTGCCGGGGCCGAGGAGTTCCAGCACGCCGGCCTCGACGAGCGCGATCAGCTGCTCGATCCGTTCGGTCGGCGGACCGATGGACAGGAAGGCGTTCAGCGGGGTGTACCAGCCGTCCAGGTCGTCCCGGTAGGAGCCGCCCTCGATGCCGCTGTGGTCGACCGCCAGCCGGATCTCGTTGCGCAGGTCGCGCAGCACGTCCAGGGCGGCCTTCAGCGGGCCGCTGAGGTTGCCGGCCCGGGCCTCGGCGACGTCCTGGCGCAGGTGGTCGAGCAGCCAGCCGCGGAAGTCCGCGCGGTCGGTGAACTCCCGCCCGGCGTACGGGCGGGAGAGCCGGTCCCAGCTCCACCGCTCGGTCGCCGGGAGGCCGTGGGCGTCGAGCACCGCGGCCGGGTCGTCGGCGGTCAGGTAGCGGTCGGTGAAGTCCGCGCGCTCGGCGCCGCGGGCCCTGGCGGTGAGCAGCGCGCCGTAGTAGACGGCCTCCACCTCGCGGGAGACCAGCGGCCACAGGTCGGTGGCGAAGCGCACCGGCTCGCCCCGGCGGGCGCGTTCGCGCAGCGCGGCGACCACCTCGGTGGTGAGCAGCCGGGGCAGGTGGCGTCCGTGGGCGCCCTTCTCGTTCTCGCCGCGCGCGTGGTACGGGATGCCGCGCCGGGAGGTGGCGTAGAGCCTGGGCTCGGTGCCGGAGGGGCGGTAGACCAGGGTGCCGTCGACCCGCTCGAAGTGGCCGCCGCGGCCGAGCGTGAAGAGCGCCATGTGGTCGAAGAAGTTGAGGCCGAGGCCGCGCAGCAGGACGCTCTGGCCGGGCCGGGTGGTGACGTGGACGTCGGCGGGGTTGGCGGGGGCGACGTAGTCGAGGTGGTGGATCCGGGCCAGGCTGGCGGTGCGCGCCTCGCGCGGGGTGGGCCGGGCGGGGACGTGGCCCTGGGCGAGCACGATGGCGTCCAGCCGGTTCAGCCGGGTGCCGTCCTCCAGCCGGACGCCCTGCGGGCCGCCGGGGAAGCCGTGCGCGTCGGCCATCGCGACCGCCCGGGAGCGGTGCACCCGGACGGTCACGGTGGGCGGGGCGGCGGCGACCACGGCGCGGAAGGCGTCGTGCAGGTACTGGCCGTAGAAGGCGCGGGTCGGGTAGGTGTTCGGGCCCAGGTCGGCGGCCTCGGCCAGGATCTGGTCGTCGCGGTGGGCCGGAGGGCCGGCGGAACCGCCCTCCCGGGCAAGGGACTTTGCCCATTCGTACAGGCTCGGGCCGGGTTCGACCGGGCCCTCGATCCGTACGCTGTCGTCGGTGTACACGGTGATCTGCGAGGCCACCGTGTTCATCAGGAGGTGCCGGGACTGGTCGGTGCGCCAGACCCGGCCCGCGCCGGGGGGCGCCGGGTCCACCACGTGCACGGTGACGGTGGACCCGGCGGGCCGGGTTCGTTCGTTGGCGCAGAGTCGTTCCAGTACCGACAGGCCGCGCGGGCCCGCGCCGATGACACAGATCTGGAGATGACGGTCGATCATTCCCACGGCTCGCCATCGTAGTTGTGGTGATCAGATGATGAAAAGGTCTTGACTCCGTGCATCCAGGCCACCCGCTCGTGCAGCTCGCCCTCGGAGAAGCCGCGCAGCAGCCGGTTGCGGGCCTCGGCGGCCTCGCCCGCCGGGTGCCAGAGCCGGATCGACTCCCGCGCGGCGCGCTGCACGGCCGCGGTGCGGGCGCGCCGTTCGGCGGCGAACGAGGCGAAGGCCCGCGCGAGCGCGTCGGTGCCGTCGGCCAACTCGCCCAGCAGCACGGCGTCCTCCAGCGCCTGGCAGGCGCCCTGGGCCGCGTAGTGCAGCATCGGGTGCGCGGCGTCGCCGAGCAGCGCCACCCGGTCGTCGGTCCAGCGCTCCACCGGGTCGCGGTCCACCAGCACCCAGGAGCGCCAGCCCTCGCCGAGTGCCAGCAGCCGCCGGGCGGCCGGCGCGGCCAGGCCCGCCAGCTGCTCCGCGACCGTCTCCTCGGGGACCGGCACGTTGGCGAGCGCCTCGGTGGCGCCGTTGTCCCGGGAGGCGGCCAGGTTGAGGAAGGCCCCGCCGGCGATCGGGTAGTGGACGAAGTGGCAGTGCGGGCCGGTCCACCAGGTCACCGAGGTGAGCAGCCGCAGCTCCTCGGGGACCAGCTCCATCGGGATCACCGCCCGGTACACGGTGATGCCGGAGATCCGCGGCTCGCCGTCGCCGACCAGCTGGGCGCGGACCGCCGAGTGGATGCCGTCCGCGCCGACCAGCGCGTCGCCGTGCACCGCGCCGCCGCCGGCCAGCAGCGCGGTCACGCCCGCGGCGTCCTGCCGGTAGCCGGTGACGGCGGTGGCGGCGCGCAGCTCGATCCGCTGCTCGGCCCGGCAGGCGCGCAGCAGCAGCCCGTGCAGCTCGGCCCGGTGCACCACCACGTACGGGTTGCCGAACCGCTGCCGGTAGCGCTCGGTGAGGGTCAGGCTGGTGACGTGCTCGCCGGTGACGCCGTCCATGAAGCGCAGCTCGGCCATGTGCACCCCGGCCGCCCGGACGGCGTCGCCGAGGCCGAGCCGTTCCAGCGCGAGGATGCCGTTCGGCGCGATCTGGATGCCCGCGCCGATCTCGGCGAACTCCGCCGCCCGCTCCAGGACCACCGCCCGGTGGCCGGCCCGGGCCAGGGCCAGTGCGGCGGCCAGCCCGCCGATCCCGCCGCCGGCCACCAGCACGGTCGCGGCGGTGTCGCGGCCCCCGCTCACCGGAGCGGCCCGTCGCTCTCGGCGGACGCCAGCCGGCGGGCCAGCTCCAGCCGTTTGATCTTGGTGGTGGCGGTGGCCGGGAGTTCGCCGAGCCGCCACTGCACCGGGTCGGCCATCGGCGGCAGGCCCGCCGCGGCGGCCCGCCAGGCGGCCGGGTCGAGCGGGCGGTCGCCCTTGGTGCAGACGACCGGGACCGGCCGGCCGTCCGGGCCGGGCACGATCACCACCTCGGCGAGCTCGGCGAGCCGGGCGAACAGGGTGTCCTCGGCGGCCAGCGTGGAGCCGAAGCCCTCGATCAGGTCCACCTCGCGGTCCAGCAGGTGCACACAGCCCCACCGGGTGCGGTAGCCGACGTCGCCCATCCGCCACCAGTCGTCCTGGACCTGCTGCTCGTAGCGGGCCCGCTCGCCGAGGTACGTGACGATCCGGCCGTCGCTGCGGACCTCGATGAACCCCGGGTTGTCCTCCGACGGGGGCGCGCCGTTGCGGCTCACCACCCGGACGTCGGTGAAGCCGGGGAACGGCATGCCCACGCAGCGGCCGTCGGCGTCCGCGCCGCGCCGCCGGGAGAACGAGCGCACCACCGCCGGGCCGACCTCGCTCTGCCCGTACAGCTGGCCGAAGACCGGTGCGCGCCGCGCGGAGGCGGCCAGCATGGTGCGCACGGTGCGCGGGTGGATCGCGTCGAAGGTGGACGAGAACAGCTTGACGTTGGCCAGCGGGCGGCGCGGGTCCTTCGCCAGCTCCTCCCACTCCATGAAGGAGTTGGGGTGCGCCTCCAGGATCCCCGGGCGCAGCCGGGCGAACAGCGCGCCGACGTGGGCGGGCTCCGAGTGCGCCAGCACCAGGACCGGGAAGCCGCGGAACAGCGAGATCGCCAGGGCGGTGACCAGCCGGGAGTGCACGAAGGAGACGTGGATCGCGATGGTCTCCCGCCCGGGGACGACCGGGCGCAGCACGGCCGCCTGCGGGCGGTAGCGGGCCTCCAGGGTGCGGCCGGTGTGCACGGCCAGCTTGGGCGTGCCGGTGGTGCCGGAGGTGTGGGTGATCAGGGTCGGGTGGTCGGGCGCCGGGGTGACCGGGGCGACCCGCGGCGAGCCGGCCAGCGTGGCCAGCGGGACGGCGCCGGGGTGCTCCCCGGAGGCCAGCAGGACGCCGGAGGCCAGGTCGAAGACCTCGGCCGGCAGCTCCTCGACGAGCTTGGCCGCGTCGGTGAGCAGGAACGGTTCGCCGGTGCGGCGCACCAGCTCGGTGACGGTCGCGCCGTCCAGCTGGGGCGAGAGCAGCACCGGGACGGCGCCGATCCGGGCCGTGGCGCAGGCGAGCAGGGTGATGTCGAAGCTGTTCGACTTGTGGACCACCACCCGGCGGCCCGGGCGGACCCCGGCCGCCCACAGCCGGGAGGCGTGGTCGTCGACCAGGTCGGCGAGCTCGGCGACGGTGGCCCGCCGGCCCAGCTCGGGAGCGATGTCGAGGTCGTGGTCGAGGATCACCACGTTCGCGCCGTTCCGGACGGCGGCCCGCTCGAAGAGCGTGCCCAGTCGGATTCCCCGGTTGGCTATGCGCTGAAGGAGCACCGTTCCGCCCTCTCGGTGGGGTTGCGGGTCGCTGTGCTTTCAGGGACGTGCAGGGGATTTCGGAATCGCTTCAGGGGGGGATTGGCTTTTTCAGCCCTTTTCGACGACCTGCTTGATCCGCTCCAGGGTCGCCCCCAGGTCGGCCGCGACCTTCTCGCCCCACTCGGCGAAGAACCGGCGCTTGCCGTCCTCGTCCATCTCCGCGGTGATCCCGCGGATCCCCTCGGTGGCGCTGCCCATCCGGAAGTGGTGCACCAGCACGCTGCCGCCGCCGTCCGCGGCCGCGACGTCGAAGGCCCAGACGCTGTCCTGGGTCCGGCCGGCGCTGTCCCGCATGGCCCAGCGGAAGGTCCGGCCGGGCTCGGCGGCGACCACCTCGGCGTGGGTGAACCAGGTGCCGCGCACCACCGGCGCCCAGGCGACCACGTCCGGGCTGCGCAGGTTCTCGCCGCGGAACACCGAGCCGACCGCGGACGGCTCGCCGGACACCCAGCTGCCGCCCTGGCACTCCGGGCTCCACTCGCCGCAGCGCGGGAGGTCGCTGATCACGGAATAGACCTCGGCCGGGGCGGCGGAGATCCGGATCTCGGAGCGGGAAAGGAAAAGGGGCGCGATTTCCGCGCTGCTTTCTGTGATGTCTCCCATGGCCGGAATCCTGGGCGGCGGCACGCGGGAGGGTCAAAGGCGCGCCGCCGGGTCCGTCAAGTCCGGCCGTGGACCTGACGGATCAGCGTCCGGTCACTTCAGTTCCAGGCCGAAGTGCAGGGCGGTGACCGCCATCCGGTGGGCGTGGTAGAAGCGGTGCGCGCCATGGTTGGCCGTCCCCGAGTCCAGCTCGATCCGCACGCAGCCGGCCGCCCGGGCCCGCTCCCCGAGCACCGTGAAGAGCCGCCCGCCGATCCCCGCCGAGCGGGCCGCCGGCGCGGTCACCAGGTCCTCGACGAAGAGCAGCCGGCCCCGGCTGGTGGCCAGCACCCGGTGGGTGGCCACCGCCAGGCAGCGCCCCCGCCCGTCGTAGGCGGCGGTGAAGACCAGCCCCTGGGCGTGCGCCTCGGCGGCGAAGGCGGCGAAGGCGTCGGCCCCGAGCGCCGGGCGCAGCGCCCGGATCAGCGGTGCGACGTCCCGGTGCAGCTCGGGCGTGCCCGGCCCGATGTCCACCACGGTCAGTTCCATGTCCCGTTCCCCCCGCGGGTCGTGGCGGCCCGGGTGCCCGGGCGCTCCCCGGGAGGCTACTGCCCGGCGCCGTACACCGCGAGGAACGCCGTGACCCCGTTCGCGACGACCTCGTCGATCCGCTCGGGCGGCATCGGGAGCGCGCCGTAGAAGGTGGGCTGGGCGACGGCGAGGAAGGTCAGCAGGTTGAGCATCCGGGCGGCCTCCTCCGGGTCCGGCACCACCAGCAGCCCGCGCTCGGCGAACTCCGCCATCCAGTGCGTCAGCACCCGGTGGGTCTCCCGCGGACCGGCCTCCTGCCAGGCCTCCAGCAGCGCCGGGCGGATGTGCAGCGCCTCGGCCTCGATGGTGCGCACCAGCGCCCAGTGCTCGGCGAAGGTGGTGAGCGAGTCGACCCGCTCCAGGCCGAAGTCGATCAGGTCGGTGCGCAGGTCGACGATCTTGCGCAGATGGCGGTCGGCGATCCTGGCCTGGGTGGCGGCCACCGCGGTGGCGCCTTCCAGGACCACCGACTGGAACAGCTGCTCCTTGTCGGCGAAGTGGTTGTAGATGGTGCGCTTGGAGACGCCCGCCTCGGCGGCGATGGCGTCCACGCTGGTCCGGGTGAAGCCCTCGCGGCCGAACACCGTGCGCGCGGCGCGGGCGATCGCCACCCGCTTCTCCGGCATGCCGCGGCGGTCGCCGCCCGGTCCGGCGGCCGGGGGCGTGGGGGCGGTCGTGGCCTGCGGGGTGGTCTGGTCGGTCACGGGAAACCCTCCTTGCGGTGCACTACATCGTGTAGTTTACGACACACTTGACGTGAAGCGGACTTGAAGTCCTACGCTCGACAGACGTCCGGAAGCCCCAGGAGGGAAGGGTTCCATGGCCGTTCAGCTGAACCACACGATCGTCCCGGCGCGGGACGACGAGGAGACCGCCCGCTTCCTCAGCGAGGTCCTGGGCGTCGCCGCCCCGGTGCGCAGCGAGCCCTTCCTGGTCGTCCGGCTCGCCAACGACGTCGCCTTGGACGTGATGCGGGTCGGCGGGCCGGTCCCCACCGGGCACTACGCCTTCCTGGTCGGCGACGAGGAGTTCGACGCCATCCTCGACCGGGTCCGGGAGCGCGGGCTCACCTACTGGGCCGACCCCTTCCACCGCCACGCGGGCCGGGTCAACGACTGGTTCGGCGGGCGCGGCGCCTACTTCGAGGACCCGAGCGGCCACAACCTGGAGATCATGACCCGGGCCTCCGGCGACAGCCGGTGAACCGGCCTGATGGGGCGTCAACTCCTGTGGCCGGAAACCTGACAGAGATCGGATGCGGACGGGGTTGCTCCGCCCCCGGGCGGGTTAGCCTCCCCGCATGATCGAGACCAAGGGGCCGGTGTACCGGCCCGGCGACGCCGAGTACGACGCCCACCGGACCGGCTACAACCTCGCGCTGGACCACCGACCGGGCCTGGTGGTGGTCGCCGCCGACCCGCAGGACGTGTCCACCGCCGTCCGGTACGCCGCCGCGAACGGCCTCGCGGTCGCCGTCCGCGCCACCGGCCACGGCATCTCCGTGCCCACCGACGGCGAGCTGGTGATCGACACCGCCGGGCTGGACGGCGTCACCGTCGACCCGGCCGCGCGCACCGCCACCGTCGCGGCCGGCGTCCGCTGGCGCGAGGTGACAGCCGCCGCCGCCCCGCACGGCCTCGCCCCGCTCAGCGGCTCCAACCCGGACGTCGGCGCGGTCGGTTACACCCTCGGCGGCGGCATCGGCCTGCTCGGCCGCCACCACGGCTTCGCCGCCGACCACGTCCGCCGGCTGGAGGTGGTCACCGCCGACGGCCGGCACCGCACCGCCACGCCCGCCGCCGAGCCCGAGCTGTTCTGGGCGCTGCTCGGCGGCAAGGACAACTTCGGGATCGTGACCGAGATGGAGATCGGCCTCGTCCCGTGCACCGGCCTGTACGGCGGCGGCCTCTACTTCCCGGCCGAGTCCGCGGCCGTCGCGCTGCACGGCTGGGCCGCCTGGAGCCGGACCGTCCCCGAGCAGCTGGCCACCTCCGCCCAGCTGATCCGCTACCCCGACCTGGAGGCCGTCCCCGAGCCGCTCCGCGGCCGGTACGCCGCCGTGCTGCGGGTCGCCTGGAGCGGCCCGGCCGGGCAGGGCGAGGAGTGGGTGCGGCCACTGCGGGCGTTCGGCACCCCGCTGCTGGACACGGTGCGCGAGCTGCCCTTCACCGAGGCCGGCACGATCCACCACGAGCCGCCGTTCGCGCACCCCGCGAGCGACCGCAACAGCACGCTGCGCGCGTTCACCGCCGCCACCGCGGACGCCGTGCTGGACCTCGCCGGGCCGGACGCCGGCAGCCCGCTGATCGTCGAGATCCGACTGCAGGGTGGCGCGTACTCGCGCGAGCCGGCCGTGCCGAACGCGGTCGGCGGCCGGGACGCCGAGTACCTCGCCTTCTCCACCGGAGTGATCGGCCCGTTCGCCCTGGAGGAGCTGCGCGCCGCGCACAGCGCGCTGCACGAGAGCCTGCGGCCGTGGTCCACCGGCGGGGCGCTGGCCAACTTCTTCGGGATGGACGACGCCGACCCGGCCACCGTGCGCACCGCCTACCCGGAGCCGGTCCACCGGCGGCTCACCGAGCTCAAGGCGGCGTACGACCCGGGGAACCTGTTCCGGCTCAACTTCAACATCCCGCCCGCCTCCTGATCCCTTAACGGTCCCCGCCTCCCGGTCCCCGCCTCCTGGTCCCGGCCGTCCGATCCCTGCCACGCTGTCCTCCTGACCTGGTGTTCTGCCCGTTCGGCCGGTCCTTCGGGGCCGGCCGTCGGCGTGCCCGGCAACGGTTCGGGGCCGGTCCGGGCTCTGGTCGGGTGAGGAGGTACTCATGAGAGCCAAGAAGGCCGAGCGGGACGCGGAGTTCAACGCGTTCGTGACCGGTGCCTGGCCGCGTCTGCTGCGCACCGCGTTCCTGCTGACCGGGGACCGCTACCTGGCGGAGGACGTCGTCCAGACCGCGCTGGAACGGACCTACGCCGCCTGGGGGAGGGTCACCCGGGCCGACGAGCCGTACGCCTACGTGCGCCGGATCGTGGTGAACGAGCACGCCCGCCGCTTCCGGCGCCGGGTGCCGGAACAGCTGGTCACCGCCGTGCCGGAGCGGACCGGCCCGGACGGCTTCGAGCGGCTGGACGACCGGGCCGCGCTGCTGGCCGCGCTCGGCACGCTGCCGCCCGGTCAGCGCCAGGCGGTGGTGCTGCGGTACTGGGAGGACCTCAGCGAGTCCCAGGCCGCCGCCGCGATGGGCTGCTCGGTGGGCACGGTCAAGAGTCAGGCGTCGAAGGGCATCGCCAAGCTGCGCGGGCTCTCCTCACTCATCACCATGACGAGCATCGGAGGTGCGGCATGAACCGCGACGGGACGCCCGTGGACGCGGCGGTCGAGGGCGACGAGGAGGTGGCCCGGGCGCTGGCCGGGCTGGCCGGAACGGTGGAGGCGGGTCCGGCGCCGTACGCGGCGGTGCTGGCCGGCGGCCGGCGGCGGGCGGTCCGGCGGCGGGCGTCGCTGGGCGGCGTGCTGGCGCTGGCCCTGCTCGCCACGGCGGGCGGTGTCGCCGCGGTGAGCGGCGGGGTCGGCGGTCCGGCGGCCGGCAGCGCGACGGTGGCGGTCTCGTCCGCCGACGTCGCGGCCGTCCTCCCGGGCGCCGCCCCGGCCGGGGCGCAGGGCCCCCGGGACCCGCTCGTCCCGACCCGGATCCAGGTGCTCGCGGGCACCGAGGAGGGCAAGCCGTGGAGCGTCTGGGCGGCTCTGTGGCCGGCCCCGGGCAAGGAACGGATCCACGAGCAGGCCCGGCGGATCTGGGAGGAGGACGCCGCCGCCGGCTACCCCTGGCCCGCGCCGACCGAGGCGTACGTCAACCAGTACGGCACCCCGGACGCCGACCACGTGATCTTCTACTACGTCCTGGACGGCAAGCGCCTGGCGACCCCTGCGGAGGCCCTCGTCGCACCGCCGGGCTCCCCGGTGGGCCTGCTCTTCGGCGATCCGGGCTCCGTCGGCAAGGTCTGGCTGGGCCGCCAGGCCAAGAACGGCGACGCCGACCCGCTGTTCCACGTCCCGAAGGCCCAGGCCGGGCTGATCCGTCCGGGCGTCGCCCGCGCCGAGGTGCGGTGGACCGACGGCGTCAGCGCCGAGCCGGCCATCCTCGGCCTCGGCGACTCCGAGGCCCGTTGGATCGCCGTCGCCAAGCGCGGCATCCCGGCCGAGCTGCGGCTCTTCGCCGCCGACGGCAAGCTGATCGCGACCGAGAAGAACTGGCTGGACAGCTGACCGACCGCCGGAGCCGCGTGCCATCCCCGGCACGCGGCTCCGGCGCAGCCGTCAGTGCGCGCCGAGCGGGCTCGGCCGGGTGGCGCCGTCCGGCTCCGCGTCGTCGGGCTCGGCGCTGTCCGGCTCGGCGCTGTCAGGCTCCGCGCGGCCCGGTTCGGCCGGCAGCCGGTTCCGGACGCCCTGGGCGGTGAGCGCCAGCGGCCGGTAGCCGAGCGCGGAGGCCGAGGCGTGCGCCCGGTCGGCGAGGTCGGCGGCCCGCTCGGCGTCGCCCTGCTGGAGGGCGGCCTCGGCGAGCCCGACCAGCGCGTGCAGCTCGGCCCGCCGGTAGCCGAGCCGGCCGGCCACGGTGAGCGCGGCGCCGTACCGGGCGGCGGCGGTGGCCGGACAGTCCGTGGCCAGCGCGGCGGCGCCGGTGGCGTTGAGGCACTCGGCCTCCGTCCAGCTGTCGCCGTGCGACTCGGCCGCGTGCAGGGCCTCGCGGGCCGCGGTGTGGGCCTCCTCGGTGCGCCCGGCCTCGGCGTGCAGCCGGCTGAGGACGGCCAGCACCAGTGCCTCGGCCCGGCGGTGGCTGCCGGTGCGGCCGAGCGAGAGCGCCGCCCGCAGCGACTGGACGGCGTTCCCGGGCCGGCCCAGCGCGGCGTGGGCCATGCCGAGTTCGGCCAGCGCCATGGTCTCCAGGGCGTCCGAGCCGATGGTGCGGGCCAGCCGCAGGCAGCGGGTGTAGTGGCGGTAGGCGTCGGGCCGGTTGCCCGAGTCGAACTCGGTGCGGGCGAGCGCGGCGAGCGAGACGGCGAGGCCGAGCGGGTCGCCGTTGCGGGTGTGCAGTTCGACGGCCTCGGTGAGCAGCGTCCGGGCCTCGGCCAGGTGGCCGCGGATCCAGGCGGCGCGGCCGAGCTGGTCGAGCGCCGCCGCCGCGATCTGCGGCCGGCCCAGTTCACCGGCGAGCGCCAGGGCCTGCCGGGCGTAGTCCTCACCGGCCGTGATCCGGCCGGAGTTGTGGTTGGCGTCGCTGAGGTTGATCAGCATGACCGCCTCGGCCCTGCGGTCCCCGGCCTGCCGGGCGGCGGCCAGACCGGATTCGGCCAGCCGGGACCACTGGGTGAGCCGGGCGTGCTGCTTGCAGAACGGCCGCAGCGCGTCGGCGAGCTGCCAGGCGACCGGGAGCGGCCCGTGCTCGGCGGCGTACCGGACGGCGGCGGTCAGGTTGGCGAACTCCGCGGACAGGTCCCCGTCGCCCTCCCGGGCGGCGCACCCCGTCTCGGGGGTGACCACGCCCGCCTGGTCGACGCTGCGGCGCGGGGCGGGGCCGCCGCTGCCCGCCGCGGCGGCGGTCGCCACGTACCAGCCGAACAACCGGCCCAGCGCGGTGGTCCGTTCACCGGCCGTCAGCCGCTGGTGGGCGCGCTCGTGGGCGAAGAGCTGCAGCAGCTCGTGCGGGAACCGGTAGCGGTCCTCCACCCGCTCCAGCAGGTTGGCGACCTCCAGCTCGCGCAGCTGCCGCTCGGCCGTGGCCGGCGGCGAACCGGCCATCGTGGCGGCGGCGTTCACGGTGAAGTCCGGCCCGGGGACGAGCCCGAGCAGGCAGAAGAAGGTGCGGACGTTGGTGCGCAGCAGGTCGTAGGAGAGGCCGAGCGAGCCGGCCAGCGCGGTCTGCGCCTCGTCCGGCGCGGAGAGCGCGGCCACCCGGTCGACGGTGAGCTCCCGGGCGATCCGGCCGAGCGGCACGTCGGAGCGGTAGGCCGCGTTGGCGGCGACGATCCGCAGCGCCAGCGGCAGTCCGGCGCAGAGCCGGACGATCTCGTCCACGGCGGCCGTGTCGTCGCCCTGCCCGGGCTGGAGCAGCGCGGTCACCAGGCGGTGCGCCTCGGCGGCCGGCAGCACCGGGACGACGAGGCGGTGCGCGCCCTCCCGGACGGTCAGGCTCACCAGCCGGCGGCGGCTGGTGACCAGCACCGTGCTGCCGCCGCCCCCGGGCAGCAGCGGCCGGACCTGGTCGGCGTCCCGGGCGTTGTCCAGCACCACCAGGACGCTGCGGCCGGCCAGCAGCGAGCGGTAGAGGCCGATCCGCTCGTTGACGCCCTGCGGCACCCGCTCGGCGGGCACCCCGAGGGCCCGCAGGAAGCCGCCGAGGACCTCGGCGGGGCCGGCTGGCGCGGCCCGGCCGTGGCCGTGCAGGTCGGCGAAGAGCTGGCCGTCGGCGAACAGCGGCGCGGCCCGGTGGGCGACGTGCAGGGCGAGCGCGGTCTTGCCGACCCCGGCGGTGCCCTCCAGGCAGACCAGCGACAGCGTGCCGTCGGCGGGCCGCAGCAGCTCGGCGAGCCGGTCGATGTGCTCCCGGCGCCCGGTGAACCCCCGTGGGCCGAGCGGCAGTTGGGCCGGCCGGGGAACGTCCGGCGCGATCGTCCGGGGCGCTGGCGGGGCGGGTGGCTGCGCCGGTTCCACCGCTCCGGCCGTCGGTACCGGCACCGGGACCTGCGGCCGGTCCCGGACCTCGGCGGGTGCGGGCGGATCCGCCGGGGCCAGCCGCAGGACCCGCTCCTGGGCGGCGCGCAGGTGCGGCCCCGGGTCGAGGCCGTGCTCGTCGGCGAGCAGCCGGCGGACCCGCTCGTACACCTCCAGCGACTCCGCCTGCCGCCCGGACTGGGCCAGTGCCAGCACCAGCTGGGCCTGGAACCGCTCGCGCAGCGGGTGTTCGGCCGCCAGCCGGCGCAGTTCCGGGATCCGGCCGGCCAGCCGGCCCAGCTCCAGTTCCAGGTCGAAGAGGTCCTCCAGCGCGCCGAGCCTGGCCTCGGCCAGCCGCAGCCGCAGCGGCTCGATGCCCGGCCCGTCCACGCCCTGGGCGAGCGGCCCGCGCCAGAGCGCCACCGCCTCGGTGAACGCCTCCGCGCCGCCGGCCGCGTCGCCGTTCGTCCGCCGCGCCCGCCCGTCGACGAGCAGTTCCTCGAACCGCTCGACGTCCACCGTGCCGGGCGCGGCCAGCACGTAGCCGGCATCCGTCCAGGCCAGGGTGGCCAGTCCGGCGAGCGCCCGGCGCAGGCCGGAGACGTACTTCTGCACCAGGTTGACGCTGCGCCCGGGGGCGTCGGCGCCCCAGACCAGCTGGACGATCCGCTCGGTGCGCACCGGACGCCCGCTGTTGAGCAGCAGGACCGCGAGCACCGCCCGCTGCCGGGGCGGTCCGAGGTCCGCCGCGAATTGTCCCCGTCTGACCCGTACCGGTCCGAGAACCTCGAACCACACGTCGTCAGCCAACGCTCCCCCCAAAGCCGTTGTGACGTCTCGCCCCCACGCGGACGTTATCACCGGCCGTGGGAGGGGCCCCGGATCGTTACCGCATCGTTTGTGTAGGCTCCGCCAATCCTGGGCAGGGACATGACCGACGCCGGTGTGCCGCCGCCCTCCCGGCGGATCTCCCTCCCGGGTCCCTTCCCCCCGCTTCCCGCCGCTTCCCGCGCCCTTCCCGGCGCCTTCAGCGGACGGTCAGCGCGGCGCCGGACAGTTGCCGCAGGCCGGGAGCCGCGAGGTCCCCGGCCGTAGCCGGTGAGGGGGCCGGCCCGTCGTACCGAGGCCGTTCCGCGGTCGGGCCGTCCTTTCGAGCCGTTTGTCCGGGAAACCGATGTTGCCAACCGGGGGGATCTGCATGAACGCCACACCCGAGCTGCTGAGACTGGCGGACTCCGAGGAGTCCCGGAACCACGCGCCCACCACCGAGTTGACCTTCGCCTCCACCGTGCCGCGCGACCTGGTGCACCGTGCCGCCATCGCCGAGGTGTTCGTCACCGACTCGGCCCGGGTCGGCGATCCGGACCCGGAGAGCGACGAGCACACCTTCGAGGTCGCCGCCCAGCTGCCGCGCGCCCACGTCGTCGGCGAGCGCGGCGGGAGCTACGACTTCCTGCTGCTGGTCGAGGTCCTGCGCCAGTCCGGCGTCCTGGTCGCGCACCGCTACCTGGACGTGCCGCTGGACCGCGCCTTCATCTTCAGCTCGCTGAACCTCACCATCTCCGGACTGGAGGCCCTGCGGATCGGGCCGCGCCCGGCGCACGCCGTGCTCTCCACCACCGTCCGCCCCAAGCGCAACCCGGCCGGCCGGGTGCTCGGCTTCGACTTCACCGGCGTCTTCTGGCTGGACGGCGTGCAGGCCATCGTCGGCTCCGGCGCGCTGACCTTCGTCACCAACCGGGCCTTCCAGATGCTGCGGGCCGGCAACCGCAAGAAGCTGGAAGGGCGTTCGCCGCGCCACCCGCAGCTGCTGCGCTCCGCGCCCTCCCTGGTCGGCCGGCGGGACGCGTCCAACATCGTGCTCACCGAGCCCGCCGTCAGCGAGTCCGGCACCGCCTCGGCGCTGCTGGTGGTGGACACCGACCACCCCCACCTGTTCGACCACAAGCTGGACCACGTGCCCGGCAACCTCCAGCTGGAGGCCGCCCGTCAACTGTCCGTGGCCGCCGTCGCCAAGCTGCACGGTCTGCCCGCCGAGAGCCTGGTGGTCACCGCGGCGAAGGCCGATTTCACCGACTTCGCCGAACTGGACCTGGTGACCAAGGCGGTCGCCGAGGTCGGCGACGCCAGCTTCGACGGCGCGCTCGGCGCCGTGACCGTCCCGGTCGCGATCACCGTCTCCCAGGAGGGCAACACCGTCGCCACCCTCGGCATCGAGGTGACCCAGTGGAGCTGAACCACCTCGTCCCGTCGGCCGACGGCATCGACACCGTGGTCGTCGACTACGGCGGCGTGCTGACCAACCCGCTCGCCGAGACCTTCACCGAGTTCGGCGTGCGCACCGGCCTGGACCTGCAGGCCATCGGCACCGCCTTCGCGGCCGCCACCGCACGCCACGGGATCAGCCCGATGGCGGAGCTGGAGGTCGCGGCGATCACCGAGCAGGAGTTCACCGAGCGCCTGCTGGCCGAGCTGCCGCCCGGCTCCGCCGCCGCCCTGGGCGGCCGGCCGTTCGGTGAGCTGTGGTTCCAGGGCCGTCGGGCCAACGCCCAGCTCGTGGACTTCGCCCGGCAGTTGAAGTCCGGCGGCTACCGGATCGCGCTGCTCACCAACAACGTGGTGGAGTGGCGTCCCCGCTGGCAGGCCACCCTCCCGGTGGAGGAGCTGTTCGACGTGGTCGTCGACTCCTCGGCCGAGCGCGTCCGCAAGCCGGACCCGGAGCTGTACCTGCGGCTGCTGGAGCGGCTCGATGCCCCGGCCCGGCGCTGTCTGTTCATCGACGACACGGCCGAGAACCTCGACGCCGCCCAGCGGCTGGGCTTCCACACGGTGCTGTTCGAGAACACCGCGCAGACCGTGCGCGACGTCTCCGAGCGGCTGACCGCCCAAGCCCTGCGCGAGGTCTCCAGCCGGCTCGGGCACCCCCTGGCGGAGGACCTCGGCCGCCCGGCCGACGGGGCGCTCCGATGACGGCGCCGCAGGTCCTCGTGGTCGGGGCCGGCCCCACCGGCCTGACCGCGGCCTGCGCCCTGCTCCAGCACGGGGTGCCGGTGCGCCTGGTGGACCGCCGGGAGTGCTTCGCCGCCGAGCCCAAGGCCCTGGTGATGTGGAGCGGCGCCCTGGAGGCGCTGCACCGCCTCGGCGTGGCCGACGCCGTCGCCGAGCGGGCCCTGCCGCTCACCGGCGCCTCGTACTGGTCGAACGGGCGCCGGCTGGCCGGCGTCTCCTTCGGCACGCTGACCGGCACCCGCTTCCCCGGGCCGCTCTGCGTGCCCCAGCCGGTCACCGAGGAACTGCTCTACGAGCGGCTGCTCGGCCTCGGCGGCCGGGTCGAGTGGGCCACCCGGGCCACCTCGGTCGAGGCGGCCGGCGATCGGGCGGTGGTCCGGCTGGAGTCGGCCGGCGGCGCGGTCGAGACCGTGGCCGTCCCCTGGCTGATCGGGGCCGACGGCGTCCGCAGCACCGTCCGCGAGGCGCTCGGGATCCCCTACGAGGGCAGCAGCTACGACCGGGAGTTCGTGCTCGGCGACGGCCGGATCGCCGGCGACCTGCCGCCCACCGAGGCGCAGTACCACCTGAGCCCGGACGGCGTGCTCGTCCTGGTCGCCCTGCCCGAGGGCGGCCACCGGATCTTCTTCGACCTGCCCCCGGGCAGCCGGACCGGCCCGCCGGACAACGCCGAGCTCCAGCAGCTCCTGGACGCCCGCGGCCGCGGCCGCTGGACCGTCGAGGAGACCTGGTGGACCAGCCGCTTCCGGGTGCACACCAAGGTGGCCGCCACGTTCCGGCAGGGCCCGGTGTTCCTCGCCGGGGACGCCGCGCACGCCCACAGCCCGGCCGGCGGCCAGGGCCTCAACACCGGTGTCCAGGACGGCTTCGACCTCGGCTGGAAGCTGGCGGCCGTGCTGCGCGGCGGCGATCCGGCGCTGCTCGACAGCTACGACCCGGAGCGCCGTCCCACCTCCGCCCGGGCGGTGCGCAACTCCGAACGGCAGACCAGGCTCTGGCTGCTCAAGCCGCGCCCGGCCCGCGCCCTGCGCGACCTGCTGCTCGGCGCGCTCTCCCGCAGCGGCGCCCTGGAGCGCCGCATCGTCCCGGAACTCGCCCAGCTCGACCTCGATCTGACGGCCAGTCCGGCCGTCGGGCGCACGCCCGCGCCGGGCGGTCCGACCCCCGGCCGACGGCTCGGTGACGCCCCGCTCCGCCCGATGGGCGGGACCGGTGCCACCTCCCTGCACGGCTACCTCGCGACCGGACGGCACACCGTGCTGGTCGCCGGAGCCGGGCAGGAGGCCGCGACGGCGGCCGAGGAGGCCGCCACCGAGCTGACCCGGCGCGGCGTGCGCGATCTCGCCGACGTCCTGCTGCTGCTGCCGCCGGACGGGCCCGTGCCCGTACCGGCGGGGCCGTCCGGCCACGACCTCGCGGCCGGCCGGCTGCCGGGCGGGCAGGCCGGGGCGGCGGCCCTGGCCTGCCATCTGCGCCCGGACGGGGTGGTGGCCCGGGTCGTGACCCTGGACCGGCCCGGCCGGGTGGGCGAGCTGCTCTCCGCGCTGCCGACCGGGCAGCGCTCCGCCACCCCCGCTCCGTGAGGTTCCCGATGCTCAAGCGACTCGGCCGGGCGGTCACCGCCCGGCCCTGGTCCGCCCTCCTCTTCGTGGTGATCTTCCTGGTCAACGCGCTGGTCGTGGGCACCGGCGTCACCGACCGCCTGCACAACGGCGGCACCTCCGACCCGGGCTCCGAATCGGCGCGCGCCGCCGTGCTGCTGGAGCAGTCCTTCCCGGCCAGCTCGCCCAACCTCGTCCTGGAGGTCTCCGCGAAGGCCGGCGGCTCGGTGGACGCCCCCGAGGCGGCCCGGGCCGGTGCCCGCCTCGGCGAGCGGCTCGCCTTCGAACCGGACGTCGTCGGGGTCACCTCGTACTGGCAGACCGGCGTCGAGGGCCTGCGCTCCGCCGACCGCGGTACGGCGCTGATCGTCGCCCGCATCGAGGGCGACGAGAACCACGCCAAGGACGTCTTCGACCGGCTGGCCCCGCGCTACCGGGGCAGCCCGGCCGGCCTGGAACAGCTGGACGTCCGGCTCGGCGGCACCGTCGCGGTCCGCGAGGAGATGCAGTCCACCATCGCCGACGACCTGGTCCGGGCCGAGCTGATCGCGCTGCCGATCACCCTGCTGATCCTGGTGCTGGTCTTCCGCGGCCTGATCGCCGCCCTGCTGCCGCTCGCCGTCGGGATCTGCGCGATCCTCGGCACCAACGCGGCGCTGCGGGTGATCACCGGCTTCACCGAGGTCTCGGTCTTCGCCCAGAACCTCACCACCGCGCTCGGCCTGGGCCTCGCCATCGACTACGCGCTGCTCATCGTCCGGCGCTTCCGCGAGGAACGCGAACGCGGGCTGGAGGTCCGCGAGGCCGTCGCCACGACCCTGGACACGGCCGGCCGCGCGGTGCTGTTCTCGGCGCTGACCGTCGCCGTCTCGCTCTCCGCGATGCTGGTCTTCCCGCTCTACTTCCTGCGCTCCTTCGCCTACGCCGGCATCTCGGTGGTGCTGATCGCCGCCGCCGCCGCGCTGGTCCTGCTGCCCGCCCTGCTCACCCTGCTCGGCGGCCGGATCGACGCGCTCAAGATCCGGCTGCCCGGCGGCGCGGCGCGCTCCGGCCGGGAGCCCGGCGCGGGCTGGCACCGCACCGCCACCCTGGTGATGCGGCGCGCCCCGCTGTTCGCGCTCGGCATCACCGCCCTGCTGCTGGTCGCCGGACTGCCCTTCCTGCGCGTCCAGTTCGCCGCCGCCGACGACCGCCAGCTGCCCACCGGCTCCGAGGCACGGGTGGTCCAGCAGACCATCCGGGAGGGCTTCACCGCCAGCGCCACCGGCGTCATCGACGTGGTGGTGCACAGCGGGGCCACCGGGAGCACCGGCGCCGGCAGCCCGGACCGCGAGGAGCTCGGCCGGTTCGCCGCCAAGCTCTCCGCGCTGCCCGGCGTCACCGAGGTCTCCACCCCGCTCGGCGACTACCGCTCCGGCGCCCCCTCCGGCGAGTCCGGTCCGGCCGACAGCGTCCGTACCGCCGACGGCCTCGGCCACCTCTCGGTGGTGCCCGCCGCCGGCGGGGGCGACGTCTCCCAGGCGAACCAGGACCTGGTCGGCGAGATCCGCCGGGCCGGCGCCGACTTCCCCGCCCTGCGGCCGGTGGTCGGCGGCCAGGCGGCCACCCTGGTCGACAGCAAGCACGCCATCGCGGTGCGCCTGCTGCCGGCCGGCGCGCTGATCGTCGGAGCCACCCTGCTGCTGGTCTTCCTGCTCACCGGCAGCCTGCTGATCCCGCTCCAGGCGGTGCTGCTGAACGCGCTCAGCCTGACCGCGATGTTCGGTGTCGTCGTCTGGGTGTTCCAGGACGGCCACCTGTCCGGCCTGCTCGGCTTCACCCCGACCGGCGCCGTCGAGACCACCCTGCCGGTGCTGATGTTCTGCGTCGCCTTCGGCCTCTCCATGGACTACGGGGTCTTCCTGCTCTCCCGGGTCAAGGAGGAGTACGGCCGCGGGCACGACCCGCGCAAGGCCGTCGCCGACGGCATCCGGCACACCGGCGGGCTGATCACCGCCGCCGCGCTGATCCTCTCGGTGGTGCTGGTGGCGATCGGGACCTCCCGGATCACCAACACCAAGATGCTCGGCCTCGGCGTCGCGCTCGCCGTGCTGGTCGACGCGACCGTGGTGCGCTGCCTGCTCGTCCCCGCCGTGATGGCCCTCGGCGGCCACGCCACCTGGTGGGCCCCGGCGCCGCTCAAGCGGTTCCAGGAGCGCTTCGGGCTGCGCGAGGAGTCGCCCGCCCCGGCGGGCGGCGCGGGCGGTGCGGACCGGACGGACTCCGGTCCCGGCCCCGACGGCCGGCACGACCCCGATCCCGACCCCGGTCCGGGGCCCGTCCTCGCCGCGAAGGAGTCCTGATGACCGACCAGCGCACCCCGCCGGGCCGCGTCGTGGTCACCGGCGCCACCGGACTGCTCGGCACCGCCGTGGTCCGCGAGCTGCTGGCCGCGGGCCACGAGGTGACCGCCCTGGTCCGCGACCGGGAGAAGGCCGGACGGCTGCTGCCCGCCGACGAACGGCTCACCGTCCTGGCCGGCGACATCACCGACCCGGCCGGCTACCGGTCGGCCCTGCCCGGCGCGAGCGGCGTCATCCACACCGCCGCCTACTTCCGGGAGTACTACCAGCCGCAGCCCGACCTGGGCCGGCTGCACGCCGTGAACGTCGACGCGGTGACCACCCTGCTCCGCGAGGCGGTCGACGCCGGGGTGCCCCGGGTGGTGCACACCAGCTCGATCAACACCATCGGCCGGGGCACCACCGGGTTCCCCGCCGACGAGGACACCCCGCCGCCCGCCGACTGGCAGCGCAACGGCTACCGGGCCAGCAAGGTTCGCGCCGAACAGGCCGTCACCGAGTTCTGCGCCCGCGAGGGGATCACCGTCCCGCTGGTGCTGCCCGGCTGGATGTGGGGACCGGGCGACGCCGGACCCACCTCGGCGGGCCGGCTCTTCCTCGCCGTCGCCCACGGAGACCTGCGCGCCGTCCCCCGGGCCGGCAACCACGTGGTGGACGCCCGCGACGTCGCCGCCGCCTGCGTCCGCGCGCTGACCCACGGCACCGGGCTGCGCCGCTACATCGTCGCCGGCTCCTGGTACGGCCTGCACGACCTGGTCACCGGCATCGCCGCCGCCACCGGCGCCACCGCGCCCCGGCAGATCCCGGCCGCCGCGGCGCTCGGCTTCGCGACCGCGCTGGAGTACGGCGCCAGGCTGCGCGGCCGGCCGCCGGTGGCCACCCGCGAAGGGGTCCGGGTGCTGCTCGACGGCACCCACACCCGGCTCTCCTCCGCCCGCGCGGAGCGTGAACTCGGCATCACCTTCCGCCCGCTGGCGCAGACCCTGTCCGACGAGGCGCGCTGGTACCGCGAGCAGGGGCGGCTGCCGTCATGACCCCTCCCACGCCCCCCTCCCCGGACCCCGCTACCACCCAGCCCCCGGACCCCGCTCCCACCCCGTTCGACGAAAGGGCCGCGACCGTGCCCCGTTCCAGGAAGACCGCCCTGCTGACCGTCGCGGCCGCACTGATCGCCCTGACGCCCGCGGTGGCCGCCGTCGCGGTCCGCGCCGACGACTCCCCGAAGCCCGGCACCCCGACCGCCGCCGCCACCGGACCGGCCGCCCCCGCCCCGGCCCCCGGCGCCGAACAGGCCGCCGCCGACACCAAGGCCCGGCTGGCCGCCGAGTCCGTCGTCGACGTCCCGGTCCGCTTCACCGTCCAGAACGTCAACCGCACCCTGGCCGCCTGCCCGGTGGACGGCAAGACCTACCAGGTCACCGGTCACCTCACCGCGCCCAAGGCGGTCCTCGACGGCGGTGCGGGCCCGCGCGCCGTCACCCTCTACGAGCACGGCATCGCGGCCGGCGAGTGGTACTGGCGCCTCGACGCCCCCGGCTACCACCACACCGAGGAACTGGCCAAGAAGGGCCACGCCTCGCTCACCATCGACCGGATCGGCTACGGCGGCAGCGACAAGCCCGACGGTTTCGGCAGCTGCATCGGCGGCCAGGCCGACATCGCCCACCAGATCGTGGAGCAGCTGCGGGCCGGCAGCTACCGGACCGAGCAGGAGGGCCGCGCCGCCGTCCCGTTCGACAAGGTCGTCCTGGCCGGCCAGTCCAACGGCGGCCAGGTCTCCCAGATCGAGGCCTACTCCTTCCAGGACGTCGACGGCCTGGTCCTGATGGACTGGACCGACCTCGGCCTCACCCCGCAGGCCAACGCGCGCTTCTTCTCCTCCCTGCAGACCTGCCTGCGCGGCGGCTCGGCCGCGGACGGCGCGGGCGGCCCCGGCGGCTACGCCTACTACGACCTCGGCAGCGAGGAGTTCAAGGCCGGCAACTTCCACGACACCGAGCCCGGCGTGGTCGACCTCTCCGCCCCGCACCAGAACCGCCACCCCTGCGGCGACATGGCCTCCCAGCTCGGCTCGGTCCTGGTCGACCTGCGGCACCTCAAGGACATCAAGGTGCCGGTGCTCTTCCTCTACGGGGAGAAGGACGCCCGCGTCCAGGGCGGCGCCGAGCACCGCGCGCTGTTCACCGGCACCACCGACACCCAGCTGATCGAGATCCCCGGGGCCGGCCACTACATGGGCATGGCCCGCAACGCCCCCCAGGTCCACGCCTCCCTCGCCGACTGGCTGACCAAGCACCAGTTGCGCTGAACCGAACGCCGGCCGGGGGCGGCACCGTCCCCCACCTCATGTCTGGAGACCAGTTGTCATGACGCTCACCCTCGAACCCGGGGTCGACCAGCGGGTGCCGCTGCTGCGGAGGCTGGGCCGACTGCTGGTCGACCGGCGGCGCGCGGTGCTGATCGTCGGCACCGTCGTGCTGGTCGTCGCCGCCGCGCTGGGCGCCGGCGCGCAGAAGGCGCTCTCGCTGTCGCGCTTCGAGGCGCCCGGCTCGCAGTCGAACCGGGCGGAGCAGCTGCTGCACCGTGAGTTCGGCCACGGCAGCCCCAACATGATCCTGCTGGTCACCGCCAAGCACGGCACCGTCGACGACCCCGCCGTCGCCGCCGCCGGCCGGGCGCTGGCCGAAGAGCTCGGCGCCTCGGCCGGCGTCCGGACCACCGGCTCCTACTGGGCGCAGGGCAACAGCCCCGCGCTCGCCGCCACCGACCGCGGCAAGGCCCTGGTCACCGCCTGGCTGGACGGCACCGCCACCGAGTCCCGCGAGCGGCTCGCCGACCTCTCGCCGAAGTTCACCCGCGAGACCGCCGACATCAAGGTCGAGGTCGGCGGCCAGGACGAGGTCTTCCGACAGGTGGGCGCCCAGGCCCGGAAGGACTTCCTCGGCGCCGAGGCGATCGTGCTGCCGATCGTCCTGCTGCTCCTGCTCGCCGTCTACCGCCGCTGGTCGGCCGCCGGGCTGACCATCGGCGTCGGCCTCTTCTCGGTGCTCGGCACGCTGACGCTGCTGCGCGGGGTCACCGCCTTCACCGAGGTCTCCACCTTCGCCGCCAACCTGGCCCTGGTGATGGGCCTGGGGCTCGGCATCGACTACAGCCTGTTCATGATCTCCCGGTTCCGCGAGGAGTCCGCGGCCGGCCACGACAAGCACACCGCCGTGGTCCGCGCCGTTGAGCGGGCCGGCCGCACGGTGATCTTCAGCGGCATCACCGTCGCCATCTCGCTGCTCGCCCTGTTCGCCTTCCCGTTCCCCTTCCTGCGGTCCTTCGCGTACGCGGGCGTCTTCGTGGTGCTCACCGCGATCGTCGGCGCCGTCGTCCTGCTGCCCGCCGCGCTCGCCGCCGTCGGGCACCGGGTGCTGCGGTCGGGCGCCGCCGGAGCCGCCCGCCCGGTCGAGGACGGCCGCTGGTACCGGCTCACCCGCCGGGTGATGGCCCGCCCGCTGGTCTGGGGCACCGCCGTGGTCGCCCTGCTGCTGCTCGTCGGGGCACCGTTCCTCGGCGTGAAGTTCGGCCTGCCCGACGAGCGGGTGCTGCCGGCCGACGCCACCAGCCGGGTGGTGCAGCAGCAGGTCCGCGACGGCTTCCCGGCCCGCGAGACCGACGCCCTCCAGGTCGTCGCCACCGGCGTCGCCGACCCGAAGGGGAGCACCGGGCAGACCGAGGCCTACGCGGCGAAGCTCTCCACCCTGCCCGGCGTCTTTCAGGTGGACACCTTCACCGGCTCCTACGCCGGCGGAAAGCTGCGCACCCCGCCGACCGCCGACTCCGCGCGCTTCGCCACCGGCTCCGGCGTCTGGCTCACCGTGATCCCCGAGGAGGCCGCGCTGGCCGGGGACATGCCCGGGCTGGTCGGCAAGGTCAGGGACGAGGCCGCGCCCTACCAGGTGCAGGTCGGCGGCTTCCCGGCCGACATGACCGACTTCCGCTCCCGCCTGCTCGGCGCGCTGCCCCTGGTGGCGGGACTGATCCTGGTGCCGACCTTCATCCTGCTCTTCCTGATGACCGGCAGCCTGCTGATCCCGGCCAAGGCCACCGTCTCCAACCTGCTCAGCCTCACCGTGATGTTCGGCGCCCTGGTCTGGGGCTTCCAGGACGGCCACCTGGCCGGCCTGCTCGACTTCACCTCGGCCGGGTCGATGGAGCCCAGCATCCCGATCCTGATGTTCTGCATCGCCTACGGGCTGTCGATGGACTACGAGGTCTTCATCGTCTCCAGGATCAAGGAGGAGCACGACCGCGGCGTGGACACCGAGACCGCCGTCGCGACCGGCATCCAGCGCAGCGCCCCGCTGATCACGGCCGCCGCGGGCATCCTGGCCCTGACCTTCGCGGTCTACGCCACCGGGTCGGTCGTCTTCCTCAAGGAACTCGGCGTCGGCCTCGCCCTCGCCGTCCTGGTCGACGCCGTGCTCGTCCGGGCGATCCTGCTGCCCGCCGTGATGCGCCTGGCCGGCCCCGCCAACTGGTGGGCCCCCGCCCCCCTCCGCCGCCTCCACGCCCGCTTCGGCCTCACCGACTGACCCACCCCCGTCCCGGGGCGGCCCCCGCCGCCCCGGGACACCCACTCGGCCCAGAACGCGAAGGACCTGCAACGCGAACGGCCCCGGAGAGAATCTCTCCGGGGCCGTTCCGCCTTTTCAGGCTCCTGTGGCCAGGGCCGGGGTCGAACCGGCGACCTTCCGCTTTTCAGGCGGACGCTCGTACCAACTGAGCTACCTGGCCGTACTGCACCGTCTCTTGCGAGACGAGCGATCCCGACGGGACTTGAACCCGCGACCTCCACCTTGACAGGGTGGCGAGCTAACCAACTGCTCCACGGGACCTAGGAGTGGCGAACCACTTCAGGTCTTGCGGCACAACACTTTACTACGGTACTGCGTGCCCCCAACGGGATTCGAACCCGTGCTACCGCCTTGAAAGGGCGGCGTCCTGGGCCACTAGACGATGAGGGCTTGCGGCCTGTCCGGCTGTTTCCAGCGTTCGGGGACGTCGAGAAGCATATGGGATGTCGGGCCGAACGCCAAAACGGGTTTCGGCCGGGCGGGCGGCGGGGGTCAGGACCAGCCGAGCTCGTCGAGTTCGTGGTCGTCGAAGCCGAAGTGGTGGGCGACCTCGTGGATGACCGTGGTGCGGACCTCCTCGACGACGCGCTCGCGGTCGTCGCACAGGCGCAGGGTCGGGCCGCGGTAGACGATGATCCGGTCCGGCAGGACGCCCGCGTACCACTCGCCGCGCTCGGTGAGCGGGGTTCCCTCGTAGAGGCCGAGCAGCTCCGGGTCGGCGGGGTCGGGCTCGTCCTCGACGAAGACGGCGACGTTGTCCATCATCGCGGCGAGTTGCGGCGGGATCCGGTCCAGCGCGTCGGCGACCAGTACCTCGAACTCTTCCCGGGTCATCTCCACCGGTTCATTGTCGGGTCTGCGATGACGGTGTGCCAGGCGGTCGGGGCCGGTGTTTCATGGGGCTGTGGCGACCTCGGAGGACGTGGTGGTGGACGGTGCGGCGGCCGGTGCGGTGCGACGGCGGCCGCCGGTGCTGCGCGGGCAGGGGCCGGCGGTGGCCGTGGTGGCCGTCGGCGGGGCGCTGGGCGCGAGCGCCCGGTACGGCGCGGGGCTGCTGTGGACGACCGGGCCCTCGGCGTTCCCGTGGACGACGCTGCTGGTGAACGTGGTGGGGTGCGCCGTGATCGGGGTCTTCCTGGTGGTGGTCACCGAGGGCCGGCCGGCCCATCCGCTGCTGCGGCCGTTCTTCGGCACCGGCGTGCTCGGCGGGTTCACCACCTTCTCGACGTACGCGGTGGACATCCGCCGGCTGCTGGAGGAGGGGCGGCCGGGACCGGCCCTGGCGTACCTGGGGCTGACCCTGGTGGCGGCGATGGCGGCGGTCTGGGCGGCGGCCGCGGTGACACGCCGTCTGCTGCTGCGCGGGGCCGGGAGGCGGGCGTGAGCGGGGAGACGGGTGCGGCGGATTCGCGGCTGGGCGGGCCGGCGCTGCGGCTGACCGTGCTGGTCGGCGAGAACGACCGGTGCCACCACCGCCCGCTGTACAGCGAGATCGTGCACCGGGCGCGGGCCGCCGGGCTGGCCGGGGCGAGCGTGTTCCGGGGGGTCGAGGGGTTCGGCGCGTCCTCGATGGTGCACACCGCGCGGCTGCTGTCGCTGAGCGAGGACCTGCCGGTGGCGGTGGTGATCGTGGACACCGAGGAGCGGGTGCGGGCGTTCCTGCCCGAGCTGGGGGAACTGGCGGTGGAGGGGCTGGTGACCCTGGAGCGGTGCGAGGTGCTCCGGTACGCCGGGCGGGCCGGCGGGTCGGCGACGGGGTCGGGCCCGGCGACGGGGGAGGGCGGGGCGTGAACTGGCTGCTGGTGGTGGCGGGCGCGATGGTCGGCGCGCCGCTGCGGTACCTGACCGACCGGGCGGTGCAGTCCCGGCACGACTCGGTGTTCCCGTGGGGGACCTTCGTGGTGAACGTGTCCGGCTGTCTGGTCCTCGGGCTGGTGACCGGGGCGGTGGCGGTCGGCGCCGCGTCCTCGCACGTCCAGCTGCTGCTCGGGACCGGGCTGTGCGGTGCGCTGACCACGTACTCGACCTTCTCGTACGAGACGCTGCGGCTGACCGGGAGCGGGGCCGGGCGGTACGCGCTGGCCAATGTGGCGGGCAGCGTCGCGGCGGGCCTGGCGGCGGCGTACGTGGGGGCGGGGCTGGCCTCGGCGCTCTGGGGCTGAGCGCGGCGTTCCGGGGCCCGTCCGGGTGCTTCCGGGGCCCCACCCGTGTCCGGGAGCCCGGCCGGCGCGTTGGACACCCGCAAGGGTGGCCGTGCGCGGTGGGTGGGCGGTCCGGGCGGGGCGGGTGCAGGAGAGGGACTCGGTGGCGGCGATGCGTGCGGTGCGGGTGGTGCGTGCGGTGACGGAGCGGGAAACGGCGGTGGTCCGGAGCGCCGTGGTGCGCGGCGCGGCGGTGCTGGCGGTGGCCGGGCTGGGGCTGACCGGCTGCATGTCGGTCGGGCCGGGTGCGGAGGAGAAGCGCGGTGTGGTGCCGGTCGGCCAGGTCGGAACGCCGACCAGGCCGGGGGCGACCCCGTCGGCCTCGCCGAGCGGCGGTGGGCACCCGGGGGGTGCGGCGGGGCGGTCGGAGCGTGCGGCGGGCGCACAGGCCCAGAGCGCGCCCACCGGGGGGATGAACGCGGCGCCCGGTGAGTCGGTCGGCGGTGCGGTCGGTGCGGCGGGTGCGGGCGGCGGCAACGGCGGGGGCGGTGCGATGGGCGCGCCCGCCGGTGTGGAGCCGGTGCCGGCGGCAGCCCCCGGTGAGGCCGCGCCCGGCACGACCGGCACCGCAGGGGGCGCGAGCGCCAGTCCCGCGCCCCGTCCGGGCGCCGGCGGCACCGGCACGGGCGGAGCGGCCGGGGGTGCGGCGGGCAGCGGCGGCGCGGGCGGCACCGGCCACCCCTCCGGCGGGGCCGGGGGCACCGCGGGCGGCGGAACCGGCGGTTCCGGCGGCTCGACGGCGCCCGCCCCGGCGGCCAGCCCGACCGGGCACGCGTCCTCCCCGGAACCCGGCCACACCACGCCTCCTGCCCCGACCGCCACCACGGCCCCGGAGCCGACCTCCGCCCCGAGCGTCACCGCGCCCACCAGCTCCGGTGCACCGGGCGGCCACTGAGCCCCGATCCACAGCCTGGCCAGCGCATTTGCCTCCGATCCCCAGGCTCCTCTATGGTGGTAGATCGTTCGTTTGATCCATTTGACTGGCGCCCTATTCCCATCTGGCGCCCTTGGCGCGTTCCGGCGATCCGTGGCTGACCGCATAGAGGCGGTTGTGAAACAGAACCCCGGACTTTGGCGCGTGCCACTTCCGGAAGGTTTTGCATGTCTCTCGTTGACGACGCCCGCTTCGCCATGCCCGCGAGCGAGTCCGCCGCCGATGCCACCACCGCCCCCGCCGAGGCCGACGCCGAGCTGATCGCCGCCGTCGACGCCGTCGACGCCGTCGAGGACACCGACACCGACACCGACGCTGCCGCCGACGAGGCCGACGAGGCCGACGAGGCCGAGCCGACCATCACCTTCGGCGACCTGGGCCTGCCGGACGAGATCGTCCGCGCCCTCGCCAAGCGCGGCGTCACCACCCCGTTCCCGATCCAGGCCGCGACCATCCCGGACGCCCTGGCCGGCAAGGACGTGCTGGGCCGCGGCCGCACCGGCTCCGGCAAGACCCTCAGCTTCGGCCTGCCGCTGCTGACCCGCCTGTCCGACGGCGAGCGCACCCGCGCCAAGCACCCGCGCGGCCTGATCCTCGTCCCGACCCGCGAGCTGGCCATGCAGGTCGCCGACGCCCTGGAGCCGTTCGGCTCGGTGCTCGGCCTGCGCCTCAAGGTCGTCTGCGGCGGCACCTCGATGTCGAACCAGATCTACGCGCTGGAGCGCGGCGTCGACGTCCTGGTCGCCACCCCGGGCCGCCTGCGCGACCTGATCAACCGCGGCTCGGCCAAGCTCGACGACGTCCAGGTCGCCGTCCTCGACGAGGCCGACCAGATGGCCGACATGGGCTTCCTGCCCGAGGTCACCGAGATCCTCGACCAGGTGCCGGCCGGCGGCCAGCGCCTGCTGTTCTCCGCCACCCTGGAGAACGAGATCGACACCCTGGTGAAGCGCTACCTGAACAGCCCGGTCACCCACGAGGTCGACCCGTCGGCCGGCGCCGTCACCACCATGACCCACCACATCCTCGTGGTGAAGCCCAAGGACAAGGCGCCGATCACCAACGCGATCGCCGCCCGCAAGGGCCGCACGATCATCTTCGTCCGCACCCAGATGGGCGCCGACCGCGTCGCCGAGCAGCTGGTCGAGGCCGGTGTGAAGGCCGACGCGCTGCACGGCGGCATGACCCAGGGCGCCCGCACCCGGGTGCTCGGCGACTTCAAGGACGGCTACGTCAACGTCGTCGTCGCCACCGACGTCGCCGCGCGCGGCATCCACGTCGACGGCATCGACCTGGTGCTCAACGTCGACCCGGCCGGCGACCACAAGGACTACCTGCACCGCTCCGGCCGCACCGCCCGCGCCGGCCGCTCCGGCACCGTCGTCACCCTGGTGCTGCCGCACCAGCGCCGCGGCGTCTTCCGCCTGATGGAGGACGCAGGCGTCGACGCCGGCCGTCACATCCTCGACCACGCCTTCGACGCCGAGGTGGCCCGGATCACCGGTGCCCGCTCGCTGGTCGAGGTCCAGGCGGAGAGCGCGGCCAACATCGCCGGTGCCGCCGAGCGCGAGGTCGCCGACATGACCCGCCAGCTGGAGCGCGCGCAGCGCCGCGCCGCCGAGCTGCGCGACGAGGCCGACCGCCTGTCGGCGCGGGCCGCGCGCGAGCGGGCCGAGCTGGGCATCGAGGACGAGGCCCCGGCCGCCGAGGCCGAGACCGAGGGCGCGACCGCCGCCGACGAGACCGCCGCCCCGGCCGCGGCCGAGCCGGCCGCCGCGGTGACCGAGGAGCGCGCGCCGTCGTACCGCGAGGCGCGCACCGAGCGTCCGTCGTTCAACCGTGACCGCGACGACCGCGGTGGCCGTTCCGTCGGCCGTGACCGTGACGAGCGTGGTGGCCGTTCGTTCGGCGACCGCGAGCGTGGTGGCCGTTCGTTCGGTGACCGTGACCGCTCGTTCAACCGTGACCGTGACGAGCGTGGTGGCCGTTCCTTCGGCGACCGTGACCGTGGCTTCAACCGTGGTGACCGCGACGAGCGTGGTGGCCGTTCGTTCGGTGACCGTGACCGCTCGTTCAACCGCGACCGCGACGACCGCGGCGGCCGTTCCTTCGGCGACCGTCCGGCCCGTTCCTTCGGTGACCGCGACCGCTCGTTCAACCGCGACCGCGACGAGCGTGGCGGCAGCAACAACCGTCCGTTCGCCCGCCGTGACGACCACCGCTCCGGCGGCCGTCCGCAGTCCGGTGGCTTCAACCGGGACCGTGACGACCGCGGTGGCCGCTCCGGTGGCTTCAACTCCGGCTTCAACCGCGACGACCGCAAGCCGCGCTGGAAGAACTGACGCCGCGCAGTACCTGACGTCGGGTCGCCCCTGACGCACCCGCGACGGGCCCGCTCCACTTCGGTGGGGCGGGCCCGTCGCCGTTCGCGCCCCGCCGTTCGCCAGCCCGCCCCTTCCGGTTGTTCTGTGGCCGAGAATAACCAGTGGCGCGGTGTGCCCGCCCTGGCCTACCGTCGGCGGCATGAGCAGCAGAACGCAGGTGGCGGTGGTGAACGAGGGCATCGCCGAGCGGGGGAGCTACCGTGCGAGCGGGGGCGAACTCGTCGAGTTGACGGAGCAGTTGGCGGCGGCGCGGGCCGGCACGGTGTCGTACGACCCGGCCGGGCTGGACGCCCTGGTCGCGGCGGGCGGCCCCGGTCCGGTGGCGGCGTCCGCCGTCGAGGTGACGGCCGAGGGCAGCGTCCAGGCGGCCCACCGGCTGGTCGAGGCGGGCGCCGGCCCGGTCGGGGTGCTCAACTTCGCCTCCGCGCGGAACCCCGGCGGCGGCTACCTGCGCGGCGCCCGCGCCCAGGAGGAGGACCTCTGCCGCAGCGCCCTGCTGTACACCTGCCTGCGGGAGGCGCCGGACTACTACGAGGCGCACCGGGCCTCGACCGACCTCCGGTACAGCCACCGGGTGATCGTCTCGCCCGACGTGCCGGTGGTCCGGGGCGAGGACGGCGGGCTGCTGGCGCGCCCGTACGGCGTCACGTTCCTGACCTCGCCGGCGCCGAACGCCGGCCAACTGGCGCTGCGGACCCCGGGCGGCGTGGACGTGCGGGGCGTGCTCGCCGAGCGGGCCGAGCGGGTGCTCGCGGCGGCGGCCCGGCACGAGGTGCGCGCGCTGGTGCTCGGGGCGTGGGGCTGCGGGGTGTTCCGCAACGACCCGGCCGAGGTCGCGCAGGCCTTCGAGCACGCGCTGGCCCGCTACGGCGCGGCCTTCGACCGGGTGGTCTTCGCGGTCTGGGACCGGACGCCGGTCTCGCCGAACCGGGCCGCCTTCGAGCAGCGGTTCGGCGGTTGACGTCCCGGGTGTTCGCGGGCCACCGGACCCTTCGGGTCACCGGGCCCTTCGGATCACCGGGCCCTTCGGATCACCGGTGCTTTCGGGTCACCAGGGTCGAAGTGACCACCGAGGCGGCCGTCACCACCCCGGTGACGGCGAAGACGGACGGCCAGGCGCCGATCTTCTTCGCCAGCGGGTGCGAGCCGCCGAAGGCCGCCACGTACAGTCCGGTCAGCGCCGCCGCGGCGGGCGCTCCCGAGCGCCGGTGCCACTGCGCGGCGGCACCCGCGCCGGCCACGGCCAGCACGGCACCGCCGAGCTGTCGCTTCCCGGTCCACCGGGCGACGCCGTAGCCGCCGACCAGACCGCTCGCCGCGGTCAGCGCGGCCGGTGCGGTGCTCGCGAGCGCGTTCGGGATCCTCGCCATCGTCGACTCCACTCCTCGGCGGATCCGGTGCGGATCCGCGGCGGGTTCTCGGGATTCCCCGGGCTTCCCCGGGGCTTCCGACGATAACCCGCCGCCCGCGCCGGCCCGCCCCGGCCCCCGGCCCCGCCGCCCCGCGCTACCGCACCGCCCGCTCGAAGGGCAGCGCGGGCGCGACGGCCGCCAGCCGGGCCGCGGCCTCCTCCGGCGCCAGGACCCGCTCCAGCCGCAGGTCGCCGGGCACCTGCTCGACGAACCGCCCGGCCGCCCAGCTCCGCTCGTACGGCTGCGGGTCCAGGACAAGGGTCCGCACGCCGCCCACCACCGGGATGTCCTCCGGCATGCCCTCGTTCCAGATCCAACCGCCGTCCGGCGCCACCAGGTTGAACGCGCCCGTCGCGATGAACCGGCGCCCTTCCAGCCACCGGGTGCGGCTGAGCGCGACCACCTCCGGGTCGGGTCGGCTGCCGGGCAGGTGACCGCCGCCGATCAGCGCCTCGGCGAGCAGCGTGTGCAACTGGAAGTTGTCGGTCAGGCCGTCCATCCGCAGCAGGTAGCCGGTGCCGCTCGGGCGGTGCAGCACCAGCAGCGGTTCGTCGTCGAGGGCGGCGGCCAGGTACCGCAGGCCCTTGAGGTCATGCCGCTCGGACCGCTCGCGGTACCGGTCGATCAGCTCGGTGAGCACGTCGGTCACGCCGTCGGCCCGGGCCGCCCGGCGCACGGCGGCGTGCGTGCAGAGCGCGAACGCGGCCCGCTGCCACAGCTCGAGGGTCCACCAGCCGGCCACGGCCCGGTGGGCGTGCCACCCGGCCATCCGCCTGTGCCCGTGCCCGTCCGTCCGCCCGTCCCCGAGGAGCCGGGCGTGGGCCCGGCCCGGGTCGTCCCGGTCGGGGTCCGGCAGGTCCTCCGCGTCGCCGTCGGCCCACCGGTCGATCAGCAGCAGCGCCCCGGTCAGCGCCTCGCGCAGCCCGGCGAGCACCCGGTCGGCGCAGGCCGCCGGGTCGGCGCCGCGCTCCACGCAGGCGCCGACCATCATCGCCAGGTGCGCGCGGGGGAACGCCGGGGTGTCCGTGAGCAGCGCCGCCAGCCGGGGCCCGACCGCCGCCGACTCCGCCTCCCCGGCGGGCCCGAGCAGTCCGCCCACCCGGCGCAGCGCCGCATCGAAGTGCTCACCCCCGTCGGGGCCGTCCGCCAGGCCGGCCACGGCCGCCTCCAGGGCGCCCACCGCCCGTTCGAGTGCGGTCTGCTGACGGCCCGACGGCCCGCCGGGGCGGCCGTCCTGCGCGGAGTGAGGGTCGAGCACCATTCGCCGCAGCATAGGGGCTGTCAGTACCGGGTGAGAGACTCGCCCGGTGACCGAGCACGAGATCACCGACGGCCTCTACCGGATCCGGAACGTCGCCACCGGCCTGCTGCTGGAGGTCCCCGGCGGCAGCCGGCGCAGCGGCGTGAAGGTGCTGCTCGCCGCCGAGGACGGCTCGGACGCCCAGCTCTGGCGGCTGACCGCCGTCCACCCGGGCGGCGCGCTGTTCCACGTCGAGAACGTCGCCGGCGGCAAGCGGCTGGATGTCACCGGCGCCGCGACCGACGACGGCGTCCCGGTCCAGCAGTGGTCGGCCAACGCCTTCGGTGCCCAGGAGTGGCTGGTCGAGCACCACGTCGACGACCCCGGCACCTGCACCCTCACCAGCTTCATCAGCGGCAAGCCCCTCACCGCCCCGACCGACGACCCCACCGCCCCCGTCCACCAGTGGGAGGACGTCGACTCCCCGACCCAGTGGTGGCGCCTGGAGCGGCGGCCCTGACCCGGGCCGACCGACCGGTCAGTCCAGCCGGTACCCGTCGTGCTTGAAGACCGACCGGTCGTGCCAGCGCAGGAAGTCGTGGGCGCGCGGTGCGGCCGGTCGGCCGTGCGGGTGCGGCACCGGTCGGTCGTGCAGGGCCCGGACCGCCTCGCCGGCGGGCGAGTCGGTCCGGAAGTGCGGGGAGATCCGGACGGTGCGGTCCTCGGTCACCCCGAGCACGCCGAAGTCGAACAGCGCGTGGTGCAGCGAGCAGAGCGCGAAGGCGTTGGCCAGGACGTCCGGGCCGCCCTGGCTGTGCCACCGGATGTGCGCGGCCTCGACGCCGACCGGGTGGCGGCCGAGCCGGCCGTCGTACCCGCAGAACGCGCAGGCGTGGTCGAACGCCCGCAGCACGTCGGCGGCGAACCCGGCGGCCCGCACCCGCCGTCGGATCAGCCGGAACACCGGGTCGGGGGCGGCACCGGCGTCCGGATCGCCGCCGTCGAGGTCGCGTCCTCCGAGGTCGCGTCCTCCGAGGTCGCCGCCGCCCAGGTCGGCGATGCCCAGGTCCGGCAGCTCGACATCCGCCTGCTCGCAGATCGCCGCCTCCAGGGTGGGCGTGAAGTGCCGGTCGAGCAGCAGCCGGACGGCGATCGGCCCGGCCGACGGGTCCTCGGTGAGCAGCCGCTCGACCTCGGGCCGCAGCCGCCCCACCGCGCCCACCCCGCGCAGCGCCGCGCCGCTCTCCCGGACGTCCCTGGCGTCGAGTTCGCGCCCGGTGGCGTCGCGGAGCGACCAGAGGCTCCGCTCCAGGCGGACGAACGGCATCGCCGCCCGCTGCACGGCCGTCACGCGGCCGACGGCCGGCCCGAAGTCGTTGATCAGCCGGCTGACCGGTTCCTCGGCCTCCGCGTAGCCGACCAGGCTGCTGCCCAGCCGGGCGTGCCGGCCGAGCAGCCAGAGCAGCAGCAGCGGCTTGTGCGGGGCCCGGACCCCGCCGGTGTTCGCCTGCCGGAGCCGGCACAGGACGTCGAGCAGTTCCCCCCGCTTCATCGCTTCACCCGCGCCCGGCTCCCGCGCTACGCCGACAGGTTGGTGCGGAGGGCGTCGAGGTCGGCCTCGGTGGCGCCGTGGGCGTGCAGGTAGGCGGGGACGGAGCCGTGCTCGTCGTGGATCCAGGCGAAGGAGGAGACGAGCAGCTCCGCCGAGACCGGGCGGGAGAGCCGCTCGGCGCCGGTCTCGTCGAGGTACGGGGTGGGGCCGTCCAGCAGGCCCAGGCCGGTGTTGGAGAGCAGGTAGTCGGCGGTGATGTCGGCCTCGGAGGCGCCCAGCAGGGACTGGACGACGGCGATGGTGAGGCCGGTGCGGTCCTTGCCGACGGCGCAGTGGACGACGGCCGACAGGGTGCCGGGGGCGCCGAGCCGGCGGATCGCGGCGACCAGCGACGGGCCGGCGGTGGAGGCCATGAACGGGTAGAGGTCGACCTGGTCCTCCGGCCAGGGGCGCGCGGACTCCTCCGGCTTGGCGGGCAGGGTGGGCAGGTGCAGCGCCTCGTGGTCGAGGTCGTGCCGCAGGTCCGGGAAGGCGTCCAGTTCGTGCCGGCTGCGCAGGTCTATGACGGTGCGCAGGCCGAGGGCCTTGAGGCGCAGGGCGCCCTCGGGCGTGAGGGTGTGGAAGGAGCCGGAGCGGAACAGCACGCCCCGGCGGAGCGCACCGACGCCCCCGGCGTCACGGAAGTTGCGCACGCCGGGGATGTCGATGAAGGCGGACTGCACGTCGTCGGTCATGGCCACCACCGTACGGTCGCGGACCGGGCCAGGGGAAGGAAGAGACCGGCCCTTTCGATCTTCGCCGGGGGCCCTGTTCCCCGTGGTGCTCAGCGGCCGCCGGAGACGTCCAGGAACGCGCCGGTGGAGTACGAGGAGGCCGGCGACAGCAGGAAGAGGATCGCCTCCGCGACCTCCTCGGGCCGCCCGCCGCGGCGCATCGGCAGATGGGGTGCGACCCGGTCGACCCGGCCGGGCTCGCCGCCGAGGGCGTGGATGTCGGTGTGGATCAGGCCCGGACGCACGGCGTTGACCCGGATGCCCTCGGCCGCGACCTCCAGGGCCAGCCCGCGGGTCATCGAGTCGACGGCCCCCTTCGCCGCCGCGTAGTCCACGTACTCGTTGGGCGAGCCGAGCCGGGAGGCCGCCGAGGAGACGTTGACGATGGCACCGCCGCGCCCGCCGTGCCGGGTGGACATCCGGCGGACGGCCTGCGCGGCGCACAGGAACGGGCCGGTGATGTTGGCGGCCCAGATCCGGTTCAGCCGCTCCTCGTCGATGTCCTCCAGCCGGCCCTGCCGCTCCAGCGTGCCGGCGTTGTTCACCAGGGCGGTGAGCGGGCCGAGTTCGGCGTCGACGGTGTCGAACAGCCGGGCCACCTCGGCGCTGCGGGTGACGTCCGCCCGGACGGCGAGCGCGGTGCCGCCGTCGGCCCGGATCGCGTCCACCACCGAGGCGGCGGCGGCCTCGTCCGCCCGGTAGTTGACGCACACCCGGTAGCCGCGCCGCCCGGCCAGCAGTGCGGTGGCGGCACCGATGCCGCGCCCGGCACCGGTGATCAGAACGACGTCGGGCTGCTCGGAACCGTTCGTTGTCGACATGCTCCGTACCCTACCCGCCCGCCGCGTCCCGGGTCGGGGCCCCGGGAATTCGCTCGCCCGGCGCGGCCCCGCCCGGCAGACTCACTCCTCCGGACCTGCTGACGGACCTGCTGACGGACCGTCCGACGAGAGGAGCCCCGCCATGTCCACCCCGCCCGGCACCGCGCCGACCCCCGGCACCGTGCTGCTCTCCGGCATCGTCGGCTCCACCGCCTACGGGCTGGCACACGCCGGCTCCGACCTCGACCGGCTCGGCCTGTTCGCCGCCCCGACCGAGGACTTCCACGGCCTGCGGCTCCCGGTCGAGTCCCAGGTCACCACCGCCCCGGACCGCACCCTGCACGAGGCCGCCAAGTGGTGCCGGCTGGCCCTGCGCTGCAACCCGACCGCCTCCGAACTGGTCTGGCTGCCCGACGACCTCTACGAGGTGCGCACCCCGCTCGGCGAGGAGCTGATCGCGATCCGCCGCTCCTTCCTGAGCGCCCGGGCCGTGCGCACCGCCTACCTCGGCTACGCCACCCAGCAGTTCCGCAAGCTGCGGACCCGGGACACCGCCGATCCGGCCACCCGTGCCCGCGCCGCCAAGCACGCCCGCCACCTGGTCCGGCTGCTCGAACAGGCCGTCCACCTGCACGAGGCCGGCCACAACCTGGTCCGGCTGCCCGACCCGGAGCGGGTCCGCGACCTCGGCGAGCGCATCGCCGACGACCCCGCCCGCGCCGAGGGCCTGCTCGCCGCCGCCACCGAGCGCCTCGACCACCCCGGCGTCCTCCCCGACCACCCCGACGACCGCCCCGCCGAGGCCTGGCTCCGCCGTGTCCGCGCCGCCCACTGGACCGACCGCCCACCGACCGCCCACCGCACGAACCACCCACCGGACAGCCACGCGTGAGCCCTACCCCACCGGGTAGGATCACGGCGGCCCGCCACCATCCCGGCCGGGCCACGGGCCGCTAGCTCAATTGGCAGAGCTGCGGACTTTTAATCCGTAGGTTCAGGGTTCGAGCCCCTGGCGGCCCACTCGGGCGTAGGCCGGAACGGTCGGCGTTCCCCCGCCCTCGCCCCGGGCATGCGACCGGCCCGGTCTCCCGGAGGTTCCGGGGGACCGGGCCGCGGTGCGTGCCGGTGCTGCGGGGGAGCGGTCAGGCGAGGCCGCCGGCGGCGGCGATGACCTGGCCGGTGATCCAGCGGGCGTCCTCGGAGGCGAGGAAGGCGATGACATCGGCGATGTCCTCGGGCTCGCCGACCCGGCCCAGCGGGGTCATGCCGGCGACGGCCGGGAACTGGTCGCGGATCGGGGCGGTCTGGTCGGTGTTGACCAGGCCCGGCAGCACCGAGTTGACGGTGATCTGGCGGGCGCCGAGCTCCTTCGACGCGGCCAGGCCGAGCGCCTCGACGGCGGCCTTGGTGGCGGAGTAGACGCCGAAGCCGGGGAACGGCTGCTTGGTGTAGCCGGTGGAGATGTTGATGATCCGGCCGCCGTCGTTCAGCAGACGGGCGGCCTGCTGGATCGCGTAGAACGTGCCCTTGAAGTTGACGTCGATGACCCGGTCGAGGAGGTCCGAGCCGACCTCGGCGAGCGCGCCGATGGCGCCGATGCCGGCGTTGTTGACCAGGATGTCCAGCGAGCCGAAGGCCGCGACGGTCTCCTTGAAGACCCGCTCGACGTCGGCCGGGACGCCGATGTCGCCCTGGATCGCGATGGCCCGGCCGCCGGCCGACTCGATCGCGGTGACGACGGCCTGGGCGGACTCGGCGTCGCTGTGGTAGTTGACCGCGACCTGGGCGCCGTCGGCGGCCAGGCGCAGGGCGGTCGCCCGGCCGATGCCGCGCGAGGAGGCGGTGACGAGGGCGGTCTTGCCGGCGAGCTTCTTGGTGGCGGTCATGGTGATTCGGTGCCTTTCCGTTCGTGGTGGGCGATGGGATTAATGTAGCGGTCGCTACATGCAATCGCAAGCAAGTTGGGGAAGATGGGTCGGGAGCCCGGACTCCCGGCCGAACCGGGGTCAGACCGGCAGCTCGACCGAAAGGCCGTGCCGGAACACGTTCCTCGGGTCGTAGACGGCCTTGACCTGCTGCAACCGCGGGTAGTTGTCCTTGTAGTACAGGCGCTGCCAGGGGATGCCCGAGGCGTTCAACTGCGGGTCACGGGCGTCCGCGTCCGCGTAGTTGATGAACATGCCGTCCGTGGCCACGTTCAGGCCGGGCACGCCGCCGGTCTCGGCGTACAGCTCGCGGAAGAACTGCCGCAGCCAGGCCAGGTGGACGCCGTCCTGGGCGGGGTCCGTCCACAGCGCCGCGCACTGGACCTTGAGGATCGAGTCCCGCTGGGCCACCGCGGTGTCGGTGGAGGACCAGCGGTTCACCTGGCCGCCGTACGCCGAAATGAGCATCAGCGCACCGGGGTTGAAGTAGTCCGTGCGGGTCAGGTTGCGGTACATCGCGTCGATCTGGACGGCCGTGAAGGCCCTGCGCTGGTACCCGGGCTTGCCCTTGAACCGGTAGGTCGGGTCGGGCCCGGTGAATCCGCCCCACTGGGTCGCGTGCAGCCAGGGGACGAGCCGTTCCTCCACGACCACCGGGGCGACGCCGACGCCGGCCCCCAAGGCCGCGATGTAACTGTCCAGCATCTGCTGGCTGTTGGCGCCCGACGCGTCCATCTGGACGGTGAGGCTGATCGATCCGCCGGACTGGTGCGGGAGCTTGAGCTCGCTGAACATCGCGCAGTACGGCGAGTTGGTGGCGCTGTTGGCCTCGTGCCACTGGCCGTAGTTGGTCATCAGCTGGGTGAAGGCGGCCTTGGACAGGCTGGACCAGGCCCAGTTGACCGTGCTGATCCAGACCGTGGACGGCGGCTTGGGCAGCAGGGTGGCCGGGTTGGTGCTGCTGGTGGTGCCGGTGACGTCCGGCGAGCGCAGCCAGTAGCGGGTCGCGATGCCGAAGTTCCCACCGCCGCCACCGGTGTGGGCCCACCACAGTTCGCGGTGCGGATCGCCCTGGTTCCGGGTGGCGATCACGCTCCGGGCGATGCCGGAGGCGTCCACGATCACCACTTCGACGGCGTAGAGGTAGTCGACGATCAGGCCGTACTGCCGGGACAGCGCGCCGTAGCCGCCGCCCGGCAGGTGGCCGCCGATGCCCACCGAGGGGCAGGCCCCGCCGGGGACCGTGACGCCCCATCCCTTGTACAGCTTGTCGTAGACCTGGCCGAGCCGGGCGCCGGCCTCGACCTCGAAGGCCTGCCGGGTGCTGTCGTACGAGATCCCGTTCATCTCCGAGATGTCGATGACGACCTTCACGTCCGAACCGGCCACGAAGTCCTCGTAGCAGTGGCCGCCGCTGCGGACCGCGACCCGCTTGCCGGCGGTGACGGCCTCCTGGACCGCCGCGACCACCTGGGCGGTGGTGCCGGTCAGCCGGACGTAGTCGGGGGTCCCGACGAACCGCTGGTTGGCGCCGGTGCGGACGTCGGGGAAGCGGCCGTCGGCCGGAAGGACCGTCACCGGTCCGAAGACCGGATCGGTCGTGATCGTCGCGACCGACGTCGTGTCGGCGACTGCGATGCCCCCCGCAAGCCCCGCAGCCGCGGTCGCTCCGCCGATCGCGGCCGACCGTGCCATGAACCGTCTGCGGGAGAGTGAGCTGGTCATGATGTTCTTCCTTTGCGCTGGGTGGCGAACCGGGATGGAGCGACGGGGAAGCTGTGGTCGGGCCGGGTTCCGCGGGGTGCGGAGGTCCTCACCGGCCGCTGTCGTGGGCCGCGGCCAGGGCCGGGGCCGGCGCGTCCGGGGCCGGCGGGGCCGTCCGCCGGGGGCGGCTGAACCGCCGCATCATGGGCTGTTCGACCAGGGTGTGGAGCAGCCAGGAGGCCACCACGGTGATCGCGAGGCCCAGGAGCAGCAGGGCGAGCGCCTGCGGGGTGTCGAAGAGCCTGGTCCCGAGCCGGGCGCGGAGCCAGATCAGCAGCGGGACGTGCAGGAGGTAGAAGGCGAAGGAGATCTCGCCGAGCCAGATCGCCGGGCGGCTGTGCAGCACCGTCCGCTTCCCGGCCAGGTCGCCGGCCGCCACGGCCGGAACGATCAGGGCGAGCGGGACGAGGGTGGCCGCGTCGAGCCCGTAGACGTACGGCAGCCGCATCGCCAGTGCGTAGGCGGCGACGAAGGCGATCACCGCGGTCAGCGGGCCGATGGCGATCCAGCGGCCGGAGAGGACGATCCGCGCCATGACGATGCCGAGGACGAAGTCCAGCGCCCGGACCGGCGGGAGGGCGTAGACCGCCCAGAACTGGTAGAGCCCGATCGGCTGGCCGTCGGCCATGCCCGGGGTCGCCGGCAGCAGGACCTGGGCGGCCACGGCCACCAGGACCACCGCGGCGACGATCCCGCCCGCCCACCACCACAGCCGGTCGGCCCGGATCCGCCCGATCCAGCGGGCCAGCCACGGGAACGCGAAGTAGAAGAAGGCCTCGCAGGCCAGCGACCAGCTCGGGGGGTTGGCGCTGAAGAGCACGTCGTAGCTGGGCACCCAGGAGTGCACCAGGAAGAGGTTCGGCAGGACCTGGTTCCACTGGACGCTCTGGCCGATGACCACCAGTGCGACCAGGAAGCCGACGACGTGGTTCGGGTAGACCTTCACCAGCCGGCGCCGCCAGAACCCCCGCAGGGTGTCCCCCGACCGCTGGGCCATGGTGAGGACGAAGCCGCTGAGGACGAAGAAGAACGACACTCCGACGTGCCCGGCGTTGATGAAGAGGTCGTGGTAGAGGCCGGCGAACCCGGTGTCGGCGAAGAGGTTCACCCAGATCCCGTGGTGCAGGAAGACCATCGCGGCGGCGATGAAGCGCAGTCCGGTCAGGGATGGCAGGCGGGTGCCGCGGACCGCCGCGGGGTCCGGTCTTGGCGCCTTGGACATCGTGGGTACCTCCCGGGGGCTGATCGGTGACGACGTGGTCAACATAGCCAGCAAGTCCATGCGTTCGCAAGCAAGTAGTCGAACAAAAGTCCGTGGCGTCGCGTGGTTGACAGGCTCGCGACCCTCACTAAATAGTTGCTACTGCATGCAATCCGCAGTGCGGATCGCTCTCTCCTGGAAGGACTCGCCGATGCGCGCGCTCGTCATCCCCGTCTACGGTGGCCCCGAGGTGCTCACCCTCTCCGAGCTGCCCGTGCCGGAGCCCGGACCGGGGCAGATCCTGGTCCGCACGGCCGCCGCCGCCGTCAACCCGGTCGATCTGCTGACCCGTTCCGGCGCGCTGGCCGAGCACATCGGCCACCCGCTCCCGCTGGTGCCGGGCTGGGACGTGTCCGGCACGGTGGAGGCGCTCGGCAGCGGGGTGACCCGGTTCGCCGCCGGCGACCGGGTGATCGCGATGATCGGCCAGCTGGCCACCGGTATCGGCACCTGCGCCGAGTACGTCGTCCTCGACGCGTCCGCCGCCGCGCTCGCGCCCGGGAACACGGACCTGGCCGACACGGCCGCGCTGCCGCTGGCGGGGCTCACCGCGCACCAGGCGCTGGAGCAGCTCGCGCCGGAGCCCGGCTCCACCCTGCTGGTCAGCGGCGCGGTGGGCGCGGTCGGCGGGTTCGCCGTGCAGCTCGCGAGCGCGCTGGGGCTGCGGGTGATCGCCCATGTGCGGCCCGGGGACGAGCGGCGGGCCCGGGAGCTCGGCGCGGCCGAGGTGCTCCCGGCGGACGCCCCGGTGCCCGCCGGTGTCGCGGACGCGCTGCTGGCGACCACCGGCGATCCCGGCCGGGTGCTGGGCGCGGTGCGCGACGGCGGGCGGGCGGTCACGGTGTACGTGCCCGACCCGCCGGCGGCGGAGCGCGGCATCACCGTGTCCACCTGCTTCGCCCGGGAGGACGGGGAGCGGCTCGCGGAGGTCTCCGGTCTCGTCGAGAAGGGCGTGCTGACGCTGCGGATCGCCGACGTCCTGCCGCTCGCCGAGGGCGCCGCGGCGCACGCCCGGCTGGAGGCCGGCGGGGTGCGCGGGAAGCTGCTGCTGTCGGTGTGACCGGCCGGGGGCCGCCGGCCGGGCGGGCGCCGCGCGCACTGCACCGGCCGGTTGTCCTGCGGTACTGTTGATGTCCGTTTCCTGCTGCCTCGGAACTGCATGTGAATGCATAGGGTGGACGGCGGCCCCGCAGCGGAGCGGTACGCCAGTGGCGTGCCGGAGCCGCCGGAGAGGTAAGAGGTCGTCGATGGGACAGCGACGCGAGAGCGACATCGAGCTGTGGAACCAGCTGGCGGTGCTCGTCGCCGAGGTGGGGACCACCGTGGACCGCAGGCTCACCCGTGAGGCCGGGATCAGCCTCAGCGAGTTCCAGACGCTCAACGCACTGGCCGCCGCGGAGCCCGAGGGGCTGCGCATCCAGCAGCTCGCCGAGGCGCTCGGTCTGAACCAGTCCTCGGCCAGCCGTCTGGTGGGGCGGCTCCAGGGCCAGGGCCTGGTGAGCCGGGGCGTCTCGGAGACCGACCGGCGCGGCGTGCTCGCCCGGATCACCGAGCAGGGCAAGGAGACCGCCCGGGAGGCCCGCGCCCTGTTCGACCGGGAGATGGGCCAGGCACTGGACCTGGCCTCGATCGACGGGCGGACGGCGACCGTGGTCGCCCGGCTGCGCTACACCCCCGGCGAGCGGCCGCCGGCCTCCTGACCGGCCGCGAGGCCCTCGGGCGCGTCCAGGGACGGGCCCGCCTCCAGCTCGAAGGACCAGCAGTCGGTCGGCGGGTAGCCGATCAGCTCGGTGGCCGGGCAGCCGTCGGGCCGTGCCGGTCCCTCCAGCGGGTCCCAGAGCACCACGCGCCCCCACCGGTTGCCCGCCCGGTCCCACAGCCAGCGGCCGGCGCCGTCGCCCTCCGGCGAGGGCTCCGGGCCCTGGCGCAACCGCCCGAGCAGCGACTCGACGGTTTGTGCCGAGTCCGTGAGGTCCCACCAGAGCACCGTGGCGTACCAACTGCGCACGGGCGGCGCGGGCAGCATCTGTGCAACCATGCCATTACCTTCCTTAGCGAACAGTACAAAAAAGGTGGACGACCATGGCCCGAGGAAGACCCCGCACCTTCGACCGTGCGGCCGCGCTCCGGCAGGCCACCATGCTGTTCTGGCAGTACGGCTACGAGGGCACCTCGGTCGCCGAGCTGACCAAGCGGATGGGGATCAACGCGCCGAGCCTGTACTCCGCCTTCGGGGACAAGCGCGCGCTCTTCGACGAGGTCGTCGAGACGTACGGGCAGAGCTTCGGGAGCTTCGTGGCGGTCGCCCTCCAGGAGGAGGCGACCGCCCGCGAGGCCTTCGCCCGGGTCCTGCGCGAGGCGGCCGCCGTCTACACCGATCCCGAGCACCCGGCCGGCTGCCTGGTGATCAGTGCCACCACCAACGTCTCCCCGAAGGACGACGACGTGGCCGACGCGATGCGGGAGCTGCGGCGCTCCAACCTGGACGGCTTCCGGGAACGCGTCGAGACGGACGTCGCGGCCGGGCGCCTCCCCGCGGGGACGGACGCCCACGCGCTGGCCGTCTACTACGCCACCGTCGTCCAGGGGATGTCCCAGCAGGCCAGGGACGGGGCCTCGGCGGCGGACCTGGCGGCGGTCGCCGAGCTGGCGATGGCCTCCTGGCCCGCCGGCTGAGGCCACGTCCGCGGCCACGTCCGCGGCCCTCCCCTCAGCGGAGCGCGGGCCGGTTCACCGCCCGGCCCCGGTCGGTTCGTCGAGGATCTCCAGCACGGCGCAGGTCCAGTTGAAGCCGCCGCCGACGCCGACCAGGAGCACCCGCTGCCCGGCCACGAGCGCACCCTCGTGGCGCAGGTGGTCGAGCGCGCCGAACTGGTCGCTCGCGCCCACGTGCCCGGTGCGCAGGCCCCACCGCCAGGTGGTGCGCTCCAGCGCCACGCCCAGCGGGTCCAGGCACTCGTCGTGCAGCAGCTCCCGGCCGAAGTTGGGGGTCAGCACGTGGTCGGCGTCGGTGATCGCGATGCCGGCCTCCGCGGCCGCGGTCCCGGCCGCCCGCCGCAGGCCGGTGGCCATCCGCTCGGTGATCTCGTCCAGGCCGATCAGCTTCGCGAACTCCAGGGTGCGGGCCTTCAGGCTGACCGGGTGGTGGGCCGGATCCGGATTGGGCCGGAACGCCAGGTTCCCGCGCTGCATGCCCTCCAGCTCCGGGTCGTTGGCCGTGGCGATCGACAGCACCCGGGCGAACCCGGGGTGGCGGGTGAGCACGGCCGCGCTCGCCCCGTCGCCGAAGACCAGGCCGGGGCTCGCCGTCCAGCGGTCCCAGACCGGCTCCGCGAATCGGTCCGACGCGGTGATCAGCGCGGCCTCCCGCGAGGGGCCGGCGGCGAGGAAGGCGGCGGCCAGCTCCATGGCGCCGACCGCCCCGTTGGAGAGCTGGTGGACCTCGAAGGAGACGCCGTGGCCACCGAGCACCCGGTGCTGCAGGTAGGAGGCCGCGTTCCAGCCGTCCAGTCCGCTGTAGCCGGCGACCGCGTGCAGCAGCAGTCCGAACTGCTCCGCCCGCAGGCCGGAGTGACGCAGCGCGGCGGCACCGGCCTCGACCGCCATGTCCGGCTGGGAGTCCTGCTCGCCGGCGATGGCGACGCTCACCTGTCCGGTCCGGCGCCGCACCGCCGGGTCGTACCGGCCGTCGGCCACCGCCTCGTCGACCGGGGTGGGCTCGGGGTAGTGGGAGCCCACCCCGCCCAGGAAGAGGTTCTGGTACTTCATCGGGCCGCCTCCCCCTCCCGGCCGCCGGTGGCGGCCGTGCCCAGGACGGCCAGTTCCTCGGCCGCGCCGGCGAGTTCCTCGTCGGTGAGGTCGTTGACGAACACCGCGGAGCCGATGCCGACCGGCAGCGGCAGCCGCTGGGCGCCGTCCCGGTGCCGGACCGTCTCGGCGAGCGCCTCGGACAGCAGGCCGGGCTCGCAGAAGCGGTGCCAGACCGGGAGCCGCAGCGTCCGCAGCACGCCGATGATCCGGTCGCGGTCGGCCGGCGTGACCAGGCCCCGCCGGGCGGCGACCAGCGTGGTCAGCGCCATGTCCACGGCGACCGCCTCGCCGTGCAGCAGTTCGGGCAGCGCGGCCATCTCGATCGACGGGCTGAACGAGTGCCCGTAGTCCACGACGCGCTCCAGCGTCTGCTCCCAGAGGTTGGGCTGGAGTTCCTCCAGCATTCCCTGCACGGCCCGGCGCAGCACCTCGCGGGCCGCGGCCTCGCTCTCACCGGAGCGGCCCTGCAGCCGCTCGGCGAGCAGCGTCGCGCCGTGCTCCTCCAGCAGGTCGAACAGTCGCCGGTCCTTGATCAGGCCGATCTTGAGGATCTCGGCGAGGCCGTTGCTGATCTGCCGGTCCTCCTGGGTGGCGATGAAGGAGCGGTCCAGCAGCGCGACCGCCGGGGGCTCGTAGGTGCCGAGCCGGTTCTTGTGCCGGCCGAAGTTCACGCCGGTCTTGGCGCCGATGCCGGCGTCGATCAGACCGACCAGGGTGGTGGGCACCCGCACGTACGGGGTCTTGCGCCGGTAGAGGCTGCTGGCGAGTCCGACGACGTCGAGCAGGACGCCGCCGCCGATGCCGATGACGGGCTCCCGGCGCCGGTCGATGCCGAAGGCGTCCAGCTCGTCGAAGATCCGGAAGACGGCGTCGGAGGTTTTGTTCTCCTCGGTGGCCTCCAGGACGCACAGGTGGCCGGTGATCCGGTGGAAGTCGAGGTACTCGCGGATGCGGTCGCCGTAGAGCCGGCCGACCGCGGCGTCCACCACCAGGAAGCGGCGGGAGGTGTCCGCCCCCTCCGGCGCGCCGGCCCGGGCCAGCGCCGTGTTGTCGAAGTCCAGGACGCCTGGGGTGACGGCCACTTGGTAGCGGACCGGTTTTTCGCACTCCACCGTCCAGGTGCTCGCGGGTGGCCGGGACAGGTCGGTGTCGAACGGTGACGAGGTGAGCTGGTGCGGCACGGTGTGCTCCTTCGGTGCGGTGCGGTGCGGTGCGGGTTGCCGGTCCTGCGTGCGAGGTCAGTGCTGGTACTGCGGGTCGGCGGCCCGGTCGGCGGCCCGGTCGGCGACCAGCCGGCGCAGGGCCTGCTTGTCGGTCTTGCCGACCGCCGTCTGCGGCAGGGTGTCGACGACCCAGAGCTGCTCGGGCAGCTTGTAGGCGGCGATGCCGCTCGCGGTGAGCCGCTGCACGGCCTCCCCGGTGCTGAGGGTGCGGCCCTCGCGCAGGACCACGAAGGCGCCGACCCGCTCGCCGAGGTCGGGGTCCGGGTAGGGGACGACCGCGGCGTCGGCGATCTCCGGCAGTTCCGCCAGCAGGTGCTCGATCTCGTCGGCCGCGATCTTCTCGCCGCCGCGGTTGATCACGTCCTTGATGCGGCCGACGACCACGAGGTTGCCCGCGGCGTCGCGGCGCACCACGTCGCCGGTGCGGAACCAGCCGTCGGCGGTGAAGGCGGTCCGGTTGTGCTCGGGCGCCCGGAAGTAGCCGCGCGGGGTGTACGGGCCGCGGGTCAGCAGTTCCCCCGGCTCGCCGGCGGCGGTCTCCTCGCCGTTCGCGTCGATCACCCGGATCTCGTCGTGCGGGCTCATCGGGCGGCCCTGGGTCTCCTCCGCGGCCCACCGGGAGTCGTCCGGCCTGGTGTAGTTCAGCAGGCCCTCCGCCATCCCGAAGACCTGCTGGATCCGGCAGTCGAGCACCTGGGCGGCGCGGCGCACGGTCTCCGGCTCCAGCCGTTCCCCGCCGACCTGGACCACCCGGAGCGAGGGCAGGTCGATCGAGGTGCGTTCGGCCGACTCCATCCAGCGCCGGAGCACGGCGGGGACGGCGGCGAGGTGGGTGACCCCGTGCGTCTTGATCGCGTCGAACACCGCGGTCGGCGACGGGGAGGCGACGAACACCGCCTGCCCGCCGGAGGCGAGGGTGCCGAGCACGCCGGGACTGCCCAGCACGAAATTGTGCGCGGCCGGGAGGGCGGCGAGGTAGACCGTCCCGGTGTCGAAACCGCAGACCGCCGCGCTGCCGCGGAAGTTGTACTCGTAGTCGTTGTGGGTCCGGGCGATCACCTTGGGGGTTCCGGTGGTGCCGCCGGAGAGCAGGAAGAGGGCGACGTCCGAGGGGTCGGGGTCGGGGAGGGCGGCGGGCAGGACCGGCGGGGAGTCGAGCAGGGCGTCGAGATCGGTCTCGGTGCCGGCCTCCTCCTCGCAGCCGGCTATCAGGAGGCGGCGGATGCTCGGGACCTGCTCGGCGACCCGGCGGGCCTGTGCCGCGTGGTCGTAGCCGCGGGTGGTGGCGGTGGTGGCCAGCGCCACCGCCCCGGTGTGCCGGCCGAGCGCGACCAGCTCGCGCTCGCGGTGGGCGGGCAGCAGCAGGACCGGCGCGACCCCGATCCTGGCGCAGGCCAGGACCAGCAGCACCAGCTGGTGGCAGTTGGGGAGTTGGACGAGCAGGTTGTCGCCCGGCTCCAGGCCGAGCACGGTGAGGTTGGTGGCGGCCGATTCCACCCGGGTGGCCAGCTCCCGGTACGTGATCCGGGTGGTGCCGTCCACCAGGGCGGTCCGGTCGCCGTACCGGGCGGCCCACTGCTCGGGCAGCAGCCCCAGGGGCAGGCCGCGCCAGTAGCCCTCGGTCCGGTAGAGCTCGGCGAGCTCGGGTGGCCAGGCGGTCGCGCCGTGACGCATCTTCGGTTCCTTCCAGGTCTGTTCGGGGGGCCGGGTCCGGCGGACCGCCACCGCACCGAGCGGTCGTCGGCGGGGCGGGGGTCCGCCGGACCCGGCCGGGTGCGGGGGGATCAGGCGGCGACGGCTTCGACCGGCTCCGGCTGCTGCTCCGGCCGCTGCTCCGGCTCCGTCTCCGGCTCGCTCGCCTCGGCGGCGGCGGACCGCTGCTCGATCAGCCGCTCCGCGAGGTAGCCCGCCACCGAGGTGACGCTCGGGTGGTTCCAGAGCAGCGTCGCGGGCAGGCTGAGCCGGAACCGCTTCTCCAGGCTCCGGCGCACCGTCATCGTCATCACCGAGTCCAGGCCCATCTCGGTGAGCGCCCGGTTGACGTCCAACTCCTCCAGGGAGACCCGGAGTTCACCGCCGACCTGGCGGCCGACCTCGGTGACGAGCAGCTCCCGGAGCGGCTCCGGGGCGAGCCCGGCGCCGAACTCCTCGGCCGGATCGCCGTCCTGGCCGCCGCCGGCCGCGCGGCCGAGCTCTCCGAGGCCGCTGAGGATCGGCAGCGGCCCGGTGCCCTCCGGCAGCCGGACGGTGCGCAGTACGGCGAGGTAGGGCTCCTGGTAGCTGCTGGCGAACTCCCAGGCCCGGAAGGCGTCGGTGACCGAGATGTCCCCGACGCCCCGGTCGGCCAGCTCGGCGTCGACCACCTTGTTGACGGCCATGCCCATCGCCCGCCAGGACGTCCAGCCGAGGCTGACGGTGTCGCCGGCGCCGGCCGCGGCGCGGTGCCGGGCGAACGCGTCCAGGAAGGAGTTGGCGGAGGCGTAGCTGGCCTGGCCGGTGAGCCCGAGCTGGAGACCGATGGACGAGAAGAGGGCGAAGAAGTCCAGGGTTCCGGCGGGGAACAGCCCGTCCAGGACGAGTGCGCCTTCCACCTTGGGCCGCATGACGTCGGCCAGCGAGCGCCGGGTCAGACCGTGCAGCATCCGGTTGTCGAGGACGCCGGCCGCGTGCACGATGCCGCGGATCGGCGGCAGGCCCAGCGCCTCCGGCTCGGTGAGGATCTTCGCGGCGGCCTGGTCGGTGATGTCCAGCTCCAGCACCCGGACGGTGACGCCGAGGGCCTCCAGGTCACGGACGGCGGTGATCCGCCGCACCGTCTCGGGCTCGGTCTGGGCGTCCCAGCGGTGGCGGGGCGGCAGCCCGCTCCGGCCGGCCAGGACGATCCGTCGGGCACCCCGGCCGGCCAGCCAGGTCGCCACCTCGGTGCCGAGCGTGCCGAGGCCGCCGGTGATGAGGTAGGTGGAGTCCGCGCGGCAGTTGAGCGGTGCGCGGTCCGGTTCGGCGGACAGCTCGGCCAGCCGGGCGGCGAGCACCGCGCCGTCGCGGACCGCGAAGACGTCCGGTTCGGGCCGGGTGCGGACCAGGCCGGCCAGCTGCCCGGCGCCGAGGTCGGCGGCCGTCGGGTCGAGGTCGACCAGACCGGCCCACAGCTCCGGCTGCTCGCCGGCGATGATCCGGCCCAGCCCCCACAGCGGGCCCTGGGCGAGGTCGGTGAGGGCCGTGCTCTCGCGCGCGCCCACGGTCACGCCCCACAGCCGGGGGGCCAGCGCACCGTACTCCTCGGCCAACAGCTGGGCCGTCCTGGCGAGTTGCCAGGCGTTGTCCACGGCCGTCCCGGCGATGTCGCCCTCCGGGACCTCGGCGATCGGCAGGACGAGCAGGGCGTCGTCCGGGCCGAGTTCGTCCATGGCCGCCGGGAGTCCGTCGAGGTCCGCGACGGCGACCGGGCGCACCCGCGCCGCCTCGAACGCGGCGGCGATCGCGGCGCGGGCCCGCGGGCTGCCGCCGAGCAGGCCGACCGCGCGCAGTCGGGCGCCGCCCTCCGGCTCCGACTCGACGGGCTCCCAGGCGAGTCGGTGCACCAGGCGGCGCGGGCTGACCGCGGCCCCGGCGTCTCCGTCCAGCTTGCCGAAGCGCAGTTCGCCCAGCCGCCCGGACACCGTGCCGTCGTCCTCGACCACGACGGCCTCGACGGTGTCGCCGTCCGGGGCGTCGGTGAGGCGGACGTGCACCGTCGTCTGCCCGCCGAGCCGTCCGGACATCTCGACCCGGCCGATCCGGGCGGGCATCCGCAGCGTCGGCTCGCCCTCGAAGAGCAGCGGGGCGAAGGAGAGGATCGCGTCCAGCAGCGAGGCCCAGGCGTCGGAGCGCCCCTCGCCGTCGCCCGCCGGTGCGACCCGGGCGATCAGCTCGCGCTCGCCGCGGTCGAGCGAGACGATCCGCCAGTCGAAGCCGACGTCCGCGACGCCGACCCGGTTGAGGTGTTCGACCACGGCCTCCGGCCGCAGCACCTCGGTGCAGCGCGCGCGGGCCGCCGCCAGGTCGGGCACGGCCGCGGCGGCGGCCGGTGCGACGGCCCGGGCGGTCGCGTGCGAGGTCCAGCCGAGGCCCTCGTCGCCCTCGGTGCCGTCGCCGGTCGGGCGGGAGGCCAGCCGGACCATCCCGTCCTGGGCGACCACCTGGATGTCGCGCGGCCCGGTGACGGCCACCGGCACCCGCAGGTCCACGTCGGTCAGCGCGCCGTGTTCGCTCGCGGCGGCGAAGGTGCGGATGAGCACCGCGGCGGGAACGACCTCGACGCCGTGGATCGGATGGCTGCCCGGGTAGGGCCGGTTGCCGTGGTCGAGGTAGGTCTGCCAGAGCCGCACCGAGGAGTCACCGGCCAGCGTCAGCCGGCCGCCGAGCAGGGTGCTCGACTCGATCCGGTGCCGGCCGGAGCCGCTGCCGACCGGCGTCGAGGGGGTGCGCCAGAACCGCTTGTGCTGCCAGGCCGTGGTCGGCAGGTCGACCAGGGTGCCGTCGGGCTGGAGCGCCGTGAGGTCCACGGCCGCGCCGTGGGCGTGCAGCGCGCCGACGGCGAGCAGCAGCGCGGGGGTCTCCGGCTGGTTGCGCCGCAGGGTGCCGGTGGTGAACGCGTCGTCGTGGCCGGCCTCGGCCAGCGCCTCCTTCACCGAGTGCACGATGACCGGGTGGGCCGAGACCTCCAGGAAGAGCCGGTGCCCGTCCTCGGCCGCCGCGGCGACGGCACGGTCCAGGCGGACGGCGTTGCGCAGGTTGGCGGACCAGTAGTGCCCGTCGCGCACCGTGGCGGAGCGCGGGTCGGCGAGCGCCGTGCTGTAGACCGGGATGCGCGGCGCGGCGGGCACCAGGTCGGCGACGGCGGCGACCAGCCGGTCGAGCAGCGGGTCCATCTGCGGGCTGTGGAAGGCGACGTCGGACGCGACCTCGCGCACCGTCCGCCCGGCCGCGCGCCAGCGCTCGGCGTGCGCGGCGACGGCCTGCGGGGTCCCGGCGACGACGGTCGAGCCGGGGGAGGCGGCGATCGCCGCGACGGCGTCCGGGGTGCCGGCCAGCTCCCGGTCGGCCTCGTCGAACGAGAGGTCGACCAGGGCCATCGCGCCCTGGCCCGCGACCTCGCGCAGCAGTGCGGAGCGGCGGCAGATCAGCCGGGCGCCGTCCTCGCGGGAGAACACGCCCGCGACCACGGCGGCGGCGATCTCGCCGACCGAGTGGCCGATCACGGCGGCCGGGCGCACGCCCCGGGCCTCCAGGGCGGCGGCCAGGCCGATCTGGACCGCGAAGATCATCGGCTGGATCACATGGGTCTCGTCCAGCGGCCCCTCCAGCAGCACCCGGCGGGGCGAGAAGCCCATCTCGGCCCGGTAGATCGCCTCCACCTCGTCGATCGCCGCGGCGAACCCGGCGTCCGTCTCCAGGAGTTCACGGCCCATGCCGAGCCACTGCGAGCCGTGGCCGGAGAACAGCCAGACGGCGTCCCGGGCCGGTCCGGACCACGCGGCACCCTCGACGACGGCCCGGTCCGGCTCGCCGGCGGCGGCCTTGCGCAGGGCCTCGACCAGGCCGGCCCGGTCGGCGGCCACCACGGCCGCGCGCCGGCCCAGGTGCGAGCGGCGGTGCAGCAGGGTGTGCGCGACGTCCGCCTGGGCGGCCCCGGCCCCGGCGCCGGTCAGCCAGTCGGCGAGCTTCGCCGCGTTGGCCCTGAGTCCGGCCTCGGTCACGCCGGAGAGCGCGAACACCCGTTCCCCGTCGGAGTCTTCGGCCGCCGTGGACCGCCGGTCGGCCGGGGCCGGGGCCTGCTCCAGGACGGCGTGCGCCACGGTGCCGCCGTAGCCGAAGCTGGACACCCCGGCCCGGCGCGGGCCCTCGCCGCTCGGCCACTCGGTGGTCTCGGTGACGACCCGCAGCCCCGAGGTCTCCCACGGGATGTCCGGGTTGAGCTCGGTGATGTTCGGGGTGGCGGGGATCCGTCCGTGGACCAGCGCCAGGACGGCCTTGATGACCCCGGCGACGCCGGCACCGGCCTCCAGGTGCCCGATGGTGGGCTTGACCGTGCCGATCAGGCAGGGATCGTCGGGCCCGCGGTCCTCGCCGAACACCCGGCTGAGCGCGCCGACCTCGATCGGGTCGCCCTTGCGGGTGCCGGTGCCGTGCGCCTCGACGTAGCCGATGCTCTGCGCCGCCACCCCGGCCTGCCGCAGCGCCTGCCGGGCGACGTACTCCTGCGCCTCCCCGTTCGGCGCCATGATGCCCGCCGTCCGGCCGTCCTGGTTGACCGCGGTGCCGCGCAGCACCGCGAGGACCCGGTCGCCGTCGCGCTGGGCCTCGGAGAGCAGCTTGAGCACGAGGACGCCCGCGCCCTCGCCGCGCCCGTAGCCGTCGGCGGCCGCGTCGAAGGACTTGGAGCGGCCGTCGGAGGAGGTGGCGCCCGCGGCGTCCAGCACCATGGTGAGGCCGGGCCCGGCCATCACGTTCACGCCGCCGGCGATCGCCAGGGTGGCCTCGCCCGTCCGCAGGCTCTGGCAGGCGAGGTGCAGGGCGACGATGGAGGAGGAGCACGCGGTGTCCGCGATCAGGCTCGGGCCGCGCAGGTCCAGGGCGTACGAAATGCGGTTCGCGACCGCGCACATGGAGGCGCCGATGCCGCTCCACGCCTCGATGGCGGGCAGGTCCTCCAGCATCTGGCGGCCGTAGTCGTCGGAGCCGACGCCCATGAACACCGCGGCGTCGGTGCCGGCGAGCGTGTGCGGCGGCAGGCCGGCGTTCTCCAGCGCCTCCCAGGCGACCTCCAGCACGATGCGCTGCTGAGGGTCCATCAGTTCGGCCTCGCGCGGCGTGACGCCGAAGAACTCCGCGTCGAACGCGGCGGCGTCGGCGAGGAAGCCGCCCTGCGAGGTGGTGGAGCGCAGCGCCGCCGCGTTGCGCGGATCGAGTTTCTCGTAGTGCTCCCAGCGTTCGGCCGGGACCGGGCCGATCGCGTCCTGCCCGTTCACCAACAGCTGCCACAGCTGCTCGGGGGAGTCGACTCCGCCGGGCAGCCGGCAGCCCATGCCGATGACGGCCACCGGCTCCGCGCCGGATTCGGGCCTGCCAGAGAAGGGAATTGTCGCCATGAGCGCCTTGACCTTTCGTAGACGAGAGCGCCCGGCGGCCCCGGACAGCACTGGCCGGGACCTCGGCCGCCCAGGATCTTCCGGACGTGAGCGCAGGAGCACCTCGACCGCTCCGACCGGAAGCCGACGGGGCGGAGCGTGGGTGATGCGTACGAAGGATCGTGCCCTGCGGGCAGAAAAGCCTCGGCCAGGTGGCGACCAAGGCTCGGTCAGGACGGGCGAACGCGCTGGTCGCAGGGGTGCGAAGGCCAGCGGAGCCGGTGGCCGGCGGTCCGGCGGCGCGATCTGCCGCTTTTCACGTCATTTCGATGCTTTTCGCCGGGCCGGCGAATTCCTAGGTGCCTAATTCGACGGCGATGTCACGGCCTCCGATCGACCCTTGTCAACAGGCCGACCTAGCATGGCGATCGAGTTATCTCGTCGGCGCGGACGGGGCCTGCCACGAGGAAAGACGACCGAGGAGCAAGGGGGGGATCGTGCCGATGGACGAGTACGCTCGTGCGGCCGGGCCTGATCGGGAATTCCGGGACACCGGCCCGGGGGATCCGTCGGAACCGCTCAACTTCTCCCTGCTGGGCCCGCTGGAAGTCCGGCGCGCGGGCCGCGACATCACCCCTCGTGCCCCCATGCAGGCCCGGCTGCTCTCGCTGCTGCTGCTGCACGCCAATCGGGTGGTGCCGTTCAGATCCGCCATCAACGAATTGTGGGAATGGCCGCCGAAGCTGGCCAGGAAGACGATCCAGACCTATGTCTACCAACTCAGGACGGCGCTCGGGCCGATCAACGAGGTCACCGGATCGCCGCTCATCGAAACGGTTCCGGGCGGATACTGCATTCGGATCGCCGACCGCCAGCTGGACCTCCGGCGTTTCGGCCGGCTGGTCGCCGAAGGGCTGTGCGCACGGGACGTCGGGGAGAATCTGCGGGCCGCCGCGGTGTTCCGGGAGGCGCTCGACCTCTGGCGCGGCGCACCGCTGGGCAACATCGAGTTCGGCCCGGGGGTGTCGGCCCAGCTCGGCCTGCTGGAGGAGCAGCGCACCACCATCCTGGAGGAGCGGATGGGCATCGACCTGCGACTGGGGCGGCACCGCGAACTGGTCGGCGAGCTCAAGGCGCTGGCCCGCCAGCACCCGACCCACGAGGGGTTCTGCGCGCTGCTGATGGAGGCCGGCCGCCGGACCGACAACCCGGGGCTGGCGCTGGAGGCCTACCACGAACTGCGCCGCAATCTCGTCGGGCAGCTCGGGCTCGAACCGTCCCGACGGCTCCAGCAGCTCCAGCAGGACATCCTGAACTGCGTCCCGGTGGAGACCGGCCGGCGGCCCGCCCCCGCCGCCGCGCAGCCCGCCGTCGCCCCGAGCGAACTCCCGTCCGGCATCGCCGACTTCACCGGACGCCGGGAGGCGCTCGGACACCTCGAGTCGATTCTGGGCGCGCCCGCGGCCGGCTGGGCGGCCCGGACGGTGGTGATCGTCGGCCAGCCCGGGATCGGCAAGTCGGTGCTCGCCGTCCAGGCCGCGCACGTCCTCAAGGAGCGCTTCCCCGACGGCCAGTTGTTCATGGCGCTGCACGACCGGCTCGGCGGACCGATCGGACCCGAGGACGCGATCACCCGGATGCTCGGATCCCTCGGGCACGCGCCCTCCGACCTGCCCGCCGACCCCCACGAGCGGGCCACGCTGCTGCGCACCACCACGGCCGGGCGCAAGCTGCTGATCGTCCTGGACGACGTCGACTCGGCGGACCAGGTCCTCCCGCTCGTCCCGGGGAACCCGGAATCGGCGGTGATCGTCACGGCCCGGAACCGGCCGATCGGGCTCTCGGCGCACAGCACGGTCGAACTCGGGCCGCTGACCGAGCAGGAGAGCGTCGAGCTGCTCGCCGGGATCGTCGGAACGGGCCGGATCACCGCCGAGCCGGCCGACAGCGCCCGGCTGGTCGGGCTGTGCGACCGGTTGCCGCTGGCGATCAGGATCGTCGGGGAGAAGCTGCTCGCCCGCCGGGCCTGGCGGGTGCGCAAGCTCGTCCAGCGGCTGTCCGAGGAGCACCGCGTGCACGAGGAGCTGAGGGTCGGCCCGTTCGACCTCGGCGCGCGGCTGGACCACGCGGCCGGGCGGCTGCGGCCCGAGCACCGGGACGCGCTGATCAGCCTCTGCCGGCTCGGCGACGGGGGGTTCGACCTGGAGGCCGCGGCCCGCACGCTCGGGATGGACCTGCTGGACGTGGAGGAGCCGGTCGGCGCCCTCGTCGCGCACCACCTGCTCCAGGTGACGGTCGACCGCTCCAGCCACGACGCGCGGTTCCGGTTCCCGCCGTTGACCCGGCTCTACTTCGAACACGCCTCGGTGGCCAAGCCCTTCCTGCACCTCGCCGGCTGAGGCCGCACCCGCCGCACCCGCCGCACCCGCCGCTCGCGCCCCCGCCCGCGGTCAGCCGACGGGGGCGAGGCGGCCGTCGGTGAGGGTGAGGACGGCGTCGGCGGCGGTGAGGGCGGCGTGGTCGTGGGTGACCAGGAGGGTGGTGCGGCCGCGGGTCGCGTCGAGGATGTCGGCGAGGACGGCGGCGGCGGTGTCCGGGTCGAGGCCCTCGGTGGGTTCGTCGAGGACGAGGACGGGCGGGTCGGCGAGCAGGGCGCGGGCCAGCAGCAGGCGCTGGCGCTGGCCGCCGGACATGGTGGCGCCGTCGCCGCCGAGCATGGTCTCCCAGCCGTCGGGGAGGGACTCGATCCAGTCGAGCAGCCGGGCCCGGCGGGCGGCCTCGCGCAGGTCCTCGTCGGCGGCGTCGGGGCGGGCCAGGCGCAGGTTGGCCCGGATCGTGGTGTGGAAGACGTGGGCGTCCTGGGTCACGCCGGTGATCACCCGGCGGACGTCGGCGCCCGCGCAGTCGCGCAGTTCGCGGCCGGCGACGCGGATGCTGCCGCTCTCGTAGGGGACGAACCGCATCAGCGCGGCGATCAGCGTGGACTTGCCGGAGCCGCTGGCGCCGAGCAGGGCGACCCGGCGGCCGGGCGGCAGGCGGAGGCTGACGCCGTCGAGGGCGGCGGGGCCGTCGGGGCGGTGGCGTACCCGCAGATCGGTGATCTCGACGCCGAGCGGGCCGTCGGTGGGCAGCGGGGCCGGGTCGGCCGGGTCGGTGACCGGGGGCGGGGTGTCCATGAGGTCGGCGAGCCGGCGGGCGGAGGCCCAGACGTCGGCCAGCCGGCGGGCGGCGGCGGGCAGGGCGGCCGGCGCGTCGAAGGAGACCAGGGCGAGCACGGCGAGGACGGTGAGCTGGACGGCGGGCAGCCGGCCGTCGGCGTGGGCGCGCAGGCCGAGCCAGGTGGCGCCGACGGTGGCGGCGCCCTGGAACAGCAGGACCGCGGCGGAGGCGAGCGAGGTGGTGAGCGCCGCGCGGCGCTCCAGGGCGGCGATCCGGGCGGTGGCCTCGGCGGCCCGCCGGTGGGCGCGACCGCGGGCGCCGTACGCGGCGAGGTCGGCGGCGCCCTCGGTCAGGTCGACGGTGAGCGCGGTGAGTTCGGCGCGCGCGGCCTTCTCCGCCCTCCCGGCGCGGCGGGACAGCGCGAGCACCAGGGCGGGCACCAGTAGGCCGGCCACGGCGAGCAGCACCCCGATCAGCAGCCCGGCGGAGGGCAGCAGCACCAGGGCGGTTCCGGTGGCGGTGGCGGCGACCAGACCGGCCGCGGTGACCGGGACGAGGACGCGCAGCAGCAGGTCCTGGGCGGCGTCGACGTCGTCGACCAGCCGGGTCAGCAGGTCGCCGCCGCGGAACGCCGGGGTGCCGGCCGGGGCGAGCGGGACGAGTGCCTCGTACACCCGGGCGCGGAAGCCGGCGACGGCGCGCAGCACGCCGTCGTGGCCGAGCAGCCGGTCGGCGTAGCGCAGGGTGCCGCGGCCGAGGGCGAGGGCGCGCACGGCGACGATGGCGACGGCGACGGCGGAGATCGGCGGCTGCTCGGCGGCGCGGGTGATCAGCCAGGCGGCGGTGGCCATCAGGGCGGCGCCGCTGAGTTCGCTGCCGGCGGCGGCGAGGACGGCGGGCAGCAGTCGGCGCCAGTGCGGGAGCAGGTGGCGCAGCAGCCGGACGGTGGGGCGGGGGGCCGGGGGGTTGGTCATGGGAGGAGCACCACTTCTTCGGCGGCCGGGGCGGGTTCGAGGGCGCCGGCCCGGACGGTGACGATCCGGTCGGCGTGCGGCAGCAGGCTCCTGCGGTGGGCGACCACGATCGCGGTGCGCCCGCGCATCAGCTCGGCGGTGGCCCTGGTCACGGCGGCCTCGCTCTCCGGGTCGAGGTGGGCGGTCGGCTCGTCCAGCAGCAGGATCGGCGCGTCCTTGAGGAACGCGCGGGCCAGGGCGACGCGTTGGCGCTGTCCGGCGGAGAGCCCGGCGCCGTGTTCGCCGAGCAGGGTGTGGTAACCCTGCGGCAGCGCCTCGGCGAAGCCGTCGGCGCAGGCGGCCCGGGCGGCCGCGCGGACCTCGGCGTCGGTGGCGTCGGGGCGGCCGAGGCGGATGTTGTCGGCGACGGTCGCGGCGAACAGGTGCGGGCGCTGCGGCACCCAGGCGACCTGGGCGAGCCAGTCGTCGGGGTCGAGCGCGGCGAGGTCGGTGCCGTCCACCAGGACCCGGCCGGCGCCGGGGGCGGTGAAGCCGAGGAACAGGGCGAGCAGGGTGGACTTCCCGGCGCCGCTCGGGCCCACCAGGGCGAGGTGCTCGCCGGGGTGGACGGTGAGCGAGACGGCGTCGAGGGCGGGCGCGGCGCGGTCGGGGTGGTGGACGGTGACCCCGTCGAGGCGCAGCCGCGCGCTCCGGGCGTCGGGGACCGGCGCGGCGGCGGTGCGTCCCGCCGCGGGCTCCTCCTCGTCGAGGACGGCGAAGACCCGTTCGGCCACGGTGATGCCCTCGGCGCTGTCGTGGAACGCCGCGCCCGCCGCGCGCAGTGGCAGGTAGGCCTCGGGGGCGAGGAAGAGCACGACCAGGGCGGTGCGCAGGTCCAGTTCGCCGGCCAGCAGCCGCAGGCCGACCGGGACGGCGACCAGGGCGACCGACAGGGTGGCGACGGTCTCCAGGACGAGCGAGGAGAGGAACGCCACCCGCAGCGTGCGCATGGTGGCCCGCCGGTGGGCGTCGGCCATCTCCCGCACCACACCGGTCTGGTGGTGCTCGCGGCCGAACGCGCGCAGCGTCGGCAGTCCGGCGACGACGTCGAGGAAGTGGCCGCCGAGCCGGGCGAGCAGCCGCCACTGCCGGGCGGTGCGGCGGGCGGTGTGCATCCCGACCAGCGCGCCGAACACCGGGATCAGCGGCAGCGTGAGCACGATGATCAGTGCGGAGGTCCAGTCGGCCCACCAGAGCCGGCCGACGACCACGAGCGGGACGACGGCGGTGGCGGCCATGGTGGGCAGGTAGCCGGTGAGGTAGGGGTCGAGGGCGTCGAGGCCGCGGGTGAGCAGGGTGGCCGTCTCGCCGTGCCGGCGGGCGGCCAGCCGGCGTGGGCCGGTCTCCCGGAGCCGGGCGGTGAGGCGGTCGCGCAGGGCGCGTTTGGCCTCGGCGGCGGCGCGCTGGGCGAGGACGCCGCGGGCCCAGGCGAGCAGGGCGCGCAGGGCGAGGACGGCGGCGAGCGCGGCGAGGGCGGTGGTGTCCGGGCGGTGCCCCGCGAAGCCGTCGGCGAGCAGGCCGGCGAGCAGGCCGGCCTGGCCGACGACGAGTGCGGCGCCCAGCAGGGCGAGCGCGGTGGAGGTGGTCAGGTGGCGGCGCACCACCGGGAGTTCGCGCCGCAGGCGGCGTTCGGCCGGCTTCATCCCGTGCTCCCTCCCGGGGCGGTGCCCGGCGTGCGGTGCGGAGGGCTTCCGCGGCCCGTCCGGGCCGGTCGGGTGGCGGCCGGGCCGCGGAAGCCGGCTGGAAGGCCGCCGGCCGGCAGCGGGGGGCTGCCGGCCGGCGGTGGCGGTGGTCAGAAGTAGCTGGGGTGGCGCAGCCCGGTCCGGCCGCGGAACGCCCACCAGCTCCAGACCTGGTAGAGGAGGATCAGCGGGAAGATCACCACGCCGAAGCCGATCAGCAGCTTCAGGGTGGCCCCGTCGGCCACGGCGTCGTCGACGGTGATCCCCGCCCCGGACTCGGCGGCCAGCAGGTACGGGTACTGGCCCGCCCCGATCAGCAGCACCGGCAGCGCGGTCGCGACGCAGGTGGCGGTGAAGGCCGGCGCGTCGCGGCCCCGGGTGAGGAACCACCAGCCGGCCGCGACGGCGGCGGCGACGAGCAGGAACAGGACCACCGAGGTGGCGGTCCTGGTCATCGAAGCGCCCACCCCGAACAGCGACAGCAGCAGTCCGAGGGCGCTCGCGGCACCGGCCGCGGCGACCAGGGTGGCGCCCACCCGCCGTGCGGTCACGGCGAGTTCGGGCTCGGAGCGGAGCGCGATGAAGGCCGCGCCGTGACCGGCGAAGAGCAGCGCGACGGCCACCCCGCAGGTCAGCGAGAACGGCGCGAACACCTCGCCGAAGCCGATGTGGAAGGAGCCGTCCGCCCGGCGGGGCACGCCGTGCAGCAGCAGGCCGACCACGATGCCCCAGCACACGGCGGGCACCACGCCGCCGAGCACCACCAGGGCGTTCCACCAGCGCAGCGCCCGGGGGCCGCGGGACCGGCCGCGCAGCTGGACGGCGGCGTTGCCGAGCACCAGGGCGGCCAGGATCGCCACGATCAGCGGGTAGAGGCCGGAGAGCAGGCTGCCCTCCAGGTGCGGGAAGGCGCCGAACATCGCGCCGGCGAAGGCGACCAGCCACACCTCGTTGCCGAGGAAGAACGGGGCGATCGCGTCGAGCGCGGCGTTCCGTTCCGCGGGATCCGGTGCCCGGGCCGGCGCGCCGTCGGGTGCGCCGGCCGGTGCGCCGAGGAACGGGGACAGCATCTGGACGCCGTAGTCGTAGCCGCCGAGCACGAAGTAGCCGGCGAGCAGCAGGCCGAGGAGGGCCAGCCAGAGGGTCTCCAGGCTCATGTAGCCCAACCTTCCGTCACGTCAGGGGAGTGCATCTCGGTGCGGGATCCGTCGCCGGGGTCAGAAGGCCGGGACCGGCTGCTTGTCGTCGGCGCCGCCCGCGTCGGGCAGGTCGTCGCCGAGCGGATCGCCGGCGCCGAGCTGGGCGCCGTCCGGGCCGCGCCGGGCGAAGCGGGTGATCAGCGTCCAGTTGGTCGCCGCGAGGCCGACGAAGATGGCGATGAACAGCGCGCAGGACACCGTCAGGGCTCCGGTGCTGACGTTGGAGAGCGCGTCGTCGACGGTCAACTCGCCGTAGACCAGCCACGGTTGGCGGCCGATCTCGCGCACCACCCAGCCGCCGACGGAGGCGATGAAGGGCAGCGGGATGATCGCGGTCATCAGGTAGGCGAGCCAGCGCTTGCGTACCAGCAGGTCCTTCAGCAGCAGGAAGACGGCGATGAACGTGATGGTCGAGACGGTGTTGCCGAGGATCGACATCAGGTCCATCGAGTTCTTCACCCAGCCTTCCCAGGGCACGTAGTCCCCGGGGCCGTGCTGGGCGACCAGCCTGGCCTGCTCCTCGGCGACGCCGCTGCCCTTGAGGATGGCGGCCTTCATCGGCTGGGTCCGCTCGATCACGGGGACCTGCAGGTTGCCGACGATGATGACGAAGAACGAGGAGAGCATGCTCACCCAGACGCCCAGCCGCAGCGAGCTGCGGAACAGCTCGGTCTCCCGGGTGCCCTTGGCGAAGTGCCAGGCGCTGATGCCGGCGACGAAGATGCCGCCGGTGGTGAGCGCGGCGAGCGCGATGTGGCCGAGCGCGACCAGGGCGTTGGCGTTGGTGATCAGCGCGACGAAGTCGGTCAGGTAGGCGGCGCCGTCGCGCACCTCGTAGCCGACCGGGTGCTGCAGGAAGCCGTTGGCGACCAGGATCCAGAACGCCGAGGCGTACGCGGTGAGGGCGACCAGCCAGATCAGCGCCACGTGCACGCTGCGGCGCATCCGGCCCCAGCCGAAGATCCACATGCCGAGGAAGGTGGACTCGGCGAAGAAGGCGATCAGCGTCTCCAGGGCCAGCGGGGCGCCGAAGACGTTGCCGGCGAACTTGCTCAGTCCGCTCCAGCTGAGTCCGAACTGGAACTCCATGACGAGGCCGGTGACGATGCCGACCGCGTAGTTGATGACGTACAGCTGGCCCCAGAAGCGGGTCATGCGTTCGCGCACCGCGCGGGTGGCGGGGTCGCGGGTGTACGCGGCCCGGGTGTGCATGAACGCCACCATGGGGACCAGCCCCATGGTGAGGATGACGAAGAGCCAGTGCACGCTGGTGGTGGCCGCGAACTGGAGTCGGGCCAGATCCGCAGCGCTCATGATGCGACCTTCCTGGGGGGCGGTTGGCCTCCGGGTCGGCGGACGGATGAGGGGGCGGGGGAGCGGGAGGGAAGGGGAGGGAGTGGACGGGTTCCTCGCCTCGCGTGTGCGGGTGACGGGCATCGCTGCCCGCCACCCGCTGCGACGAACCCCACCGATGACGTTAGGCGGGATTGCTTATGCGTTCCAAGACCGGTTTTGCTATGTGCCGATAGCCCATCAGGCATGAGCAGAGGTGAACCGTGGATTTGCTGCAACTGCGTCACTTCCGGACCGTCGCCCGTTTTGAGCACATCAGCCGCGCCGCCGAGGAGCTGAACGTCGCCCAGCCCTCGCTCAGCCGCACCATCGCCAGGCTGGAGGCCGAGCTGGGCACCCCGCTCTTCGACCGGCAGGGCCGGCGGATCCGGCTCAACGAGTACGGCGCGGTGTTCCTGCGCCACGTCGACCGCGCGCTGAGCGAGCTCGACGACGGCCGCCGGGCGCTGCGGGAGGCCCGGGAGACCGGGCTCGGCCGGGTCGGCGTCGCCTCCGAGACGCTGCTGACCGTCACCCATCTGATGGGCGGCTTCCGGGCCGCCTACCCGGGCGCCGAGGTGCGGCTCTTCCAGTCCACCGTGTCGGAGATGGACCGTCAGTTGCGCGCCGGTGAAGTCGACTTCTGCGTGGCTTCGCAACCGCTGACCGGCCCGGACCTGGAGTCCGTCGAACTGCTCCGCGAGGAGGTGCTGCTGGCCGTCCCGCGGGGGCACTGGCTGGACGGCCGGGAGAGCGTGACCATCGCCGAGATCGCCGACGAGCCGTTCGTCACCACCCGGCGGGGCCACTGGCAACGCGCCCTGCTGGAGCGGCTGTTCGCGACCGAGGGGATCACCCCGAGGCTGTCCTGCGAGGGCGACGAGCCGGGGGCCAGCCAGGACATGATCAGCACCGGCCTGGGCATCGGCCTGATCCCGGCGATGTCCCGGCTGGCCGGCACCGACACCCACGTGCCGGTGGCCTGGGTGCACGTGGAGGCCCCGAACTGCTACCGGGTGCTCACCCTGGTCTGGAACCGGGAGGCCTACCAGTCCGAGGCGGCCCGCCGGTTCCGGGAGTTCACCGTCAGCAGGCCGCTCATGACGCACCGGCGGCCGGATCCGAGGATGCTCCGGGCGCGGACCTGACGGCGCGGGCCCCGGTGATCGATCCTGGCGTGCGCCAGGGTCCTTTGCTACGCTCGAACGCGCTGCCGTGTTCCTGGCCCAGGGCTTCGCGTGTCCGAACGGCCGGTAAGAGATGGCGGGTTGGCGGGAGCGACGTGCTCCGCGCCGACCACCGGCGGCGCCGTCCTTCCTCCCTTTCGTTACGTGACCGGTGCCCTGTTCCGGCGCGCCCTCGCGCGCCCGGGCGCCACCGAGGAGTCCCGTCATGCCCAAGATCACCTACGTCGCCGTCGATACGACGGAGCGCACCGTCGACGTACCGGCCGGCACCAGCGTCATGCGCGGCGCCGTCTTCAACGACGTCGACGGCATCGTCGCCCAGTGCGGCGGCAACCTCCAGTGCGCCACCTGCCACGTCTACGTCGACGAGTCGACGCTCGACAAGCCGGAGCCGATCCGGTCCGACGAGAACGACATGCTGGACTTCACCGCCTGCCCGCGCCGCCCCAACAGCCGGCTCAGCTGCCAGCTCACGGTGACCGAGGCGCTGGACGGCCTGATCGTGCACCTGCCCGAGCGGCAGAAGTGATGGCCTTCGCGACGGGCCCCTCGCCGGAGCGCCCCGCGCTCGGCCACCCCTCGTCGGTCGTCATCGTCGGAGCCGGCCAGGGGGGCTACCAGACGGCCGCCTCGCTGCGTGAGCACGGCTTCGGGGGAAGACTGGTCCTCATCGACGCGGAGGACGAACTCCCCTACGAGAGACCCCCGTTGTCGAAGGCCTATCTCAAGGGGGAGGTGGACGAGTCCCAGCTGTGGCTGCGGCCGGTGAGCTACTACGCGCGCCAGTCGATCGAACTGGTCGCGGGCTCGGTGACGGCGGTCGACCCGGCCGCCCGCACGGTCCGCCTCGCCGACGGCTCGGTGTTCGGCTACGGCCACCTGGTGCTGGCCACCGGGGCCACCGCGCGCACGCTCGGCGTGCCGGGGTCCGGGCTGCGCGGGGTGCACACGCTGCGCACCGCCCAGGACGCCGCCGCCCTGCGCTCCTCGCTCGGCGCGGCCCGGCGGGTGGTGGTGGTCGGCGCCGGATTCATCGGGCTGGAGTTCGCCGCCGCCGCCCGGCGGGCGGGCCGCGAGGTGACGGTGGTCGAGGCCCTCGACCGTCCGCTGGCCCGGGTGCTCTCCGCGCGCACCGCCGAGCACTTCACCCGGCTGCACCGGCGCGAGGGCAGCCGGCTGCTGTTCGGCCAGGGGGTGGCCGCGCTGCACGGCGACGACCTGGGCCGGGTCGCCTCGGTGGAACTGGCCGACGGCAACCGGCTGCCGGCCGATCTGGTGCTGGCCGGGATCGGGGTGATCCCGCGCACCGGCCTGGCGGCGGCGGCCGGCCTGCGGGTGAGCGGCGGCATCGCCGTCGACTCCTCCCTGCTGACCAGCGACCCGCACATCTCCGCGATCGGCGACTGCGCGGCGTTCCCGCAGGTGCGCTCGGGCAACCGGCTGCGGCTGGAGTCGGTGCAGAACGCCGTCGGCCACGCCGAGGCGGTGGCCGCGCGACTGACCGGCACCGGCCGCGGCTACGCCGAACTGCCGTGGTTCTGGAGCGACCAGTTCGCGACCACCGTGCAGATCGCCGGCCTGGACGAGGGGCACGACACCGAGGTGGTGCTCGGCGAGGACCCCGACGCGTTCTCGGTACTGCTGTTCCGCGGCGGTGAGCTGCAGGCGGTGGAGTCGGTCAACCGGCCGACCGACCACCTGGCGGCGCGACAGCTCCTTGACCGGGGCATGGTGCTGAATCCGGCCGATGCCACCGCCCCCGGCTTCACCCTCCGCGGCCACCTCACGAGCCACCGCGGCGGCTCCGCCGTGCCGGTCGGCTGACCGGCCAGAGCCCCTCCGCGTACTCCGGCGCCCGTCCCGAACCCCGGGGCGGGCGCTGTTCAACGGAATACCGGATTCCGAGAACATTGGCCCCACGCCTTTCAAAGGTGAGGTCGCAGAACAAGCGTTTTTTTATCGCCGGACGGTTTTCGGCCACCCCCGGACGGCGTTGTGGCGATCGAACCTTCACAGTTAGTTCATAGGTCGCTGTTGCGGAAGCATCTGCCGGTGAGGCAGGATTCAACAAGATCGCTTGCTTGCTCATTCACTCGTCCGAATAACAAACAGGGGATACGACTGTGCCTGAATCCGCCGGCCCGCAGGGATTCGCCGACGAGACCGAGCTGCGCCGCCTCAACCGGGCCACCGTCGAGCGGTACATGCGCACCCTCGGGCAGGACCGGCTGCGCCGTCACGAGCTCTTCACCGAGGACGGCGTCGGCGGCCTCTGGACCACCGACACCGGCTCCCCGGTCGCCACGCACGGCCGGGACCGCCTGGGTGAGCACGCCGTCTGGTCGCTGAAGTGCTTCCCGGACTGGGAGTGGTACAACGTCGAGATCTTCGAGACCCAGGACCCGAACCGCTTCTGGGTCGAGTGCGACGGCCGCGGGAAGATCCTCTTCGGCGACTACCCGGACGGTTACTACGAGAATCACTTCCTCCACTCGTTCGAATTGGAGAACGGGCGGATCAAGCTGCAGCGCGAGTTCATGAACCCGTTCCAGCAGCTGCGCGCGCTCGGAATCCCGGTGCCGGAGATCAAGCGCACCGGAATACCCACCTGACAATTCAAGAAATCCACCGCCGGATCGGAGTACGTCGTGGAAGACGTCATACGGGAGATTCGTATCCGCGGGGCGTTGCATCAACCCGAATGGAGCGACCTCCTCCAGGTCAGCCGGGTGGGCGAGGCGCTGGCCTCGCGTCCCACCCTGGTCCAGCCCGACGAGCTGGCCACCTTGCGCACCCTCCTGGGAAAAGTGGCGACCGGCGAAGCGCTGGTGTTGCAGTCCGGGGACTGCGCCGAGGATCCGCAGGAATGTACACGTCAACATGTGGCGCGTAAGGCGGCGCTGCTCGATCTGCTCGCCGGGACGCTCGGATTGCGCACCGGAAAGCCGGTCGTCCGCGCGGGCCGCATCGCCGGACAGTTCGCCAAGCCCCGCTCCAAGCCCACCGAAGTCGTCGAGGGGATCGAACTCCCGGTCTTCCGTGGGCACATGGTGAACGGACCGGAGCCGGACGCGGAGTCCCGCCGGCCCGACCCGCTGCGCATCCTCACCGGCTACATGGCCGCCGGTGACATCGTCGAGCACCTCGGCTGGCGCGACCGCGCGGCCGGCCGCGACGTGGTCGAGCCCCTGGTGTGGACCAGCCACGAGGCGCTGCTGCTCGACTACGAGACGCCGATGCTGCGCGTCGACGACAAGGGCCGGCTGTTCCTCGGCTCGACCCACTGGCCGTGGATCGGCGAACGCACCCGCCAGGTCGAGGGCGCCCACGTCGCCCTGCTGTCCCAGGTGGCCAACCCGGTGGCCTGCAAGGTCGGCCCCGGCATGGAGCCCGACGAACTCCTCGCCCTGTGCGAGAAGCTCGACCCGTGGCGCGACCCCGGCCGCCTCACCCTGATCGCCCGGATGGGCGCCGAGGCCGTCGCGGACCGGCTGCCGAAGCTCGTCGACGCCGTCCGCGGCGCCGGCCACCCGGTGGTGTGGCTCAGCGACCCGGTGCACGGCAACACCTTCACGGCCCCCGGTGGCCTCAAGACCCGCCTGGTGGGGACCATCGCCCTGGAGGTCGCCCGGTTCGTCGAGGCCGTGCGCGGCTCGGGCGGCGTCGCCGGCGGTCTGCACCTGGAGACCACCCCGGACGACGTCACCGAGTGCGCGTCCACCGAGGCCGACCTCGACTCCGTCGGCGAGCGCTACACGACCTGCTGCGACCCCCGCCTCAACCCGGCCCAGGCCGTCTCCGTGGTGTCCGCCTGGACCGCCTGACCCGTCCGTCCCGGCACGGCACCACGTCACCCCATCGAGCTCCACCGCCCCGCTCTGCGCGCGCCCCCTCACAGACCCTCGCATCACGCAAAGAACCGGAGCCATGACCGGCATACCCCCCATTCCGTCCTACCCGTTACCGGCCGAGGGCGACCTGCCGCCGGCCGTCGTGTCCTGGACCGCCGAGCCGCACCGCGCGGTCCTGCTCGTCCACGACATGCAGCGGTACTTCCTCGACCCGCTCCCCGACGACCCGCGCACCGAACTGGTGCGCAACGCGGCCCGGCTGCGCGACCGCTGCGCCGCCCTGGGCGTCCCGGTCGCCTACACCGCCCAGCCGGGCGGCATGACCGACGAGGAGCGCGGACTCCTCAAGGACTTCTGGGGCCCCGGCATGCGCCCCGCCCCGGAGGACCGCCAGGTGGTGGACGCCCTGGCGCCCGCCGAGCACGACTGGCTGCTCACCAAGTGGCGCTACAGCGCCTTCTTCCGCACCGACCTGCTCCAGCGGATGCGCGACGCCGGCCGCGACCAGCTCGTGCTCTGCGGCGTCTACGCCCACGTGGGCGTGCTGGCCACCGCCGTCGAGGCCTTCACCAACGACATCCAGGTGTTCTTCGTCGCCGACGCCACCGCCGACTTCTCGGCGGAGTACCACCGCTCGGCGCTCACCTATGCCGCCGAGCGCTGCGCCCGCGTCACCACCGTCAAGGGGCTGTTCGCATGACGCACAGCCCGCACAGTCCACACCGCCCGCACGGCCGGGGCGCCGAGCACGGCGCTCCGGACCTGCTCCGCGAGGTGCTGGAGGGCCGTCCGGAGGCCTTCGCCCTGCTGCACCGGCCGGGCGCCGCCGCCGAGGGCGGCCCGGTGGTGGAGGTGCTGACCGGCTCGGTCGCCCTGCCCGCCGTGCTCGCCGACATCCCGCTGCCCGCGGCCCCGGAGCCCGGCGCCGGGGAGCGGCACGAGGTGCTCGTGGTGGTCCCCTACCGGCAGCTCGCCGAGCGCGGCTTCGCAGCCGCCGACGACGGGACGCCGCTGGTGGCGATGACCGTCACCGGCCAGCAGCGGGTGCCGCTGGCGGACGCGCTGGTCCGCCTCCCGGACGTGCCGACCACGCTCGCCGGCGGCGCGTTCGACGTCGGCGACGAGGCGTACGGCGAGGTGGTGAGCCGCATCGTCGAGGAGATGATCGGCACCGGCGAGGGCGCCAACTTCGTCATCCGGCGCACCTTCGTCGCCGACATCACCGACTACGGGCCGCTCAGCGCGCCCGCGCTGTTCCGCCGGCTGCTGGAGCGGGAGTCCGGGGCCTACTGGACCTTCCTGGTCCACACCGGCACCCGCACCCTGGTCGGCGCCTCCCCGGAGCGGCACGTCAGCCTCCGCGGCGGCACCGCGGTGATGAACCCGATCAGCGGCACCTACCGCTACCCGGCGTCCGGCCCGACCCTCTCGGGGGTGCTGGAGTTCCTCAGCGACCGCAAGGAGACCGACGAGCTCTACATGGTGCTCGACGAGGAGCTCAAGATGATGTCCCGGATCTGCGGGACGGGCGGGCGGGTGGTCGGCCCGTACCTCAAGGAGATGGCCCGGGTCGCGCACACCGAGTACCTCATCGAGGGCCGCACCGACCGCGACGTGCGGGACGTCCTGCGCGAGACGATGTTCGCCCCCACCGTGACGGGCAGCCCGGTGGAGAGCGCCTGCCGGATCATCCACCGCTACGAACGGGGCGGCCGCGGCTACTACAGCGGCGTCGTCGCGCTGATCGGGCGGGACGCGGCGGGGGAGCGGGTGATGGACTCCGCGATCCTCATCCGGACCGCGGACATCACCCCGCGGGGGCGGATCGGCATCGGCGTGGGCGCCACCATCGTGCGGCACTCCGACCCGGCCTCGGAGGCGGCGGAGACCAGGGCCAAGGCGGCCGGCCTGGTCGCCGCGCTCGACGGCGGTGCGAAAAAACGTTTCGCCGACCATCCGAGCGTGCTCCGAGCCCTGGAGTCGCGCAACGACTCGATCGCCGGCTTCTGGCTCGCCGACACCGAGGACCGCGCCTCGGCCCGGCCCGAACTCGCCGGGCGGAGCGTCCTGGTGGTCGACGCCGAGGACACCTTCACCTCGATGATCGACCAGGAGCTGCGCTCCCTGGGCCTGCGCGTCACGGTCCGCCGGTTCGACGAGGAGTACTCCTTCGAGGGCCACGACCTGGTGGTGATGGGGCCCGGGCCGGGCGACCCGCAGGAGGCCGCGCATCCCAAGATGCGCCATCTGCGCGGCGCGATCGACACGCTGCTGGCGGAGCGCCGGCCGTTCCTCGCGGTCTGCCTCAGCCACCAGGTGCTCGGGCTGCGGCTCGGGCTGCCGATCCGCCGCCGGACGGTGCCCAACCAGGGGGTGCAGAAGGAGATCGACCTCTTCGGCACCGTCGAACGGGTCGGCTTCTACAACACCTTCGCCCTGCTGAGCGCGGCGGAGGAGTTCCCCGCCCACGGCGTCGGCCCGGTCCGGGTCAGCCGTGACCCGGCGACCGGGGAGGTCCACGCGCTGCGCGGGCCCGGCTTCGCCTCGCTCCAGTTCCACCCCGAGTCCGTCCTCACCCGGGAGGGGCCGCGGATCGTGGCCACCGCCCTGTCCGGACTGCTCGGCCCGGCGAGGGTCCCCGACCCCGCCTGATCCGCCCGGGACCGCCGGGCCGGCGCATCACCCCCCCGTGCGCGCCGGCCCGGCTCCACGCTGCCCGGCTCCACCCGTGGCCGGCTCCACCCGTGGCCGGCTCCACCCGTGACCGGCTCCACCCGTGACCGGCTCAACCCATGGCCGGCTCCACGCTGCCCGGTTTCACCCTGCCCGCCGCGCCCGCTCTGCACGGCCGCCGCGGCGGTGCCCCGCGTTCCCAATGACGAGTGGGAGGACCCATGCACCAGTACGTCGTCGTCGACGCCTTCGCGCGCCGGCCGCTCACCGGCAACCCGGTGGCGGTCTTCTTCGGGGCCGACGACCTGTCCGCCGACCAGATGCAGCGCATCGCCCGGGAGATGAACCTCTCCGAGACCACCTTCGTCCTCGCCCCCCGGGAGGGCGGGGACCACCATGTGCGGATCTTCACCCCGGTGAACGAACTCCCCTTCGCCGGACACCCGTTGCTCGGCACCGCGATCGCCCTGGGCGACCGCACCGAGGCCGGAACGCTGCGGATCGAGACCGCGATGGGCGTCATCCCGTTCGAGCTGGAGCGGGAGGGCGGCCGGACCGTCGCGACCAGCATGCGCCAGCCGGTGCCGGTCTGGGAGCCGTTCGACCGGGCCGAGGAACTGCTCTGGGCGCTGGGGGTGAGCGGCTCGACGCTCCCGGTGGAGATCTACCGCAACGGCCCGCGGCACGTCCTGGTCGGCTTCGAGAGCGTCGAGGCGCTGTCCAAGGTGGACCCGGACCACCGGGCGCTGGCCCGGTTCCCGGACATGGCCACCAACTGCATCGCCGGTGCCGGGACCGTCTGGCGCAACCGGATGTTCTCGCCCGCGTACGGGGTGGTGGAGGACGCCGCGACCGGCTCCGCCGCCGGCCCGATCGCCATCCACCTGGCCCGGCACGGTCTCGGTGCCTACGGGCAGCGCATCGAGATCACCCAGGGCGTCGAGATCGGCCGCCCCTCGCCGATGGGCGCCCTGGTGCACGGCGAGGGGGACCGCGTCGACAGCGTCGAGGTCTCGGGCCACGGCGTCATCACCATCGAAGGAGTCCTGCATGTCTGACCTGTCGAGGCGTTCCGAGTCGCTGACCGGGACGGTCGTCGTCGACTTTCCGGAGTTCCGCACCCCGCCGGCCGAGCCGATGGGCCTGCTGAACTCCTGGCTGGCCGCCGCGGCCGGGCACGGGGTGCGGGAGCCGCGCGCCCTCGCGCTGGCCACCGCCGACGCCCGGGGCCGCAGTTCGTCCCGGATCCTGGTGATCAACCGGATCACCGAGCGGGGGATCGTCTTCGCCACCCACGCCGGCAGCCAGAAGGGCCGGGAGCTGGCGGAGAACCCCTGGGCCTCCGGCGTCCTGTACTGGCGGGAGACCAGCCAGCAGGTGATCCTGGCCGGGCCGGTGCGGCAGCTGCCGGACACCACCGCCGAGGAGCTGTGGGCCGCCCGGGCGGTGTTCACCCACCCGATGACCACCGTCTCGCAGCAGAGCCGGCCGGTGGAGGACCTCGAGCACTTCGAGGAGATCCGGGCCAAGGCGCTGGAGCTCGGCCGCCCGCAGCAGCCGCTGCCCCGCCCCGCGTCCTACACCGCATTCGAACTGGTGCCCGACGTCCTGGAGTTCTGGGCCGACGGCACCGACCGGCTGCACGAGCGGCTGCGCTACGACCGCACCGCCGACGGCTGGGGGATCAGCCGGCTCCAGCCGTGACCCCCGCGCGGAGCACCCTCCGCGCCGACCCCGCCCACCGCCCCGGAGATGTCATGACCTCGCCACAGATCTTCACCGACCGGCACGACCTGCGCGCCCGCAACCGGCGGGCCGTCGAGCAGTACCTGGAGACCGGCCCCGAGGCCCGGCTGCGCCGGTACACCCTCTACACCGAGGACGGCACCGCCGCCCTCTTCTACACCGACATCGGCCGGCCCATCGTGGTCACCGGCCGGGAGAAGCTGAAGCGCCACAACGAGCTCTCCCTCGAGGTCCTGCCCGACTGGCAGTGGTCCGACGTCCGGCTCTACGAGACCCAGGACCCGGACCTCATCATGGTCGAGTGCGACGGCGAGGGGACGATCCGCTTCCCCGGCTATCCCGAGGGCCGCTACCGCAACCACTTCATCCACGGCTTCACGCTGCGCGACGGCCTGATCGCCGCCAGCCGCGAGTACACCAACCCGATCGAGCACATGAAGTCGCTCGGCATCGAGACCCCGCACATCCGGCGGGACTGGATTCCCACCGACTGACCGGCCGGGCAAGGGAATCCGGGTGTCGCACGCACGCACCAAGGAGATTCGATGGAGTTCCACTCGTGTCCCAGGAACCACGGACGGGCGATCCCCGCCGCCGCCGGTTCCGTCCTCTGCGCCCCGTGCATCGGACAGCTGGAACGCACCCTGCGGGCGCTCCCGGAGCTGCACCGGGAGTGCCTGCACCACATCCAGTCGGAGCCCCGGCGGCGCAACCCCACCAGGGTCTCCGGGACCCGCCGCCGGGACCGGCTGAACCTGGCGGCGATCGACGCCCGCAACAACATCGTGGCGATCCTGGAGTCCTGGTCGGGATTCGCCGCCGAGCGGCTGGGCACCGAGCGGCTGGGCAGCGAGCGCCTCGGCGCCCAGCCGCCCGGCGCCGCCACGGGGATCCGCTCCGTGCCGCACCTGGCGCGGTTCCTCGGCCGTCACCTGGACTGGCTCACCGCGCAGCCGCCGGCCGCCGAGTTCGCCGACGAGATCGAGGAGCTGCGGGTCGAACTGCTCAACGCGATCGACCCCGAGGCCGCCGACCGCCCCGCGCCGTCCACCAGGGACTGCGTGGTGGACGGCTGCCCGGGGACGATCGACACCTCACCGCAGCAGCACACCGGGGGACGGAGCAGCATCGGCTGCTCGTCCGGACACTCATGGGGGATACGCGAATGGCTCACGCTACGGCATCTCATGGACCAGCGGCGAGAGGCGGCGGTCTGAGCCGTCCGCCCCGCCACCGGCTGGTGCCGACGAACGTCGCCGCGCTCGCCGCGGGCGTCTCGGAGGCGACCATCCGCAAGTGGGTCAGCCGGGGGAAGATCACCCGGTACGGGACGCCGGGCCGCTCGGAGTTCGACATCGAGGAGCTCACCGCGATCGCCCTGCGCCGCCGGCCCGGGCAGCTGAGCAGCTGATACCTGAGCAGCTGAGCAGCTGAGCAGCTGAAAACCGGGGCACCGGGGCACCGGGGCACCTGAGCACCGACAACCCCGCGGATCCGCTGCCGGGCGGGCGGCAACACCGCCCGTCAACGGATCCGCGGGTGCTCCGTGTCGGGACCAGACGCGCCGTCAGCGCCGCTCGTAGCGGCGCTTGTGCCCGCTGATCCCCGCCAGCCGGAACGGTCCGGTGGTCTGCTCCGGGGTCGGATGGTCGCCGCCGTCCGTCGGCAGGGACCGCAGGTGCAGCTCGCGGTAGCGGTCGTAGCCGATCGGCCGGCGCCGCTCGACCGCCGCCCGGTGCTCCGCCGTGCGCAGGTGCGCCCGGTAGCCCGGCACGACCGTCCCGGCGAAGAACTCCGCGACGCTGCCCGAGCCGTAGCTGAGGAAGCCCACCGAACGCCCGTCGAGCTCCTCCGCCTGGTCGAGCAGCGCGGCCAGGCCCAGGTACACCGAGGCGGTGTAGCTGTTGCCGATCACCTCGTTGTACGCGGTGGTCAGCCCCAGCGCCTCCTGGACGGCCGTCTCGTCGGTGTCGTACCCGGCGGAGTTCAGCAGGTGGCGGTGCGCCTTGTAGGCCATTCTGGTGAACGGCTGGTGGTAGCAGAAGGCGCTGAAGTCCTCCAGCGGCCGGCCGCCCTGCTCGGCGTAGTCCTTCCAGGTGCCCTGCACGGCCTGGAGGTAGGCGCCGATCGACTCCTGGCCGTCGACCAGCGCGGCGTCCCGGTAGTTCGGCCGCCAGAAGTCCATGACGTCCGCGGTGAACAGGCCCGAGGGCGGCTCGATCCGCACCAGCGCCGGGTCCGCGGTGACCAGCATGGCCACCGCGGCGGCGCCCTGGGTGGCCTCGCCGGGGCTGTCCAGGTCGTACTTGGAGACGTCGCTCGCCACCACCAGGACCTTCTGGGAGGGGTCGCGGTGGATCAGGCCGAGGGCGAACTGCAGGGCGGCGGTGGCGCCGTAGCAGGCCTGCTTGAGCTCGACGACCCGGGTCGCCGACGGCAGCCCGAGCAGCGAGTGGACGTACACCCCGGCGGCCTTCGCCTGGTCGATCGAGGACTCGGTGGCGAACACCAGGGTGCGGACCCCGTCCGCGCCGTGCCGGGCGACGATCGGGGCGGCGGCCGCGGCGCCCAGGGTGACGATGTCCTCGTCGGCGGCCGGCACGCTCATCGACCGCTGGCCGATGCCCACGTGGTACTTGCCGACCGGCGTGCCGTTGTGCTCGGCGAGCGCCGTGTGCGGCAGCACGAACTCGGTGGTGGCGAACGAGAGGTCGTGGATGCCGACCGCGGTGGCGGTGGTACTCGTGGACATGCGCTACACCCCGACCTTCTCCGTCGCCTTGCCGCGTTCCAGGTGGACGTGGGCGCGCATCAGCTCGCCCGGGTTGGTCTGCGCCGCGAGCAGCGAGAGCTCGCCGCAGAGCACGGTCGCCGCCGCGATGACGGCCAGCCGGCGGGCGTTCTCCCCCGGCTCGCGGTCGGCCCGGCAGCCGAGCCGGGCCAGGTTGCTCTCCACGAAGTCGAGCCCCTTGCCGTTGCCCACCGTGCCGACGATCAGGTTCGGCAGGGTGCAGGCGAAGTACAGGTCGCCGTCGCGGTCCTCGGCCATCACCACGCCCTGCGAGCCCTCGACGATGTTGGCCGCGTCCTGCCCGGTGGCCAGGTAGAAGCCCAGCAGCATGTTGGCGAAGTGGGCGTTGGCCGAGCGGATGCCGCCGGCCAGCAGGGTGCCCAGCATGTTCTTGCGGACGTTCAGCTGGACGACCTTCGCCGCCGTGGTGCGCAGCACGCCGGTGACCACCTCGCGCGGCACCAGCAGCTCGGTGACCACGTTCTTGCCGCGGCCCAGGATGCCGTTGACGGCGGTCGCCTTCTTGTCCGTGCAGTAGTTGCCCGAGATCGAGCCGTAGGAGATGCCCGGGACCGTCCGCAGCAGGTGCTGCAGCAGCACGTCGGAGGCGAGCGTCGCCATGTTGTGCCCGGAGGCGTCGCCGGTGGTGAACTCGAACCGGACGAACAGCAGGTTGGCGTTGATCTCGTGCCGGACGCCGACGAGTTCGGCGAAACGGCTGCAGCCGCGCACCACCTCCTTCAGCTCCTCGAAGCGGGCCTCGACGGAGCGGGCGGCGGCCAGCGCGGTCTGCGCGTCGGTCGCCTCGACCAGCACCGAGCGGGTCATCCGCTCGTCGACCAGGGTCGCCACGATGCCGCGCTCGGCGAGCATGGAGACCTTCGCGCCGCGGCCCACCGAGGGCCACAGCGGGGACTCGTAGGTGGCCAGCGGCACGTGCGTCTCGGTGCTGGTGACGTTCCCGGAGATGCGCACCGGTCCCACCCAGCGCATCGGGACGCCGGCGACGGCGTGTTCGTCGGTCATCGGGTGCCTCCCGTGAGGTCGTCGGTGGCGGCGGTGGTGGCGGAGCGCCGGGCGAACAACCCGGTGTCGATGCCGCGGTCGGCGCAGAACTCCCGCAGCGAGCCCTGGATCAGCAGGTCGCAGCGGGTGAGGTCGGCGGGGGTGGCCGCGCCGAGCATGGTCATCAGCGCCGCCAACTGGTCGAGCCAGGTGGTGAGCTGGTCGACCAGCGCGTCCACGCCCTCGTCCATCAGGGTGCGCAGGAAGGTCCCGGACGCCCCGACGCCGTGGGCGCCGAGCGCCAGCGCCCGGGCCACGTCGAGCGGGTGGCGCACGCCGCCGGAGGCCAGCACGGGCAAGTCCACGCCCTGTGCGTCCAGCAGGCAGGCGGCGGTGGACAGGCCCCAGCCCTCCAGGAAGGTGTAGTCGCGCAGGTCGCGCCGGCCGTTCTCGATCCGGGCGAAGTCGGTGCCGCCCCGGCCGCCGAGGTCGGCCACCCGCACGCCCAGCTCACGCAGCGTCAGGACGGTCTCCCGGCTGAGCCCGAAGCCGACCTCCTTGACGATCACCGGGACGTCCACGCCCGCCGCGATCTTGCCGATCTGCGGCACCCAGGCGGAGAACGAGCGGTCGCCCTCCGGCATGACCGTCTCCTGGACGGTGTTGACGTGGATCTGCAGGGCGTCGGCCGCCAGCAGGTCGACGGCGCGCCGCGCCTTCTCCACCGAGGCGGTGGCGTTGACGTTGGCCAGCACGAAGCCGTCCGGGTTCTCCTCGCGCAGCACGCTGAAGGTGCCGGCGCAGGACTCGTCCTTGAAGTACGCGCTCATCGAGCCGGAGGCGATCGGCACCCCGGTCCGCCGGGCGGCGATCGCGAGGTCGCGGTTGATCCGGCCGGTCATCTCGCTGCCGCCGGTCATCGCGTTGATGTACAGCGGGACCGGCCAGGAGACGCCGGCGAAGGTCGTGGCCAGGGACACCCGGGGCCGGTCGATGCCGGCCAGGGCGTGGTGGACGAACGACACCTCGTCGAACTGGTTGCGCCCGACGTGGCCGTGCTGCTGCTCGACCGCGAGCCGGACGTGGTCGTCCTTGCGTTGCGAGATCATTCCTCGTTCCCTTCCAGGGCGGGACGCAGGGCCAGGGGTCGTACCCCGGCCGCGGCCCACCGCTCCCGTAGCTGGTCGATGTCGGGCGACGCGTCCGCGGTCCCGCTGTCCGTGGTTCCGCCGTGCGCGGTGTCCAGCAGCGCGATGCCGCAGTCGCCGCCCCCGGCGCCCGAGGGCTTGGCCGCTCCGCCCACGGCCTCGGCGGCCTCGCACAGGGCGGTCAGGGCGGGGGTGAAGACGCCGAGCCCGACCGCGTCGTCGAGCCGGGCCAACTCCCTTCGGGCGCACCGGATCTGCTCCAGCAGACCCGGCCGGTCACCCTGTTCGAACGCCTCGGCGGCGGCCCGTACGACGTCCTCGGCGGCGGCCGTGTACCGCCGGTGGGCGGGTGTGCCGCGCGGGCCGCGCCGGTGCAGGCCGGACACCAGGTCCGCGGTGGAGGCCGGGGTGCCGGTCCAGCCGACCTCCAGGGCCAGCCCGGGGACCGGCGGCAGCCGGCGCACCGCGAAGCCGGGCCAGGGCTCGGCCAGCGCCCCGGCCACCCCCCGGCGGCGGGCCAGGTCGAGCACGGCGGTCCGGTCGGGCGACCGGTAGGCGATCCAGCCGCCCCAGGTGCTGGCGGCGAGGTCGCCGCCGGAACCCTTGGGGTCGAGCCCGGCCGAGGCCAGCAGGGCCAGCCGGTACCGCTGCTCGGCCGACAGCGCCAGGCCGGCGTACGCGGCCACCGCCGCGACGGTCGCCACGGTCACCGCGCCGCTGGAGCCCAGGCCGAACTTGACGCCGTCCTGGTGCAGCCGGCTGCTGATCGCGAGGTCCAACTCCAGCTCCGGTCGGCCGTGTTCGGCCAGCAGCCGGGCGACCGTCTCGACCGCGGCGACGACGTGCGCCAGCTCGCGCCGGGTCCGGGCCGGGTCCGCCGCGCCGACCGGGTCGAGCCGGCCCTCCCGCCACCGCCAGCGCACCGGCGCGGCGGCGAGGTCGGAGGAGAGCAGGACGCCCGGGCCGGCGGCGGGCTCGGTGACGGTGGCGGTGATGTGGCGGTCGACCGCCACCAGGATCGCCGCGCCGCCCGGCTCCACCACCGCGTACTCGCCCGCGACGAACAGTTTGCCCGGCGCGCGCCGCACCACCGGCGGGCGGGCGCCGTTCACGCGTCCGCGTCCGGGCTCGGGCCCAGCAGCCGGACGCCCGGCCCCGGCCCGGCGAGGTGCACCGCACCGTTGCCGACGGCCCCGCGCACCGCCGCGGCCACCCGCTCGGCGTCCGCGCCCCGGCAGAGCACCTTGACGTTCGGCCCGGCGTCCATCGTCGCGTACGCCGCCACCCCGGCGCGCCGCAGCTCCTGCACGGCGTCCAGCACGGTCAGCGTGGCCGCCGAGAGGTAGCGCACCGCCGGGCGCGCCGCCAGCATGGTGGCGTGCATCCCGAGCGCGTTGCGCTCGGCGATCTCGCCCACCGCGTCGAGGTCGGCGCGGTCCAGCGCCTGCCGCATCTCGACCAGGTCGGCCTGGCTGGACGCGGCCCACGGCCGGTACAGCGGCGAGGTGTCGACGGTGCGCCGCATCGCCTCCCGGCTGGACACCGCCTTGGGCCCGGCGTCGACCACCGCGACCACCAGCGCCGGGTCCAGCGCGCGCACCGGCACCGGCAGCGGCTCGGCGTACGAGCCGAGGTCGGGGTCGGCGTGGCCGGGCTGTCCGGCGTGCCACAGGGCGAAGCCTCCGAAGACCGACCGCGAGGCCGAGCCGGAGCCGCGCCGGGCCAGCCGGGACAGCCCGGTGGCGTCCAGGCCCAGTCCGTAGGCGGCGCCGGCGGCGGCGGCCAGCGCGGCGAACCCGCTCGCCGAGGAGGCCAGTCCGGCGCCGGTGGGCACGGTGTTGCCGGTCTCCACGACGGCGCGCAGCGGCAGTCCGGCGCGCTCGCGGACCAGGTCCAGGAAGGCGATCACCCGGCGCAGCGGCTCGCCTCGCAGCGGCACGCCGTCGAGCGCGACCGCGTCGTGCGCGGCGCCGGGGGCGAGCCGGACCCGGGTGGTGGTCGGGAAGACGTCCAGGGTCAGCGAGAGGCTGTCGGTCCACGGCAGGACGAGCCGCTCGTCCCGCTTGCCCCAGTACTTGACCAGCGCGATGTTCGGGTGCGCGACGGCGGTGGCGTCGCCGGCGGCGGCCGGGTGGTCGGGCACGGCGACGGGCTGCTCAACTGCCATGGCCGGCCTGCTTCCCGAGCGGGACGGACCAGGTCTGGACGGCGCCGGCGGCCAGCAGCCGGCGGGTGACCTCGGCGGCCTGCTCCGCGCGGGCCAGCGCGATGACGCAGCCGCCCATCCCGCCGCCGGTGATCTTGGCGCCGAGGCCGCCGCCGGCCAGCGCGGCCTCGACCATTCCGTCGATCCGCTCGGTGCTCAGCCCGCTGCCCCTCAACAGTCCGTGATAGTCGGTGAGTTGGGCGCCGAGCTGCTCCGGCCGGCCCTCGGCGAGCGCCAGCCGGGCGGTCTCGGTGAGCTCGGTGGCCCGGCGCACGAAGGCCGCCCGGGAGCCCGGACGGTCCTCGAAGCCGCGGCGCAGCAGCTCGACGGCGTCCTTGGTGCGGCCCGCGACGCCGCTGTCCGCGACGATGAACAGGCCCTCGCAGCCGATCGGCAACTCCTCGGCCCGGCCCGCCTGGAACAGCAGCGGGGCCTTCGCGCCGACGGCCATCGCGTCGACGCCGCTGGCCCGCCCGTGCGCCACGTTCTCGGCCGTCTGCACCAGGTCGAAGGCCAGCTGCGGCGACACCTCGCGCCCGAAGAGGTCGGCCAGCGCGTGGACCACCGCCCGCGCGCAGGCCGCGCTGGAGCCGAGCCCCCGGCCGACCGGGATCGCGCAGTCGATGATCACGTCGAGGTGCAGGGTGTCGGGCACGCCCATGACGGCCCGGAACTCGGCGGTCAGCCGGTGCAGTCCGTCGGAGGCCTGGGTGGCCTTCGGCCGGGCCCGGTCGCCGGTCATGGTGAGGGAGAAGTCGTCGGGGTCGGCGGGCGACTGCGCGGAGTACCCGGCGGTGGCGGTGACGGCCGGCTGCGGCATCGGGAGGGCGAGCGCCGGGGCTCCGTAGACCACCGCGTGCTCGCCCAGCACGATGGCCTTGGCGCGCGCCCGACCGGTGCCGACCGGCCGGGTCCCGCGCTGCTCCGACAGCCCCTCGGCTGCGGCGGGTAGGGACAACGAACTCAGCTCCCCGTGTCGTTTCTGCATGGAGATCGCTCATCCGGAGTTCTCGTGAGGAAGTGGATCCGGCGGCAGCCGGCGCCCGGCCACGTGCCGGGACGGCGAAGGGCCCGCCGGGGACCGAGGAGCGGTCCCCGGCGGGCCCTCGGCGGGCGCCGCCGCGGCGGGTCCTACTTCTCGGCGACGAGCATCTTCTCGACCGGGCGCCGCCACTGGTAGTACGACTGGATCTTGTGGTATTCGCCCTTGGGCGTGACCGTGACGCCGTAGACGAAGTTGCGGCCCTCGGTGCTGTACGGGGCCTCCTTCACCAGCCGCACGATCTGCGGGGCGACGGTGACCGGCAGCGCCAGCGGCTCGGGCGTCATCACCGAGTAGGTGATCCGCGAGATCTCCGGGGAGTCCCAGCTCAGCGTGGCGTACATGACGAACGCCTTCTCGTTGAACGCCAGCAGCTCGTCGCTGGGCGCGGGCAGGCCGAGCTCGCCGAGCAGCGAACGGACGCCGTCGGGCTCGAAGGTCGTCCGCGGCACCCGGCCGGAGGCGCCGCCGCCGAAGTAGAGGTTGACCGTGCGGCTGCCGTAGTCGATGCCGACCGTGCTGACGATGTCGGCCAGCCCGTAGCGCTCGAAGGTGTCGAGGTGGGCCGCGATGCTCTCGGGCGCCGACGGCAGCGCCATCACCTCGCGGACCGTCAGCAGCCGCTCGATGGTGGGGAAGGACCAGGCCTTGGTGAAGCCGGCGCGGACCCCGAAGTCGACGCCGCAGCTGTCGATCGGGAGTTCGCCGTGCACCTCGGCCAGCAGCCGGCCGACGGGGTGGTCGGTGGGCTCGGTCAGGCCGTTCGCCAGCGCGACGGCGTAGGGGTCGAGGCCCCGGGGGAGCATGGTGAACCGGCAGTCGAGGTCATCGGCGCCGCGCGGGCTGTTCTGCACCCGGAAGGAGATCACCGACTCCTCCAGCACGTCCTGGTAGGCGGTGAGGACCGGCCAGACCGTGTCGCGCTCGAAGGGCACCTCCACCACGCGGGCGGTTCCCTCGATGGCCGTGTAGAAGTTCTCCAGGAAAGCGCTTTCCGACATTCTTCCTCCACCTGTCCAGTCGTGGCGTGCGTGTGTGGGGCGCAGCGCGTCGCGGGCCGTGCGGCGGTGCGGACGTGCGAGTGCGGCGCGTGCGCGGTCCTCCCCCCGCGCACGCCGCGGCTCGGGCGGGTGGCGGACTACCGAGGGGGAACCAGTGCTCGTGTCGGCCGCGGACCTGGTCCGACCTGCGCGGACCGGCGGCTGTGACACTCAACCCCCGCCCCCGGAACGGGTTTTGGGCAGGGTGGGCGTGCAGAAATAGTGACACGCGCCCGGCTCCGGGCCAAGCCCGCGCAAAAGTGACCTGGGTCACGCCCGCCCGTGGCCCGTCCGCCGGCCGGTCCCCGGGCCCGTATTCGGCCGCACCGCACGGTCCGGTCTGGCATGATGTCCACGGTGTAGGGGTGCTAGCTCAATGGGTAGAGCAGCGGACTTTTAATCCGTAGGTTCAGGGTTCGAGCCCCTGGCGCCCCACCGGTGCGAAGGCCCGGGTCGGACCACCTCCGACCCGGGCCTTCGTCGTGCCCGGGGCCGTCCGGAGCGCCGCAGGACCCGGCCGCCGAGACGGCGGACCTCGCGACGGGACTCGGGCTGCCGGCGGGTCTGACCGGCTCCCCGGCGCCGGCCGTCCGGCGCGAGGCGTCCGGCCGGGCCTCCGAAGCCGCCCGGCTGTGGAGCGCGTTCCTCGACTCCGGTCCGGGGGAGGGCGCGGACCACACCGAACGGGCCTTGTTCCGCCTGGTGTTGGGGCTGGGAGCGGTCCTGGAGCCCGCCGCTCCACCGGGGCCACCGCAACCGCCGGCGCCGCTGCGCCGGTCGACCTCCCACGTGACCCGCGACCGGTGGTCGCCGGCCGCCGCCGCCGGCCCCGGCGGCGCCCGGATCGGCAAGGAGCAGCGCTGAGCGTTCCGGTGCGGGAATCACCCGGGGGCAATCATCGCTTTGTATGATCCACGAGGGTCTGTTGGGGGACGACGGACCGGCTGGGGGGCTGTGGGGGCGTTATTTCGGGGGAGTTCGTCGGTTATTGCGACCGTCGTATGTGCAACCCGAGAACCGCCTCGACCGTCTCTCTGTGTGCAACGCGTCCGGACCAAGGGGGGCGCGGCGTCCCGGCGGTGAAAGGTGCAGGCATGTCAGGTCAGTGGGGCGAGGGTGCGGCTCGCGGTGACGACGCGTCCGGCGCGGCCACGGCCGACGGGGCGAACTCCGCGGCGGTGCCCGCGCCGCGGCCGGGCGGCCGTGCCGAGGCCCGCCGCGCCGCCCAGGGCAAGGCCGGTGCCGCCCAGGGCGCGCCCCCGGCGGCGCCCGGCGGTCGGGCGGCGGCCAGGGCGGCGGCGCGCAAGCCGAAGTGGGGCGCCAAGAAGATCGTGGCCTGGTCCGCCGCCGGGGTGCTCGTCCTACTGGCGGGCACCGGCGGGCTGATCTACTACAAGCTGAACGGCAACATCAAGTCCTTCGACGCGGACGCGATAGCCCCGGACCGCCCGCCGGAGGCGCAGGCCGACTCGGACGGCAACAAGCCGGTCAACGTGCTGATGATCGGCTCCGACAGCCGCGGCAAGAACAACTCCGACCTCGGCGGCGGCGAGGAGGGCGGCGCCCGCTCGGACACCACGATCCTGCTGCACGTCTACGCCGACCACAAGCACGCCGTCGGCATCTCCGTACCGCGCAACGCGATGGTGGCCATCCCGTCCTGCAAGCTGCCCAGCGGCAAGTGGACCAAGGGCGAGAACAGCCAGCTGTTCAACGCGGCGTTCTCCACCGGCGGCTCCGACGACGGCAATCCCGCCTGCACCCAGAACACCGTGGAGAAGCTCACCGGGATTCGCGTCGACCACACCATCGTGGTCGACTTCTCGGGCTTCTCGGCGATGACCAAGGCGGTCGACGGGGTGGACGTCTGCCTGCCGCAGGACATCCACGAGGGCGACATCAACCCGAACCTCCCCAAGAAGGGCAACGTGGTCCTGAAGAAGGGCCCGCAGAAGGTGGAGGGCCAGCAGGCGCTCGACTACGTGCGACTGCGCCACGGCATCGGCGACGGCTCCGACATCGGCCGGATGAAGCGCCAGCAGGCCTTCATCAGCTCGCTGGCCTCCAAGATCAAGAAGCAGGGCCTCAACCCGACCACCATGCTGCCGCTGGCCGACGCCGCCACCAAGTCGCTGACCGTCGACCCCGGCCTCGACAGCGCCGACAAGCTGATGTCCTTCGGCCTGTCGCTGCGCAACATCGACCTGCACGACCTCAAGTTCGTCACCCTGCCCTGGCGCTACCGCACCCAGGACAAGAACATCGACATCGTCCAGCCGGACGCCGGCAGGCTCTTCGACACCCTCAAGGCCGACCGGACCATCGACGGCCAGAACGCCACCGGCGAGCAGCCCGCGGAGGCCGCCCCGCCGACCGCCCCGGCGGACCCGGGCACCCCGGCCGCCACCGCCGCCGTGACCGCCTCCGCCTCCCCGCTCGCCACCGACGCCGCCAACAAGAACATCAGGGTGTCCGTCCTCACCGGCACCACCGCCGCCGGCATGGCCGGCAAGGCGACCGAGCAGCTCAAGGCGGCCAAGTTCACCGCCACCCCCGGGGGCCGGGCGGACAACACCAAGTACACGACCACCATGGTCCAGTACGGCTCCGGGCAGAAGGCGAACGCCGAGAAGGTCGCCGCGGTGTTCCCCGGCGCGATCGTCGAGCCCGGCACCTCGGCGGGCGTCACCGTGATCGTCGGCAAGGACTTCGCGGCGGCCAACGGCGCCACGGTTGCCGCGAGCGCCGCCGCGAGCTCCTCGGCGGCCCCGTCCGCCCCCGGAACGCCCGCCCCGCTGCCCACCAGCGTGACCGGCGACGCCCGCTCGGCCGACGACGACATCTGCGCCAACACCACCTACGGCTCCGGCGGCTGAGCGGGCGGGCGCTCCGGGGCGCGGCGCCTGCGGGCCCGTGCCATGGTGGGCCTGTCGCACACGCCGGGGGGAGCCGCAGGCCCGAAAGGCGGAACCATGGCCGAGATCGCCCTGGAGCTCGACATCGCCGCACCGCCGGCCGTCGTGCTGGCCGCGCTGACCACCCACGACGGGCTGACCTCCTGGTGGACGACCGATGTGGAGCGGGAGGACGACGTGCTGCTGTTCGACCTCCCGGACGACCCCGAGCCCTACCGGCTGCGGCGTGAGCGCACCGGCCCGGACCGGGTGGTGTGGACGAACGCCGGGGCCTTCCCGCCGCACTGGGCCGGCACCTGGATCAGCTGGGACCTCGCCGACCGGCCCGACGAACGCGGCGAGCCCGGCCACCGCACCCGGCTGCTGCTGCGGCACGGCGGCTGGCAGCCCGGCAGCGAGGAGGGCGTGCCGCTGGTGGCCGGCACCTGGGCGCAGCTGCTCGTCCGGCTCAAGGACTACGCGCAGAGCGGCGAGCCGCGGCCGCTGTTCACCGAGGGCGGCCACCACCACGCGCCGTGACCGCCCGCACGTCCGCCGGTGAGCGTCCGGCCGGCGGCGACCCGCCGGGACGCCGTCCGGTGGCGGGATCGCGGAGGCCCGGCGATCGTGGGCGGTGTACGGCCGTCGGCCGCGCGGCCCCACCGCCCGCGCCGCCCCGGCGGCCCCGCGGCGGACGACCATCGCTTGGAGGCCAAGGAATGCCCGTAGTCACCGCACCGTACAAGCCCGGCACCCCCTGCTGGGTGGACCTGACGACGAGCGACCAGCAGGCCGCGCTCGACTTCTACCGCGACCTGTTCGGCTGGCAGGGCGAGGTCGGCCCGGCCGAGTTCGGCGGTTACGCCGTGTGCTCGCTGAACGGCAAGCCGGTCGCCGGGATCATGTCCCGCTCCGAGGCCGGGGAGTCCGGGCAGCCGCTGCCGCCGGTCTCCTGGACCACCTACCTCGCCACGGACGACGCCGACGCCGCCGCGCTGGCCGTCGTCGGTGCCGGCGGTGCGATCATCCACCCGGTGGTGGAGGTCGGCGGCACCGGCCGGATGCTGGTCGCCGCGGACCCGACCGGCGCGGTGTTCGGCGTCTGGCAGAAGCTGGAGTTCATCGGCGCGGGCATCGTCAACGAGCCGGGCTCGCTGGTCTGGAACGAGCTCAACACCACCGACACCGCCGCGGCCGGCCGCTTCTACCAGCAGGCGTTCGGGCTGCGCCCGGGGACCATCCAGGGCATGGAGGGCTTCTACTCGCTCAACGTCGGCGACCACACCGTGGGCGGCATGCAGCCGGTCGCCGGGTACCTGGCGCCGGGCACGCCCTCGCACTGGATGGCCTACTTCTCGGTGGACGACACCGACTCCACGGTGGACGCCCTGGTCAAGGCCGGCGGCTCGGTGATCCAGCCGCCGTTCGACATGCAGGCCGGGCGGATGGCCGTGGTGCGGGACCCGCAGGGCGCGGTCTTCTCGGTCACCTCCACCCCGGACTCGCCCTGAGCGGCCGGTTCCGGCCGCCCCCCGGCCCGTGTCGAACGAACCGCCGCCCGTTCCCGCGACGCGCCGCCGGGAATGGGCGGCACGGCGCGCGCGGACGGGGGAGACTGCACCCATGCTGGGGCTACCGGACGACATCCGCGCTTTCCTCTTCGACCTCGACGGGGTGCTCACCCAGACCGCCACGGTGCACGCCGCGGCCTGGAAGGACACCTTCGACGCCTTCCTGCGGGCCGAAGCGGCCCGCACCGGCGGGCCGTTCACCCCGTTCGACGCCGTCACCGACTACGACGCCCACGTGGACGGGCGGCCGAGACTCGACGGCACCCGCTCCTTCCTGCACAGCCGGGGCGTCGACCTGCCCGAGGGCACCGACGACGACCCGCCGGGCGCCCGCACCGTGCACGGTGTGAGCCGGGCCAAGAACGACACCGTGCTGCGGATGATCCGCGAGCAGGGCGTCGCCCCGTACGACGGCTCGGTCGCCTACGTGCGCCGGCTGCGCGCGCTCGGCCTGCCCACCGCCGTCGTGTCGTCCAGCGCCAACTGCCGGGACGTGCTGCGGGCGGCGGGCATCGAGGGCTTCTTCGACGTGATCGTGGACGGCGTCGTCGCCAAGCGCGAGGGCCTGCCGGGCAAGCCCGCGCCGGACACCTACCTGGCCGCCGCCCGGGCACTGGGCGTCGAGCCCGCGCACGCCGCCGTGTTCGAGGACGCGCTGGCCGGGGTCGCCTCCGGCCGGGCGGGCGGCTTCGGCGCGGTGGTCGGCGTCGACCGCACCGGCCAGGCCGCCGAACTGCGCCGCGACGGAGCCACCGTGGTCGTCCGCGACCTCGCCGAGCTGATCCCCGACCACCCGCAGCAGCCCGAGAAGCCGGAGGCGTCGTCGTGATGAGCGGACAGGAGCAGCCCTTCGCCGTCGACCCCTGGCAGGTCGTCGAACACGGCCTCGACCTCACCTCGCCGGCCCGCGCCGAATCCGTCTTCGCGCTCTCCAACGGCCACATCGGCCTGCGCGCCAACCTCGACGAGGGCGAGCCCCACGGCCTGCCCGGCACCTACCTCAACGGCGTCTTCGAACTGCGCCCGCTGCCCTACGGCGAGGGCGGCTACGGCTACCCGGAGTCCAGCCAGAGCGTCATCAACGTCACCAACGGCAAGATCATCCGATTGCTGGTCGACGACGAGCCCTTCGACCTGCGCTACGGCGAACTGCTCAGCCACCGCCGCTGGTTGGACTTCCGCGAGGGCCTGCTGCGGCGCTCCGCCGAGTGGACCTCCCCGGCCGGGCGGACCATCAAGGTCGACTCCACCCGGCTGGTCTCGCTCACCCAACGGGCCGTCGCCGCCGTCGAGTACACCGTCGAGGCGGTGGACGGCCCGGTGCGGATCGTGCTGCAGAGCGAGCTGGTCGCCAACGAGCAGCTGCCCGGCGGCCCCGAGGGCGACCCGCGGGCCGCCGCCGTGCTGGAGGCCCCGCTGCTCGCCGAGGTCAACCACGCGGGCGGCACCAAGGCGGTGCTGGTCCACCGCACCCGCTACAGCGGCATCCGGGTCGCGGCCGGCATGGACCACGTGATCGAGGGCCCGGAGCGGCTGGACACCGTCGCCGAGGCGGAGGCCGACCACTGCCGGATCAGCGTCACCACCGTGCTGAACCCCGGCGAGCGGCTGCGGCTGGTGAAGTTCATGGCCTACGGCTGGTCGGCGACCCGCTCGCTGCCGGCCGTCCGGGACCAGGTCGAGGCCGCGCTGACCGCCGCCCGGTACACCGGCTGGGACGGTCTGGTCTCCGAACAGCGGGAATTCCTCGACGAGTTCTGGGAGACCAGCGACATCGAGATCGAGGGCGACGTCGAACTCCAGCAGGCCGTCCGGTTCGCCGTCTTCCACGTGCTCCAGGCCGGTGCCCGCAGCGAGGAACGCGCCATCCCCGCCAAGGGGCTGACCGGTCCCGGCTACGACGGCCACAGCTTCTGGGACACCGAGGCCTTCGTACTGCCGGTGCTCACCTACTGCCTGCCGGCCGCCGTCAACCAGGCGCTGCGCTGGCGGCACACCACGCTCCCGCTGGCCCGTGACCGGGCCGTCCAACTCGGCCTGGCCGGCGCGGTGTTCCCGTGGCGGACGATCCGCGGCGAGGAGTGCTCGGGCTACTGGCCGGCCGGCACCGCCGCCTTCCACATCGGCGCGGACATCGCGGCCGCCGCCGCCCGCTACGTCCGCGCCACCGGGGACACCGAGTTCGAGCGGGACTACGGGCTGGAACTGCTCGTCGAGACCGCCCGGATGTGGCGCTCGCTGGGCCACCACGACTCCGTCGGCCGGTTCCGCATCGAGGGCGTCACCGGCCCGGACGAGTACAGCGCCGTCGCGGACAACAACGTCTACACCAACCTCATGGCGCAGACGAACCTGCGCGCCGCCGCCGAGGCCGCCGCCCGGCACCCGGGCAAGGCCGCCGAACTCGGCGTCAACACCGAGGAGACCGCCGCCTGGCGGGACGCCGCGGCCGCGATGTTCATCCCGTACGACGAGAACCTCGGCGTCCACCCGCAGGCCGACGGCTTCACCGACCACCAGGTCTGGGACTTCGAGAACACCCCGCCGGAGAACTTCCCGCTGCTGCTGCACTACCCGTACTTCGACCTGTACCGCAAGCAGGTGGTCAAGCAGGCCGACCTGGTGCTCGCCATGCAGGTCCGCGGCGACGCCTTCACCGACGAGCAGAAGGCCCGCAACTTCGCCTACTACGAACGGCTGACCGTCCGCGACTCCTCGCTCTCCGCCTGCACCCAGGCGGTGATCGCCGCCGAGGTCGGGCAGCTCGACCTCGCGTACGACTACACCGCCGAGGCCGCCCTGATGGACCTGCACGACCTCGGCGGCAACACCCGCGACGGCCTGCACATGGCCTCGCTCGCCGGGGCCTGCATCGCCCTGGTGGCCGGCTTCGGCGGGCTGCGCGACCACGGCGAGGTGCTCTGGTTCCGGCCCCGGCTGCCCATCGGGCTGATGCGGCTCAGCTTCTCGCTGCTGGTCCGCGGGCAGCTGCTGGGGGTGGAGATCGACCACGACCGGACCACCTACACGCTGCGCCGGGGCGAGGTGATCCACCTGCGGCACGACGGCGAGACGGTCCAGGTGAAGGCGGGCCGCCCGGTCTCGGTGCCCACCACCACCCCGCCCGCCCAGGAGCGCTGCAGCCAGCCCCCCGGCCGCGAACCGGCCCGCCGCCAGGCCCAGGCGGGCCTCTCCACCGGCCGGATCACCTCCGGCCCCGACCACCTCGCCGCCGAGTAGCACCGCCACCGCCCCGCCCCCGCGAGCCCCGGCCCCCCTCACCCGTCCGGCCCACCCCGGGTGCGGGGGGTCCGGCGCCGACGGACGGTGCTGGTGTCGCGCGTCCCCGGCGTCAGGAGATCCCCGTGGTGAGTGTCGCCGAGCAGATGGTCGAGGTGCTCCGGCAGGCCGGGGTCGAACGCGTCTACGGCGTGGTCGGCGACAGCCTCAACCCCGTCGTGGACGCGATCCGCCGGGCGGAGGGCATCAGCTGGGTGCACGTCCGCAACGAGGAGGCCGGCGCCTTCGCGGCCGCCGCCGAGGCCGAGCTGACCGGCCGCCTCGCGGTCTGCGCCGGCTCCTGCGGTCCCGGCAACACCCACCTCATCCAGGGCCTCTACGACGCCCAGCGCAGCGGCGTCCCGGTGCTCGCCCTCGCCTCGCACATCCCCTCCGGCCAGATCGGCACCGGCTTCTTCCAGGAGACCCACCCCGAACGGGTGTTCACCGACTGCAGCAGCTGGTGCGAGATGCTCTCCACCCCCGGCCAGCTGCCCCGCCTGCTGCGGGTCGCGATCCAGCACGCGCTGGGCGCCCGCGGCGTCTCCGTGCTGGCCTTCCCCGGCGACGTCGCCGCGCTCTCCGCCACCCGTCCGACCGGTACCAGCCACTACCTCACCGAGCAGGCCGTCGCCGCCCCGCCCTGGTCCCAGGTGCAGGAGCTCGCGGGCGCGCTCAACAGGGCGCACCGGGTCGCCCTGTTCTGCGGCGCCGGCGTCCGCTCCGCGCACGCCGAGGTGCTGGAGGTCGCGGCCGTCCTGCACGCGCCGGTCGGGCACTCCCTGCGCGGCAAGGAGTGGATCCAGTACGACAACCCGTACGACGTCGGGATGAGCGGACTGCTCGGCTACGGCGCCTGCCACGAGGCGCTGCACTCCGCCGACCTCGTCGTGCTGCTCGGCACCGACTTCCCGTACGACTCCTTCCTGCCCCAGGCCCGCACCGTCCAGGTCGACCACGACGCCACCCGGCTCGGCCGCCGCACCGCCCTCGACCTCGCGGTGCACGGCGACGTCTCGGCCACCCTGCGCGCCGTGCTGCCGCTGCTGGAGCAGAAGCGCGACCGCTCGTTCCTGGACGACATGCTGCGCCGCCACTGCCGCGCCCTGGAGGGCGTGGTCGGCGCGTACACCAAGGACATCGAGAAGCACCTGCCGATCCACCCCGAGTACGTGGCCTCGGTGCTGGACGAGGTGGCCGCCGACGACGCGGTGTTCACCGTCGACACCGGCATGAACAACGTCTGGGCCGCCCGGTACCTGCAGCCCAACGGCCGCCGCCGGGTGATCGGCTCCTTCCTGCACGGCTCGATGGCCAACGCGCTGCCGCACGCGATCGGCGCCCAGCTCGCCTTCCCCGGGCGCCAGGTGGTGGCGATGGCGGGCGACGGCGGCCTGTCGATGCTGCTCGGCGAGCTGCTCTCGGTGGCCAAGCACCGGCTGCCGGTGAAGACGGTGGTCTTCAACAACGGCGCGCTCGGCATGATCAAGCTGGAGATGCTGGTCTCCGGCTACCCGGAGTCGGAGATCGACAACGGCGACGTCGACTACGCCGGGATCGCCCGGGCGATGGGCATCCCGGCCAAGCGGGTCACCGAGCCGGCCCGGGTGCGGGAGGTGCTGGCGGAGGCGCTGGAACGGCCCGGTCCGGCGCTGGTGGACGTGGTCACCGACGCCAACGCGCTGTCCATCCCGCCGCACATCACGGCCGCCCAGGTGAAGGGCTTCGCGCTGGCCGCCGGGCGGACGGTGCTCTCCGGCGGCGTCGGCCGGATGATCGACCTGGCCCGGTCCAACCTCAGGAACATTCCCCGCCCGTAGCGGGCTCACACGCGGCTTTGCCTGAGAGGCAAGAAAATTGCCCAGGCGGCACGCGAGGTGTCCACTGGACACATGACCACCAGCCCAGCCGGTCCCCAGCCCGAGGCTTCCACCGCCCCCGCCGCTCCCGTCGCCCCCGTCGAGGAGCACGAGCTGCAGGAGGTGGCCGGCCTCGCCGCGCGGCTGCGCGACCACCGGCTCGGCAGCCGCCTCACCCTGGAGGTCGCCGCCGCCCGGATCGGTCTGTCCCCAGCCTACTTGTCCCGACTGGAGACCGGACGCCGGCAGCCCTCACTGCCCGTCCTGCTCGGCCTCGCCCGCGCCTACGGCACCTCCGTCTCCGGCCTGCTCGGCGAGACCTACACCGAGCCGGACCCGGTGGTGCGCGGCGGCGCGATCGAACCCGGTCGCGCCGGCGGCTGGGGCTACCGCCGCACCGGCGCCCCCGGCCGGGCCATGCAGGCGCTGCGCGTGCACGTCCCCCCGGGCGTGCAGGACGCCGTGGTCCGCGTCCACCCCGGCGAGGAGTGGCTGTACGTCCTCCAGGGCCGGCTGAAGCTGACCCTCGGCGAACGCGTCCACCTGCTCGAGGAGGGCGACTCCGCCCACTTCGACTCGCTCACCCCGCACTGCATCGCCGCCGACTCCTCGTCCGGAGTCGAACTGCTCTTCATGCACACCCTGCTGCAGAGCCCCGGCGGCGAACTCTGCCTCGGTGGCGGCCCCGCCGCCCCGCACCACTGACCCGACGTCAGGAAACCCGGAGGATGATCCCGATGGCCGAGACCGCCGCAACCCCCGCCGCGACCGCCCTGCCCGCCCCGGACACCAGGGACGAGAACGCGCCGAAGACCATGGACGCGGGCAAGTGGGCCAACCGCCGCGTCTACCACCGCCTGGTGATCTACACCGCCGGCATCCACATCTTCGCCGGCTTCATCATGCTCCTGTTCGAACTGGGCAGCCGCAACAAGTAACCCCTCCGTCCCAGGCCGCCGAGGCCCACCCCGGCGGCCTCCGGCCTGCTGCGACGCGGGTGCCTCAGGCCGTGCGCAGCACCGCGCAGAGGGCGTCGAGGGCGGCGGGGAAGGCGTGGTCGGGCGGAGTGGCGTAGCCGACGACCAGGGCCGGCGGGGCGTCCGCGGCGGCGTGCTCGGTGAGGTACCAGCCGAGGCCGGTGAGGACCAGGCCGGCGGCGCGGGCGCGGCTCACCAGCTCCGCTTCCGGGCGGGAGCCGGGCGGCAGCTCCAGGACGGCGTGCAGCCCGGCGGCGATGCCGGTGACCCGGACGTGCGGGGCCCGTTCGGCGAGCGCCGCGACCAGGAGGTCCCGGCGGCGCCGGTAGTGCAGCCGGCAGCGCCGCACGTGCCGGTCGTAGCGGCCCGAGGTGATCAGTTCGGCGAAGGTGAGCTGGTCGATCACCGGGCTCATGGTGTCCGCCAGGTCCTTGAGCCGGCCGACCGGTTCGACCAGTTCGTCGGGCAGTGCCAGCCAGGCCAGCCGCAGACCGGGCGCGAGGCTCTTGGCGGCGGTGCCGCCGTACACCACGCGGTCCGGGTCGAGCGCCTGCATCGCGCCGAGCGGCTGCCGGTCGTAGCGGAACTCGCCGTCGTAGTCGTCCTCGATCACGTACCCGTCGTGCTCGCGGGCCCAGCGGACGGCGGCCGAGCGGCGCTCGGCGGCCAGGGCGGCGCCGGTCGGGAACTGGTGCGCGGGGGTGAGCAGCACCGCCCCGACCCGTTCCCCGGTCAGCCCGGCCAGCAGGTCCGTCCGCGCCCCGGCGCAGTCCAGCGGCAGCGGCGCGAGGCCGAGCCCGGCCGCCCGCAGGACGTCCCGCTGCGGCGGCAGCCCGTACGTCTCGACGGCCACCCGCCCGGCCCCGCGTTCGCGCAGGGCGGTGGCCAGCAGGCCGAGGCCCTGGCCGAAGCCGGCACAGATCAGCAGCCGGTCCGGATCGGTGCGCACGCCCCGCACCCGGGCCAGGTAGTCGGCGAGCGCCCGGCGCAGCTCGATCCGCCCCAGCGGGGAGCCGTAGTCGAAGGCCTCGTGCGGGGCGACGGCCAGCGCCCGGCGGGCACTGGCCAGCCAGGCGGTGCGGGGGAACAGCGAGAGGTCCGGCCGCCCGGCGAGCAGGTCGTGCCGCCCGGTGGGGCGGCGGCCCGCCGCCACCTCGACGGTGCGGCCGGCGGGCCGGGGCGCGGGGCGTTCGGCGACCGTCGTCCCGGAGCCCTGCCGGGAGCTGAGCCAGCCTTCGGCGGTCAGCTGCCCGTACGCCTCGACGACGGTGTTCCGGGCGATCCCGAGGTCCTCGCCGAGCGCCCGGGAGGACGGCAGCCGGGTGCCGGGTGCGAGCCGCCCGTCCTGGACGGCCTCGCGCAGCGCGTCCTCCAGGGCCGCGCGCAGTCCGGCCCCGGCGGCGCGCCGTTCGCCGAGGTCGAGGTGCAGGTCTCCGCCGAACGCGGTCCAGGGGGCGGCGGCGCGGGTGGTTCGGGGGCGGCTCATGGCGGGATTATCGCCGCAACCCCCGCCGCCCCCGGATCGTCCGATGCATCCCGCCCGACGCGCGACCGCGGTGGGGGATGGCGAACACGGCGTACCAGGACGGGAGTTCGGCGGTTCCGCAGCGAAGGCGGCGACCCGGCCGCGGGGCGCCCCTCCGGCGGCCCGGCCGCGTCGGCCCGCGGCCCACGCCGGCCCTGAGGCCACCCGTCCCCCGGCCCGGTGCGCGCGTGTTCGCGTCACGAGGAGCGGCTAACGTCCGTCAGTGAACCGACGGATCCCGACGCGAGGGTGTGGCAGATGAACGGGGAAGACCTTCTGGCCGAGCGCTTCGAGCAGCACCGGCCCCATCTCCGGGCGGTCGCCTACCGGATGCTCGGCTCGCTCAGCGAGGCCGAGGACGCCGTCCAGGAGACGTGGTTCAAGCTGAGCCGTACGGACGTCGGCGGGGTCGTCAACGTGGGCGGCTGGCTGACCACCGTGACCGGCCGGGTCTGCCTGGACCTGCTGCGCTCCCGCGCCGCCCGGCGCGAGGACCCGCTGCAGGAGCAGGACGGCCGGGAGGTCCGGCTGCCCGATCCGATCATCGGCGGGGCGCGGGCCGTCGACCCGGAGCAGGAGATCCTCACCGCCGACTCGGTCGGCATCGCGCTGATGATCGTGCTGGAGACGCTGGCCCCGGCGGAGCGGCTGGCGTTCGTGCTGCACGACCTGTTCTCGGTGCCGTTCGACGAGATCGCCCCGATCCTCGGCCGCACCTCCGCCTCCACCCGCCAGCTCGCCAGCCGGGCCCGCCGCCGCGTCCAGGGGGCCGCGCCCGTGCCGGACGCCGATCTGGCGCTGCGCCGCGAGGTGGTGGAGGCGTTCCTGGCCGCCGCCCGCGGCGGGGACTTCGACGCGCTGCTCACCGTCCTCGACCCGGACGTGGTGGCCCGCTCCGACGGCGGCGCCCTGCGCCCGGCCACCTTCCGGCGCGGCGCGAACGAGGTGGCGGCCGGGGCGAGCCTCTTCGGCACGCAGTTCGCCGGGGAGTCCCGCCCGGTGCTGGTCAACGGCGAACCGGCGGTGGCCGCGTTCGCCGACGGCCGCCCGGTCTCGCTCGCCGCGTTCACGGTGCGCGGCGGCAGGATCGTCGAGCTGAACATCTTCACCGACCCGGAGCGCCTGGAGCGCCTCGGCCTGTCGGCGGCCTGACGCCCGGGGCCCTCACTCCGGGTGGCTGCTCCACCGGCGGTCCGGCCGCCGGTGGAGCAGCCACCACAGCACCGTCCAGCAGACCGTGACGCCCAGACAGGCCCCGGCCGTCATGGTCAGGTACAGCGGGTCGGTGGAGTGCCGGGCCGCGCTCAGCCGCCCGCCCACGGCGATCACGGCGCCGAAGTACACGAGGTTCAGCGCGAACGCGACGATGCCGTGTCCGGTCTGCTCCAGCAGGGTCAGCGCGGTCAGCGCCAGCGCCGTGCAGCCGAACGACGGCCCGGCCAGCTGGAGGAAGCGCACGGCCTGCCCGGCGGTGGCCGGGTCGTCGGAGAGCCGGGCGGCCAGCGGCGCGCCCGCCGTCCACAGCACCGCCGTCACGCCGAGGTAGCAGCCCGCGGTCAGCAGGCCGCCGGAACGCACGGCCCGCCGGGCGGCGGTCCGGTCACCGGCCGCGGCCGCCTGGTTGACCAGGATCGCGATCGCGGAGCCGAACCCCACGGCCGGGACGACCACCGCGCTCTGCAGCGTCGAGCCGAGCGTGAACCCGGCCACCGCGCCCGGGCCGAACGGGGAGACCACGCGCAGCATGGCCAGGTTGACGGCGCAGAGCAGCAGGAACGAGGCACCGACCGGCACCCCGACGGACAGCGCCGCCGCCCGCACCTCGCCCCGGCTGCCCTCTTCCCGGCCCCCGGCGGCCCGTCGCGGCGATGCCGCCCGCAGCCATGACGCCCGCCGCAGTCCCGCCCGCCGCAGCAGCACCGCGCCGAGCAGCAGCTCCACCACCCCGGCCACCAGGGCGGAGACCGGCAGCGCGGTCAGCCCCCAGCCCGCCCCGAGCCCCAGCCCGCCGACCCCGGCCAGCAGCAGGCCCGCAGAGGTGAGCGTCAGCAGCATCCCCCGCCCGGTCGCGCCGGAGCCCCGCAGCACGGCCGCGCACAGCTCGCCCAGCGCGCCGACCGCGTTCACCGCCACCATCGCGGCCAGCAGGGCGAGGAACGGCGTCCGGTCGGCGGCGGGCACGTCGAGCAGCGCCCCCAGCGGCCCGGCGCCCGCCAGGACGACGACGCCGCACACCAGGTAGCAGCCCGCGCCGAGCCGTGCCGCGGCGGCGAGGTGGCCGGGCAGGTCGGCGCGCCGCCCGCTCCCGGTGGCGCGCGCGGCCACCACCTGGAGTGCGGTCGAGAGGCCGACGTTCAGCGCCACCAGCAGGAAGGCGACCGGCGTGTAGAGCGACCGCAGGTAGAGCGCGTGCCCGCCGGCCGCGCCCAGCATCGCCGCCACCGCGAACTGCGCGCCGAGGGCGATCGCCTCGCTCAGCGCGACGGGCGCGGCGAAGCCCGCGATCCGGCGGACGGTCGGTGGCGGCACGGTCGTCTGTGTCATGGCTCCCCCGCCCGTTCGCACGTCGTCCGCCGAGCATGCCGAATTTCCGGCCCCGCACGGAAGCCCGGACGCACCCGCCGCCCGTCTCCGGAGCGCCCGGCGCCGAGGTGGGAAAAGATGTCGGGAAATCTTGCCGATGGATGTCGAGACCCCGGCGGTCCGCTCCGACCGAGGGGTGAGAGCGTGCCGCGAGGGGCACGCGGGACGGGAGGACACCCGAGATGAAGTACGTCGCCATGATCTACGGCAACCAGGCGAAGTGGGACGCGTTCCCGGCCGAGGAGTGGCCGGCCGCGATCGCCAAGCAGGAGGCGTTCAACACCAAGTACCGGGAGACCGGCGAGCTGTTCGGCGCCTACGGCCTGGCGGACGCCGCCGCGGCCCAGCTGGTGCGGCGCGCGGACGGTCTGCCGGCGGTCACCGACGGGCCGTACCTGGAGACCAAGGAGTACATCGCCAGCTTCTACCTGCTGGACTGCGAGAGCCTGGAGCGCGCCCAGCAGATCGCCGCCGACATGCCGTTCGCGGACGTCGAGCCGGTCGAGCTGTGGCCGATCCTGCACGAGTCCCCGGCCCCCTCGGCGGACGTGTGAACGGCGGCCGACCGCCCGCCCCGGGGGGCCTGGAGGGCCTGTTGCGCGATCTCGCGCCCCAGGCCCTCGGGGCGCTGGTGCGCCGCCACGGGCGGGGACAGTTCGACGCCTGCGAGGACGCCGTCCAGGAGGCGCTGCTGGCGGCCGCCACCCAGTGGCCGGTCGAGGGGATGCCGGAGAACCCGCGGGGCTGGCTGGTGACGGTCGCCGGACGGCGGCTGACCGACGCCGTGCGCAGCGAGGCGGCCCGCCGGCGCCGCGAGGACGCGCTGCTCCTCGCCACACCGCAGTCCGCGCTGCTCAGCCCCCCGCCGGACGCGGCGCCCGCCGCCGACCGGGACGACTCGCTGCACCTGCTCTTCCTCTGCTGCCACCCGGACCTGTCCGCACCCAGCCGGATCGCGCTCACCCTGCGGGTCGTCGGCGGCCTCGGCACGACGCAGATCGCGGCGGCGTTCCTGGTGCCGGAGGCGACGATGGCGCAGCGGATCAGCCGGGCGAAGCAGACCGTCCGGACCGCCGGGCTGCCCGCCGGGCAGCTCTCGGAACGGCTCGCCGAGGTCCGCCAGGTGCTCTACCTGATCTTCAACGAGGGCTACACGGCGAGCAGCGGCGACGACCTCACCGCGCCGGAACTCTCCGCCGAGGCGATCCGCCTGACCCGTCTGCTGCTCCGGTTGGTCCCGGACGACGCCGAGACGGCGGGCCTGCTCGCCCTGATGCTGCTCACGGACGCCCGCCGTCCGGCGCGCACGGGGCCGGGCGGGGAGCTGGTGACGCTGGCGGAGCAGGACCGTTCGCTGTGGGACCCCGCGCTGATCGAGGAGGGGGTGGCGCTGGTCAGCCGCACCCTCCCGCGCGGCCGGGTGGGTCCGTACCAGCTCCAGGCGGCGATCGCGGCCGTCCACGACGAGGCGCCGGACGCCGGGTCGACGGACTGGCCGCAGATCCTGGTGCTCTACGACCTGCTGCTGGCCCGGTTCGGCGAGAACCCCTTCATCGCCCTCAACCGGGTGGTAGCGCTGGCGATGGTCGGGGGACCGGAGGCCGGGCTGGCCGCCCTCGCCCCGCTGGAGGCGGACAAGCGGTTCGCCCGCCACCACCGCCTGTTCGCCACCCGGGCGCACCTCCTGGAACTCCTCGGCGACCCGACGGCGGCGGACGTCTACCGCGAAGCCGCCCGCCGTGCCACCAGCGCCCCGGAACGCCGCCACCTGACCGAGAACGCCCGCCGGCTGCAGGCCGGCGCGGATCGGAGGAACACATGAGTCAACTTCTGCGGGTCCAGAACTTCAACGTCTCGGCCGACGGCATCGGCGCCGGCGAGGACCAGACCCTGGAGCGGCCGTTCGGCCACGTCCGGCCGGAGGAGCTGTTCTCCTGGGCCGGCGCCACGGCGAGCTGGCCGATGCGCACCGACCCGGGCGGCAGCCGGGGGCTGGACGACTACCTGACCCGCGACTACGCCCGCAACATTGGTGCCGAGATCATGGGCCGCAACAAGTTCGGCCCCCAGCGCGGCCCCTGGGAGAACCTGGAGTGGCAGGGCTGGTGGGGGGACGAGCCGCCGTTCCGCACCCCGGTGTTCGTCCTGACCCACCACCCGCGGCCCTCGATCACCCTCTCCGACACCACGTTCCACTTCGTCGAGGGCGACCCGGCCGCGATCCTGGGGCAGGCGAAGGAGGCGGCCCGGGGCAAGGACGTCCGCCTGGGGGGCGGGGTGACCACGATCAGGCAGTTCCTGGACGCCGACCTGGTCGACACCCTGCACGTGGCGGTCTCGCCGGTGAAGCTCGGGACCGGGCTGAAGCTCTGGGAGTCCCCGGACGAGCTGCGCGACCGCTTCCACCTGGACGTCGTGCCCAGCCCGAGCGGGGTGACGCACCACCTGTTCTGGCGGAAGTAGGACGGAGGTCGGGGGCCCCGGGCAGTCCGGGGCCCCCGCGCCACCGTGGCCGGCGAGGCGCTACGCCTTCGGGCGGGTGCGCCGGTGGATGCTCCCGCCGGGGACGTACCAGCCGGCCACCTTCCGGACGGTCGGGCTGGGGTCGTGGGCCTGCGCCGAGCGCAGGGCCGCCAGGGCGTCCGCGCTGGTGTGAACGAACTTGCCGACGAGCTCGACGGCCCTGGCCCGGACGTGCGGATCGGGATCGGCGGCCAGATGCCGGATCCCGGGCGCGAGAACCCGGTCCGCGCCCGGCGCACAGGTGTCGCCCTTGCAGCGGTCACAGGCCAGCGCATGGAACGCGGCGATCCGGACGCGGGCGTCGGGATCGTCGGCCATGGTGATCAGTTGGTCCATGGAGTCGACGTCGACCAGGTGGTCGAGGAGCCGGCAGCACCCTTCGCGGACCGCGGCGTCCTCGTGGGAGAGCCCGCCGCGGATCGCGTCGAGCGCTTGGTCACCGCGGCGCAGCAGTTCCCGGTACGCCGCCACAGTGCGTTGTGCATCGCCCAAGCACGAGACGAGGGCTTCGTTGTCCGTTCTGACGAATCCCAGCATCCCCCCAGGGTGACGACGAACGGTGCTCCCGGCAAAGGGTTTCGGGCCCGCCGGCTTCCTGCGCCGTCACGGCGGGGATAGCGTGATCATCATGACGGAGCTGGAAGAACTGGTCCTGACCCCTGACGAGCGCGCCCGAGGGGTCCGGGTCGACGGCGTGATGTTCGGCATGGACTGGTCCGGCGAGGAGACCCCGGGCGAGCTGGCGGCGTTCGTGGCCGGGCGGGTGCGGGCCTTCGGGGTGGATCCGGCGGGCGTCGACACCGGCGACCTCTACCGCGCGGCCGAGGCCGGTCCGACGCTGAACCGTGGCGACTTCCCGGTCCGCCAGCTCGACCACCTCTCCGGGGTGCTGGCGGACCTCGGGTGCACGCTCGCGGTGTGGGAGGACGGCACCGACACCTACGAGCTGCTGGTCGCGCTGACCGGTGGGCGCGAGCTGGCCGGGCTGACGCACGAGGACCTTCCGGTGCGGGCCTGGGGCTCGGAACCCGAGGGGACCCTGGTCAGCCTGAACTGCCCGAGCTGCTCGCAGATGCTGGTCTGGGAGCTGCCGCCGACCGAGACCCTGGCCGGCGAACAGTGCGAGTGCGGGGCCCCGCTGTTCGACGCCGCCGGCGGTCCACTGCCCGGCGTCACGCTGCACGACTGAGCCGGCGGGCCCTCAGGCCTTCCACTCCTCGGCGAGGAGCCCGAGCAGCACCTCGTCCAGGAACTCGCCCATCACCCAGGCCGAGGAGCGCAGCACGCCCTCGCGGACGAAGCCGTTGCGCTCGGCGGCGCGCAGCATCGCGGTGTTGTCGGCCAGCGTCTCGATCTGCAGCCGCTGCAGGCCGCGCACCACGAAGCCGTAGTGGCACAGCGTCGCGACCACGTCGGTCCCGTAGCCCTTGCCGCGGGTGGAGGGCAGCAGCCCGAGCCCGATGTGGGCGGTCCGGTGGTGGGTGTCGATGCCCCACAGCGTCGCCGTGCCGACCAGCGTGCCGCCCGCCAGTTCCACCACGGAGAAGGGGACGTGCGCCTGCTGCGTGTCGTCCACCACGAGTCGCGGGTCGTTGGAGCCGGGCGTGATCGGCCGCCACGGCCGGCCTTCGGCCCGCGCGGAGTTGACCACGTCGTCGTAGAGTTCGGCCAGCAGGATCGGGATGTCTTCCTGGTGCCGGGCCCGCAGCCCGATCTTGTCGCCTCGAAGCATGCCGACTTCCTATCCGACGGATCGTCAGTCGGCAAACGAATTTGTCCGGCCGCGCCTACAGTTCCACCCGCCGCCAGCCCTCGTCGGCGCCGTCCGGCTCCACGGGGAGGGCGGCGAAGTCGTAGCGGACGGTCCCGGCGCCGAGGGCCAGCAGCGAGATCGAGGACGAGCCCCAGATCCGGCCGTCCCCGAACTCGCGCCGCTGGACCAGCGCGGCGGGGTCGTCGAGCGCCAGCCCGTCGCCGGTGGCGATCGGCAGCCAGCGGCCCCACGCCTGCTCGGCGGTCGCGGCGCCGGGGTGCGGCTGCGGCCGGGGTTCGGTGGCGAAGCGGGCCCGGAAACGGGCGGCGCGGGCGGCCATCAGGGTGCGGATCCGCTCGGAGGCGGTGCGGTTCTCGGCCAGTCCCTCCGGCCCGTCGTTGAGGACGACGCTCAGGCCGGTCGGCAGCTCCACCTCGGCGAGCCGGCTGCCGCTCCCGCCCCAGCTCAGCACCTGGGCGCCGGTGGGTCGGACGACCACCAGGTGGAACGGGTCGTAGCGGTCGAGGTCCAGGTCGCCGACCCGGCCGCCCCGGACGGCGAGCAGCGGCAGTTCACCGCGCGACAGCCGCGCCTGGGCCGGTGCCAGGGTGCCGAAACCGTTCAGCAGGCACGCGGCGACAGGCCCCGGACCGCCCGGCTCCACCGCGAGCCAGGTTCCGCCCGCGACCAGGTCCAGTCCGCCGACGGCCGACGGCTGCGCGGGCCAGTGCCGCCCGGGCGGTGCCCACCGCCGTCCGGCGTACTCGTCCCGCACCGACAGCAGCAGCACCGGCACCGCCGCCGTCGGCTCGATGCTCACGAACGCCGTGCACACGTTCCGTCCCCCTGACCTCGTCCGCACCACCCTCCCCGCGATCCTCGCACGCCCGTTCGCCGACCGGGAGTGGTCGCGCTCTTCCGCCCGACCGTCCGGTCGTGCCACACTCCCTGCCCACGTCCCGGCCGCGGTGTGCGAAGTGGCCCATGATTCCGGTGGCCGAACGTACCGGGACAGTGGGCCGCCGGGTTCCTAGGCTGGGGGACATGACGACGACGAACGACAGCACCGAAGCCACCGTGTCAGCCCCGGCGCAGCGGATCTCCCTTCCCGACCTGGCGCCCGACTACTACAAGGCGATGATCGCCTTGGAGCGCGCCGCTCGGCAGGGCCTGGACCCGGTGCTCGCCGAGCTGGTCAAGGTGCACGCCTCGATGATCAACGGCTGTGCGTTCTGCATCGACATGCACTCCACCGACGCGCTCAAGAACGGCGAGCAGCAGCACCGCCTGCTCTCCCTCCCCGCCTGGCGCGAGACCTCCTGGTTCACCGCCAGGGAGCGCGCGGCCCTCGCGCTGACCGAGTCGGTCACCCTGCTCACCCAGGGGCACGTGCCGGACGCCGTCTACGCCGAGGCCGCCGCCCACTTCGAGCAGGCCGAGCTGGCCCAGCTGATCGCGGTGATCACCACCATCAACGCCTGGAACCGGATCGGCGTGACCTCCCGGCTCAGCCCGGCCGCGAAGTAGGGGCCGCGGCGATGAGCGCCGAACAGCGCGACAAGGCCCGCCGCCTGCACGAACTCCACCGCCCCGGCGCACCGCTGGTGCTCGCGAACGTGTGGGACGCGCTGGGCGCCCGCCTGGTCGCGGCCACCGGGGCGCCGGCCCTCGCCACCGCCAGCGCGAGCGTCAGCTGGGCGCTCGGCAGCGCCGACGGCGACGCCGCCGACCGGGACGCGGTGCTGGCGCAGACCGCGCTGGTGGTCCGCGCGGCCGGGGCGCTGCCGGTCACCGCGGATCTGGAGAGCGGGTTCGCCGACACCGCCGCCGGCGTCGGCGGGACGGTCGCCGAACTGCTCGCCACCGGCGCGGTGGGCGTCAACCTGGAGGACGGCGACCGGCCCGCGGCCGAGGCGGCCGAGCGGATCGCCGCCGCCCGGGCGGCGGCGGACGCGGCCGGTGTGCCGCTGTTCGTCAACGGCCGCACCGATGTCTTCCTGCGGCGGCTCGGCGCGCCGGAGGGGCGCCTGGACGAGGCGGTGGCCCGGCTGCGGGCCTACGTCGAGGCGGGCGCGGACGGCGTGTTCGTGCCGGGGGTGGCCGACCCGGCGGTGATCGCCGCGCTGGTCGAGGCCGTGCCGGCGCCGCTGAACGTGCTGGCGGGACCGGGCTCGCCGTCGGTGCCGGAGCTGGCGGCGCTGGGCGTGGCCCGGGTCAGCCTGGGGCCGGGCCTGGCGAAGGCGGCGTACGCGGCGGTGCGCCGCGCCGCCGAGGAGGTGTACACGGGCGGGACGTACACCGCGCTCGACGGCGGGCTGGACTACGGGGAGCTGCAGAGGCTCTACGTCACCGGGTGAGCGAGCCCACCGTTCCCGCGACGTGGTCGAGCGCGGTGCCGCCGGAGCAGCGGGTGGGGCCGGCGGCGTGGCTGCCGAGCGCCGGGACGACCGCCACCTCCTGGAGGCAGGTCGCGGCGGCGCCGAAGTCCCGGGCGGGCGCGGGTACCGGCGCGGGTACTGGCGCGTCCGCGGGCGCGGAGGCGAACGCGGGCGCCGGCGCGACGGCCAGCGCCAGCGCGCCCAGCACGAGCGCCGCGGGCCGCCGCACGCCGGTCACAAGCCCTGCCCGATCTGGCCGCTGAGGCCCGGGTGGGTCATCTGACCGGTGCCGATGGCCTCGATCTCGGTGGCGGCCTTGCCGACCAGCGGCAGATCCTTCGCCTTGTGGATGACGAGGTCGGCGGGGGACAGGGTGAGCCCGTTGGACAGGCCACCGAGCGCGTCGGGGGAGGACGCGGTGGAGGTGGCGGCGGACGCGGCGGGCGCGGCGGCGGCGAGACCGGCCAGGGTGAGGGCGGCCAGGGTGGCGAGTTTCTTCATGAACCCCCCAACGACCCGGGCCGCCCTCGGTCACTCGGCGGCGACGGGGCTCAGACGGTCACCCGCAGCGTCCGCACGCTGTTGCTGACGAACGAGCCGATCGGCTCCGGCGTCGGCCCGTCCGCGAGCGCCAGCGCGGGGAAGCGCTCGAACAGCAGCCGCAGCGCCGTCTCGGCCTCCAGCCGGGCGAGCCCGGAGCCGAGGCAGAAGTGCGGGCCGTGCCCGAAGGACAGGTGCCGGTTCGGCTGCCGGGTGAGGTCGAAGCGGTCCGCGTCCGGGAAGTGGGCGTCGTCGCGCCCGGCGGCCGCGTAGGAGGCGAGCAGCGCCTCGCCCCGCCGGATCACCGTGTCGCCGACCGGGATGTCCTTGGTCGCGTAGCGGAGCGGGAACTGCCCGACCGGCGAGTCGTACCGCAGCGTCTCCTCGACGGCCGCCGACCACGGCACCGTGCCGTCCAGCACCAGCCGCAGCTGCTCGGGGTGGGCGAGCAGGGCGCGGACGGCGTTGGTGATCAGGTTGAGCGTGGTCTCGTGGCCGGCCACCAGCATCAGCAGCAGGGTGCCGACCAGCTCGCTCTCGCTGAGCCGGTCGTCGTCCTCGCGGGCGGCGATCAGGGCGGTGGTGAGGTCGTCGCCGGGCTCGGCCCGCTTGGCGGCGACCACCGAGG
>NZ_JBHVRK010000018.1:0-173521 GCF_042885845.1 Kitasatospora sp. NPDC058032 | reverse complement strand
ATGTTTTCCGCTCCGTTTTCCGGAGTTTCATTCATCGGACTTCGCTTTCCGCTTGTCCCCGCTCTCTCGCGGCGACTCCGGAACTGTACGGGGACGGGGCCGCCACATGCAAATCGCCCCCGCCCGGTGGTGCGGGCGGGGGCGATCGGCGAGCTCACCTGTGCTGCTCAGCGGACCTCGGTGATCTCCGGGCCGCGGGCGAACGGGTCCAGCGCGGTGTTGCCGAAGCGGTTCTCGCCCTCGCCGGTGGCCGCGACGGCACCGCCGCCGTCGGCGACCATCTGCGCGTCCTCGGGGAGCTTCAGCACGATCGGGTCGCGGGGCGCCATCGGGATCTCACCGCGGACGACGACCGTCTGCCGGAAGACCTGCTCCAGGACCCCACCCATCTCGGGCTGGACGGCGGCCTGGCCGGAGATCACGCCGCGGAGGAACCAGCGCGGTCCGTCGCAGCCGACGAAGCGCACCAGCTGCACGCCCTGCGTGCCGTCCGGCAGCTGCACCGGGACCTGGGCGCGGAGGTGCCAGCCGAGCGGGCCCTCCTCCTCCTCGACGATGCCGCCCTGCGCGGTGATGCCGCTGCCGATCTCCTCGCGGACCTCCCCCCAGATGCCCTCCGACTTGGGGGCCGCGAAGGCCTGCAGCTGGATGGCGCTGTTGCCGAGGACCAGGGTGGCGGCCACGATCGCCTCGCCGGCCACCTCCACCCGGAGTTCCATGCCCTCGACACCGGGGACCAGCAGGCCCCCGAGGTCGACGCGGCCCTCCTCCGGGTTCTCCAGCTCGGAGTGGTCCCACGGCCCGTCCGGACGCGGGGCCGGCGGCAGGCCGACCCGGTCCGCCGGGTCCAGCTCGGTCACGTTCTCGCTCTCGGCGGAACCTTCGACGTCATCGGCCGTCTCGTCGGCGCTGATGGCGTCGTCGGCGAGCTGCTCGACAGCGTCCTCGCTCTTCTGGCGACGACGGAACACGGTCACTGTCCTTCCCGGTCCAAGACCGATGCGAATACCTGCTCGGCTTCCTGCGAGGCCGCGGGCAGCCTAGACCGCGGCGTGGCCGCCGGTCGACCCGAACCCGCCCTCGGCGCGTGCCGACCCAGGCAGCTCGGCCACCTCGTGGAAGCGGGCCTTCTCGACCTGCTGGATCACCAGCTGGGCGATCCGGTCCCCTCGGCGGAAGCTGACTCCCTCGCGCGGGTCCAGATTGACGACGATCACCTTGATCTCTCCACGGTACCCGGCATCGACCGTCCCTGGGGCGTTCACCAGAGCAACGCCGCAACGAGCTGCCAGTCCCGAACGGGGGTGGACGAACGCGGCGTAGCCGTCGGGCAACGCGATGGCGATGCCGGTGGGCAGCACGGCCCGCTCGCCGGGGGCCAGCTCGGCGTCGACGGTGGTCCGCAGGTCGGCGCCGGCGTCGCCGGGCTGCGCGTACGCGGGCAGCGGCAGCTCGGGGTCGATCCGCCGGATCAGGACGTCCAGGGGCTCGCGGGGGGTGGTGCTCAAGGGTTCACCTCAAAGGCTCGGGCGCGCTTCATCAGGTCGGGGTCGTCGAGGACCTTCTCGATGTCCTCGGGTCGACCGTGCTTGGTGAAGTGTTCCAGCTTCACCTGGACGAAGAGTGCCTGCGCGCGCACCGCGACCGGCCCGTCGGGGCCGCCGATCCGTGCCTCGCCGGCGCTGTAGATCTTCCGGCCGTGCACACCGGTGACCCAGGCGCGCAGGTGCAGCGTGGAGCCGACCGGCACCGGGGAGAGGAAGTCGGTCTCCAGCCGACCGGTGACGGCGGGGGCGTGCAGCAGCCAGTTGAGCGTTCCCAGGGTCTCGTCCATGGCGGTGGTCAGCAGGCCGCCGTGGGCCAGGCCGGGGCCGCCCTGGTGCTCCGGGCGGACGGTGAACTCGGCGGTGACGTCGAGACCCTCGCCGGCCACCGCGTCGATCCGCAGGCCGCCGGGGTGCTGCGGGCCGCAGCCGAAGCAGTGCTCGTAGTGGGAGCCGAGCCGGGTGCCGGGGGCGGGGGCCTCGGGGGCGCGCGGCGGGAGGACGGCCTCCGGCGGCGGCGTGGTGGGGGTCGTGGGGGCGGCGGGCGCGGTGGGGGCAGTCGAACCGGTCACGCCGCCCCACCCTACCGAGCGGTAGCCGGGCCCCGGACGGGGGTTGCGTCCGGGCGCCGCCGTCATGGCGCCCACAATGGAGGGCATGTACGACGAACGCCTCACCGTGCCGCGCTCCTGGTGGCTGTTCCCGGTCGTGATCGGCCTCACCCTCGCCCTGATCCTGCTGCGCCTCAGCGCGGTGGGCGCGCTGGTCGGGCTGGTGGTCGGCATCGCCGCCGGCGCCGCCGCGATCAGCAGTTACGGCTCGGCCCGGATCCGGGTGGTCCAGGGCTCGCTGGTGGCCGGCCCGGCCCGGATCCCGGTGGACGCCCTCGGCGCCGCTCAGGCCCTGGGCCCGGCGGACGCCGCCGCCTGGCGCGGGCCGAAGGCCGACCCGCGGGCCTTCATGCTGCTGCGCAGCTACGTGCCGACGGCGCTGCGGGTCGAGGTGAGCGACCCGACGGACCCGACGCCGTACCTCTATCTCTCGACCCGCTCGCCGATGAAGCTGGCGGAGGCCCTGGACGAGGCCCGCCGCAACGCCCGCGCCTGAGGACCGGCCGGGCAGCGGGCCCGGTCGGGGCAGGTCGGGACGGAGCCGAAGACGACCGAACGGAAAGGGACGGTACCGCCTGGGCGGTACCGTCCCTTCGCGTTTCCTGGAAACGCTTTCCATCCGACCGTATGACTGGTGCGTCCGTCACGACGGACGCCGGAGCTGCCGTCCGGCCCCGCTGCCCGGGGCCGGAAGGGGCGTCGCACCGGTCTCGCGAACACCGCGAGGCCCGAGTCATGACCGCCCTGGATCTCAGGCGCCGCAGTCCCGGCAGATCGGGTTGCCGTTCTTCTCGCTGTACAGCTGGCTGCGGTGGTGGACCAGGAAGCAGCTCATGCAGGTGAACTCGTCGGCCTGCCGCGGCAGCACCCGGACGGAGAGCTCCTCGTTCGAGAGGTCTGCGCCGGGGAGCTCCATGCCCTCGGCCGCCTCGAACTCGTCGACGTCGACCGAGCTGCCGCCCTTGTCGTTCCTGCGGGCCTTGAGCTCCTCGATGCTGTCCTCGTTGAGCTCGTCGTCGGTCTTGCGTGGGGTGTCGTAGTCGGTAGCCATATTTCGCTCTCCCCCTCCGGGTTGTGCGGTGTGTGCGGTATCTCCAGCGCACGTAACGCATGGGGGGTCGGTCTTGTGCCCGACCCGAGGCGGAGATTTTGCCTTACTTCAAGCCCCGTTACTCAATCGACACTCAGCCAGGGGTCCGTTGGGGTGATCCACTCGGGCGTTCGGGGCTTCACGCAGGGCCATCGTCGCGGGGCACGAGTGACCACATGCTGGACATGCTCCGTGAGCGAAGCTCCTCGGTGCGCCCGCCAATTCCCTTGCCCACCTGGGCGGGAGGCCAACCCTCCGACCCGTCTCCGGTCGCCGTCCCACTCACGGACGGCGATCGGAGGGGCCGGCGGCTTGATCACTCTCCGGCGTCGGCCGATCCCGAGGAGCGACACGGTGTGAGCTTGCTCACGTTCGTCGCCACCCCGGGCAAACCGTGGAAAATCCGCCCAAGCCCCTATGCCTGCCGCCGGGCCGCGCGACGGGCCAGCAGCGCGGCCTGCCGCTCCTCGAACTTGGCCGCCTGGGCCTCCAGCCCGTCGAGGAAGAGGCCCAGCTCCTGCTGCGCCTGCACGCCGTCCGGGCCGAGGCCGTCCAGCTCCATGATCTTGAGGTGGCGCAGCACCGGCTGCAGCACGTCGTCGTGGTGGATGCGCAGGTTGTAGACGCCGCCGAGGGCGATCTGGGCGGCGGCCCGCTCGAAGCCGGGGATGCCGTGGCCGGGCATCCGGAAGTTGGTCACCACGTCGGCGACGGCGCGCATGGCCTGGTCCGGGGCGATCTCCAGGGCGGCCTTCAGCAGGTTCCGGTAGAAGACCATGTGCAGGTTCTCGTCGTTGGCGATCTTCGCGAGGAGTTGGTCCGCCAGCGGGCAGCCGGCGAAGTGGCCGGTGTTGCGGTGCGCGATGCGGGTGGCGAGCTCCTGGAAGGCCACGTAGGCGACCGACTGCAGCATGCTGTGCGCGTTGTCGGACGAGAAGCCGTCCGACATGTGGGCCATCCGGGCCCGCTCCAGCTCGTTCGGGTCGACGGCCCGGGTGGTGAGCAGGTAGTCGCGGATGGCTATGCCGTGCCGGCCCTCCTCCGCCGTCCAGCGGTGGACCCACTCGCCCCAGGCGCCCTCGCGGCCGAACATGGTCGCGATCTCGTGGTGGTAGCTGGGGAGGTTGTCCTCGGTGAGCAGGTTGACCACGAGCGAGACCCGGCCGAGCGGGGTCACCTTGGACTGCCCGAGCTCCCAGGCCTCGCCGCCCAGCACGCCGTCGAAGTCGCGGCCCCGGCTCCACGGGACGTACTCGTGCGGCATCCAGTCCTTGGCGACCTTGAGGTGCCGGTTGAGCTCCTTCTCGACGACCTCTTCCAGGGCCAGGATCAGCCGCGTGTCGGTCCAGGCGCTCGAACCGGGCGAGGTGCTGCGCTGCGCGGGGGCGATGGTCACGGGGCTGGCTCCTGGGGGACGGGCACGCGCGGTACGGGCGCGTTGGACGGGTACGCCGGAGTCCGTTCGGACGGCACTTACGGTCGCGTAGGTTACGACACCGTAAGTTGCCCGGGCCGGAAATGACAAGCCGCCCCCGCCAGGCCTTATGTCGTCTTGACGGGCCTGGCGGGGGCGGCTGGAAACGGTCGGCGCACGGACTTCGCTCACCCGGACGGCGCAGCAGCCCCACCATGGCCCCGAGAAGGGCCGTGACGGGGCCGCGGAGGCCCGGGGAGCATCCGCCCGGAGGGGAGGGCGCCCGGTGTGTCAGGAGGCCGGTCACCCGGCCGGGATGCGCACCCGCATGGTGAGGCCGCCGCCGGCGCGCGGGGTGGCCTCGATGGTGCCGTTATGGGCGCGGACCACCGAGCGGACGATCGAGAGGCCGAGGCCGACCCCCTTGTCGCTGCGGGTCCGGTCGGCGCCCTTGACCCGGCGGAACGGCTCGAAGATGTGCTCCAGCTCGTAGCCGGGCACCACCGGTCCGGTGTTGGAGACCACCAGCTCGCCGCCGCCGGGCACCGGGGCGGTGGTGATCTCGACCCAGCCGTCCGGGGCGTTGTAGCGCACGGCGTTCTGCAGCAGGTTGAGCGCGATCCGCTCCAGCAGGACGCCGTTGCCGGAGACCGTCGCCGGGTGCAGCGAGGCGCGCAGGTCGACCTCGCGCCGGCCGGCCTCCGCCCTGGTCTGCTCCAGGGCCCGGGTGGCGACCTCGGAGAACTCCACCGGGCGGCGGTCGGTCAGCTCGTTGTCGCTGCGGGCGAGCAGCAGCAGGCCCTCGACGAGCTGTTCGCTGCGCTCGTTGGTGGCCAGCAGGGTCTTGCCGAGCTGCTGGAGGTCGGGCGAGGCCTGCGGGTCGGAGAGCTGGACCTCCAGCAGGGTGCGGTTGATCGCCAGCGGGGTGCGCAGCTCGTGCGAGGCGTTGGCGACGAAGCGGCGCTGGGAGTCGAAGGAGCGGTCGAGGCGCTCCAGCATGTCGTCGAAGGTGTCGGCCAGCTCCTTGAGCTCGTCGTCCGGGCCGTCCAGCTCGATCCGCCGGTGCAGGTCGGAGGAGGCCACCTCGCGGGCGGTGCGGGTGATCCGGCCGAGCGGGCGCAGCACCCGGCCGGCCATCGCGTAGCCGGCCGCGAAGGCGATCACGGCGAGGCAGACCAGCATGGTGAGCGACTTGCGCAGCAGGGTGTTGAGCGCGCTGTCCGACTTCAGGGTGTGCATGTTGGCGAGGTACTGGTTGAACTGGTCGGTGCTCATCCAGGCGCCGTTCACCCGGGCGCCCGAGGGCCCGAAGTCGAAGGGCGGCGGCTGGACGTCGCGCAGGGCCTGCTTGACGAAGACGTACATCAGCAGCAGCAGCACCACGCCGGCCATCAGGAACATCCCGCCGTAGAGCAGGGTGAGCCGGATCCGGATGGTGGGGCGGAACGGCAGCCAGGCGAGCATGCCGTCGCCGGGCACGTAGGTGTCGTGCGAGGAGTGCAGCCGGGGGGCGCGCGGCGGGTGGGCGGGCTTCGGCGGTACGGGCCGATTGGGCATGGCGCGCCCGCCGGTGGGCGCGCCGGAGGGCCCGCCGGCGGAGGGCGGGGTGGTCATGATGGTCCTCTCGGGGCGTCCGCCGGGGCGGGCGCGTGGGTGGGGGCCGGTTCCTGGCGGGACCGCGGGTTCCGTTCGGAGCCGCGGGGTCCGGTCAGATCCGGTAGCCGGAACCCGGGACGGTGACGATCACCGGCGGGTCGCCGAGCTTGCGGCGCAGCGTCATCACGGTGACGCGCACGACGTTGGTGAACGGGTCGGTGTGCTCGTCCCAGGCCTTCTCCAGCAGCTGCTCGGCGGAGACGACGGCGCCGCCGGCCCGCATCAGCACCTCCAGGACGGCGAACTCCTTGGGGGCGAGCTGGACGGGTCGGCCGTCGCGGATCACCTCGCGGCGGCCGGGGTCGAGCGAGATGCCGGCCCGTTCCAGGACGGGGGGCAGCGGGACGGTCGCGCGGCGGCCCAGGGCGCGGACCCGGGCGACGAGTTCGCTGAAGGCGAACGGCTTCGGAAGGTAGTCGTCCGCTCCGATCTCCAGGCCCTCGACCCGGTCGCTGATGTCGCCGGAGGCGGTCAGCATGATCACCCGGGTGGCCAGCCCCTGCTCGACCACACTGCGGCAGACGTCGTCACCGTGGACCAGCGGCAGGTCGCGGTCGAGCACGACCACGTCGTAGTCGTTGACCGCGATGCGCTGGAGCGCGGCCTCCCCGTCGTAGACCACGTCGACGGCCATCGCCTCGCGGCGCAGACCGGTGGCCACTGCCTCGGCGAGCAGCTGCTCGTCCTCGACGACGAGAACCCGCACGGTGGTTGTCCCTTCTTCAGGCCGGCCCGGGAAGCGGACGCACGGCTCCGACGCTGCCTCCATCCTGCCTGGTCCGGCGGTAAGGCAGCGATAAGCTGCCCCGGAGGACGGCTGCCCGCGGGCGGCGCCGGGCGCGCACGGGCGTGGTTCGCGGCGGAAGCAGTCCGGTTGGAATGTGACGCAGGCAACTTTCTTCCGTCCGGAGGTTTCCCGGCCCCCGGGGCGGGGAGGACATCCGCACACCCGCGATCCGGTTTCTGAGCCGATCGCACCCACCCGCCGTGCGTTCATCCGCGCCGGCCCTGGGGCAGGGGAGTCACCGGGAGCGGCCGAGGGCCGTCTCCGCGTCCGTCCGGAGAGGTACGCCACCCGGACCGGATGCTTCCGCTGGCCGCCGTCACCCCGGGGCGGGGGGCGCACGACCGTGCACGTCCGACACAGTAAGGGGGCCCGTATGGACGCCTTCACCGCCGGAATCCTGCAGCGCATCGCCAATGCCGAGCAGGACCTGCACCGCGCGATCGAGGCCGGGGACGAGTTCCTCGCCGAGGTGGAACAGTCCGAGCTGGACGATCTGCGCCGTCTCGCCGCCGAGCACGGCGTGGACACGGTGCTGGAGCGCCACCGCACCGCCGCCTGATCCCCAGTCCGACCCGTCGCCGGATCTCCGGCACCAGCGGCCCTGTGGGGGCCGTGCGAAACCCAGGCCCTGGCATCCCCCGTATGTCAGGGCTCTTCGTCGCCCGGAGAGTCGTCCAGATCATCCGCAAGGGGCCCGTTTCCCGACCGCACCGGCGGTCGGGAAACGGGCCCCTCGATGTGTCCGGCCCGGCCGCGGGCTCAGTCCGCCCAGGCGTTCAGCGCGGCCAGCCGCTCCTGGAGCGGCTCGTAGACGCCGGGGGCGGCGGCGACCGTCAGCTCGCCGTCCGCGCCCCGCCCGGGGCGGCCTCCGACCAGGGCGCCGGCCTCGGCCGCGATCAGGCAGCCGGCCGCCCGGTCCCACGGGGCCAGCCCGCGCTCGTAGTAGCCGTCCAGCCGGCCGGCGGCGACGTCGCAGAGGTCCACGGCGGCGGCGCCGGCCCGCCGGATGTCGCGCACCTCGGACATCAGCCCGAGCACCACCTCGGCCTGCCGGACCCGCACCTCCCGGACGTAGGCGAAGCCGGTGCCGATCAGCGCCTGGCCCCACGGCGGGGCCGGGCGGGCGGCGATCGGGCGGCCGTCGCGCTGGGCGCCCCGGCCGAGCACGGCCTGGAACAGCTCGCCGCGCGCCGGGGCGTACACGACCCCGACCACCGCGCGCCCGTCCAGCTCGGCGGCCACGCTGACCGCCCAGGAGGGAAGTCCGTACAGGTAGTTGACGGTTCCGTCGAGCGGGTCGACGACCCAGCGCACGCCGCTGGTGCCGGGCCGCTCGGCGCCCTCCTCTCCCAGGTAGCCGTCCTCGGGCCGGCGGGCGGTGATCAGTTCCAGGACGAGCTTCTCGGAGGCCAGGTCCATCTCGGTGACCACGTCGACCGGGCTGCTCTTGGTGCCCGCGACACCGAGGTCGGCGGGCCGGCCCTCCAGCAGCAGGGTGCCGGCCCGGCGGGCGGCGTCCAGGGCGACGTCGAGCAGTTCGTCGAGCAGGGCGGGATCGGGCACGGCGGGGCTGGACACGGGGATCTCCTCCGGGGGCGGAACGGGTCAGCGCTCGGCGGCGGCCGGGCGGGGGGCGCGCGGGTTGGGGCAGCAGGCCACGGCGCAGACGTCGTGGCTGGGGCCGAGCGTGCCGAGGGCGCAGCGGCTCACCGGCTCGCCGCGCTCGGCGGCGGCCCGCTCCAGGACGAGTTCCCGGACGGCGGCGGTGAACCGGGGGTCGGCGCCGACGGTGGCGGCCCGGGCGACCGGCAGGCCGAGCTCGGCGGCCTTGGCCACCGCCTCGGTGTCCAGGTCGTACTTGACCTCCATGTGGTCGGAGACGAAGCCGATCGGGACCATCACCACGGCCGGGGCGCCGTCGGCCCGCTGGGCCTCCAGGTGGTCGCAGATGTCCGGCTCCAGCCAGGGGATGTGCGGGGCCCCGCTGCGGCTCTGGTACACCAGCTCCCACGGGCGGTCGGCGACGCCGGTGCGCTCGGCGACGGCGGTGGCGACCAGCCGGGCGACCTCCAGGTGCTGGGCGACGTAGGCGCCGCCGGGGCGGCCGCGGGCCGGGTCGTCGGGGGCGCCGGAGGTCTCGGCCATGGTGTCCGGGATCGAGTGGGTGGTGAACGCCAGCCGGGCGCCGGCCCGGACCTCCTCGGGCAGCCGGGCCAGGGCGGCGGTGGTGGCGTCGATCATCGGCTCGACGAAGCCGGGGTGGTTGTAGAAGTGGCGCAGCATGTCGACCCGCGGCTCCGGCAGTCCCTCGGCGGCCAGCGCGGCCAGCGCGTCGGCGAGGTTCTCCCGGTACTGGCGGCAGCCGGAGTATCCGGCGTAGGCGCTGGTGGCCAGCACGGCGATCCGGCGGCGGCCGTCGGCGACCATCCCGCGCAGGGTGTCGACCAGGTACGGCGCCCAGTTCCGGTTGCCCCAGTACACCGGCAGGTCGAGGCCGTGCCCGGCGAAGTCCTCGCGCAGCGCGGCCAGCAGTTCGCGGTTCTGCCCGTTGATCGGGCTGACGCCGCCGAACAGGAAGTAGTGCTTGCCGACCTCCTGGAGCCGTTCCCTGGGGATGCCGCGGCCGCGGGTGACGTTCTCCAGGAAGGGGACGACGTCCTCGGGGCCCTCGGGCCCGCCGAAGGAGAGCAGCAGCAGGGCGTCGTACGGGGCGGCGCCGGTGCGGGAGGTGTTGCGCGCGTCGGACATGGCTCCGATCCTGCCACTGCGCACAGGGGGGCCGGGCCCGGGCCGGCTCCGGGTGCCCGGAAAAATACCGTTTGCCAAGGTTCGTAGGCTGTCTTTGCCAGCAACGTTCCTTACCCCCTGCGGAGCCTCCCCCGTGCTGTCCAGCTACCGCCAGATCTTCGCCTCCCCCGGCAGTCTGGCCTTCTCCTCCACCGGGTTCATATCCCGGCTGCCGATCTCCATGACGGGCATCGGCATCGTCACGATGCTCTCCGAGCTGCGCGGCTCCTTCGGGGTCGCCGGTCTGGTCTCGGCGACGATGGCGGTGTCCGCGGCGATCCTCGGTCCGCAGGTGTCCCGGATGGTGGACCGGCACGGGCAGCGCCGGATCGTGCTGCCGGCCACCGCGATCACCGTCGTGGCCGCGATCGGCCTGCTGCTGTCCGCCCGGTTCGAGGCGCCGGTCTGGACGCTCTTCGTGTTCGCCGCCGGGATGGGTGTGATGCCGAGTACCGGGGCGATGGTGCGGGCCCGCTGGGCGCACCTGTACCGGGAGGAGGCGCCGAAGCTGCACACCGCCTACTCCTTCGAGGCGGTGGTCGACGAGATCTGCTTCATCGTCGGCCCGATCCTCTCGGTGACGCTGGCCACCGCGGTCTTCCCTGAGGCCGGCGTGCTGCTCGCCGGCGTGTTCCTGGCCGTGGGCGTGGCCCTGTTCGCCGCCCAGCGCTCCACCGAGCCGCCGGTCCATCCGGCCGCCCGCCACGCCGGCAGTCCGGTGATCCTCAACCGGGGCCTCCAGGCGCTGATCCTGACCTTCGTGTCCACCGGCGCGATCTTCGGCTCCGTCGAGGTGGTCACCGTCGCGTTCACCAAGGCGCAGGGCCACGGCGCCACCTCCGGTCCGATCCTGGCGCTCTGGGCGCTCGGTTCCTGTGTGGCCGGCGTGGTCTTCGGTGCCCTCAAGCCGAGGGGGTCGATGCCGGTGCGCTTCCTCGTCGGCGTGGTGTTCATGGCCGTCAGCATGGTCCCGCTGCTGCTGCTCGCCGAGACGGTGAACGGCGTCGGCGGTCTGGTGGCGGTCGGTGGCGCGCTGCTGATCGCCGGCATCGCCATCTCCCCCACCCTGATCACCGCGATGGCCCTGGTCGAGCGGCTGGTGCCGGCCGCCCAGCTGACCGAGGGCATGACCTGGACGACCACCGGGCTGGCGCTGGGTGTCGCGGTCGGCTCCTCGGCCGGCGGCTGGGTGGTCGACGCGTCCGGCGCGGCGGCGGGCTACTGGGTGCCGGTGGCCGCCGGCGCCTTCGGCGTGCTGGTCGCGGTCGCCGGGCTCGGCCGGCTGCGGGCCGGACTGGCCGCCGGCGAGACCGTCGGGGAGGCCGCCCCGGCCTCGGCCCAAACCGTGGACCTCGAACGGTGACCTGACTTACCCTCCTCCCTACCCGTGGCCTACCCGCGGGTAGGGACCGAGGTGAGCCGACGCCGTTCGGCCACGGAGCAGGAGGCGCCGCAATGCCCCAGGCCAGTACCGCGACCCGCACCCGCTGGACCAACTGGGCGGGCAACCAGAGCGCCGCGCCCGCCCGGGTGGTCACCCCCGGCACCGCGGAGGAGTTGGCCAAGGAGATCCTGCGTGCCGCAGACCAGGGCCGGACCGTGAAGGCGGTCGGTTCGGGCCACTCCTTCACCGCGATCGCCTCCGCCGGAGACGGCGTGCTCGTCCGCCCCCACGCGCTGACCGCCGTGCGCGAGATCGACCGGGAGAACGGCACGATCACGGTCGAGGCCGGACTGCCGCTGCACCGGCTCAACCGACTGCTGGACGCGGCGGGCCTGTCGCTCACCAACATGGGTGACATCGAGGTGCAGACCGTGGCCGGCGCCACCAGCACCGGCACGCACGGCACCGGCCGGGACTCCGGCTCGCTCGCCGCCCAGATCCGCGGTCTGGAGATCGTGCTCGCCGACGGCAGCATCCGGCGCTGCTCCCCCACCGAGGACCCGCGGCTCTTCGAGGCCGCCCGGCTCGGCCTCGGCGCGCTGGGCGTGATCACCGCGCTCACCCTCGGCGTCGAGCCGGCCTTCCTGCTCACCGCGCACGAGCAGCCGATGCGCTTCGACGAGGTGCTGGAGCGGCTGGACGACCTCACCGCCGTCAACGAGCACTTCGAGTTCTACTGGTTCCCGCACACCGACCGCTGCTCCACCAAGCGGAACAACCGCAGCCAGGGCCCGGCCGCGCCGCTGCCCCGCTTCAAGGAGTGGCTGGAGGACGACTTCCTCTCCAACACCGTCTGGGAGGGAGCCTGCCGGGTCGGCCGCCGCTTCCCCGGTTCGGTGCCGGCCATCGCCTCGCTGGCCAGCCGCGCCTGGTCGGACCGCAGCTACACCGACACCGCGTACAAGGTGTTCACCAGCCCGCGCAAGGTGCGCTTCATCGAGATGGAGTACGCGGTGCCGCGCGCGGCGGCCGGCGAGGTGCTGCGCGAGCTGCGGGCGATGGTCGAGCGCTCCGGCTGGCGGATCAGCTTCCCGGTCGAGGTGCGGTTCGCCCCGGCCGACGAGGTCTGGCTCTCCACCGCGCACGGCCGGGACACCGTCTACATCGCCGTCCACCTCTACCGGGGCACCGCCGAGCAGGGGTACTTCACGGCGGTCGAGCGGCTGATGACCGAGCACCGGGGCCGCCCGCACTGGGGCAAGCTGCACACCCGGGACGCCGAGTACCTCGCCGGGGTGTACCCGCGCTTCGCGGAGTTCACCGCGCTGCGCGACGAACTGGACCCGGACCGCCGCTTCGGCAACGACCACCTGCGCCGGGTGCTCGGCGCCTAGCCGGCCGCCCCGCTCGGAGCGGCGGGGGCGGCTGGCGGCTCGACCGCGGTGGTCGGGGCCGGGGGCTTCGGGGTGGCGCCGCCGGACGGCTTCGCGGAGGCGGCCCCGTCCCCGGCCGGCGCGGAGGGCGTGGTGGACGCGGGGGGCGTGGACGGGGCGGACGGCTCGCCGCTGGGGCGCGCGGAGGGCTTCGCGGACGGCTCCGTTCCCGCCCCCGCACCGGAACCGGTCGACGGGGAGGCCGACGGCTCGCCGCTCTCCGCACCCGGGCGCGTGTCGGGGCTCGGCCGCCCGGAGGCGCCGCCGTCCCGGCCGGCCGACGGCGAGGGCACCGAGGCGGGCCCGGAGGACGGCGCGTCACCCGGTGGGACGGTCGGCTTCCGGTCGACCCGGCCACCGATCGAGGTACCGGTGCCCGACCCGCCCTTGACGGTCGCCGACACCGGCTGCCCGGTCGCCACCTCGAAGGCGAGGATCGGCACCATCGCGAGGGTGAAGACCAGCGCCGAGACCGCCGCGTACGACTTCCAGGTCCACCGCCGACGCGCCCGGACCACCTGCGGCGCGTTCCACTGTGCCGAGGGCGGCGGCCCCTCCCCCGGAACCGGCTCCGGCGCCTGACGCAGTCCGTTCGCCAACTGTCCCGGCCCGGCGGTCCGGTCCACGGCGCCGCGCAACTGTTCGCCGGTGCGTTTGAAGACGTGCTGGAACACCGCGCTGCCGGTGGTGGCGCCGATGCTCACCACCGCCGCGCCGAGAATGGTTCCATAGACCCCGAGTTCGGACGCGAGCACCGCCCCCACCACGGTGGCCAGTGCGCTGGCGGCGACCTGAGCCACACTCAGATCAATTCGCCTGCGACCTTCCTCGGCTCCGTCCGGGGCGGGCTTCACCTGCGGCATCAACATCCCTCGAGTCAGTACGACTGTCCTTCGAACAAGTCACTCCATCTTGCACAAAGAAGGACACAAGGGTCGAAAATGCGGTTCTGCGCGAGAGATATATGTGAAGATGATCACCGTTCACCGGTCGATCCTCGGCCATTGGGGTCGCGTGCTCTTGAGATTCCCGTGAATCGCGGGAGACTTGAGCGGCGAGCCGCCCCTTTGGATGCCACGAATGGAGTACTGTTCGTAAAGCCTGAGGCCCGGGTCGACTTGTCGACTGCCCATCAACCGGCAGCTCGACGAAGAGCTACGGCACAGGCACGCACGGCGACGCCCGTCCCGGATCGTCGCGACACTGCGCGTGCGAGGACGGCCGGGACACCCAGGCGCGACGCCGTCGGATGGCGTGGCAAAAAGGCAACCGTGCCACAGCGGCGTGGACGGGCGTGAGCCCGACACGCCGGGGAACTCAGCAAGGTTGTGGCCAGTCGCGAGTGGGCAGGCCACACTCAGTACGGGAGCAGCGACGCAGGTGACGTCGGCAGGCACCACCCGGGAGGTAACCGTGCCCGAACTGCGGGTTGTGGCCGTCAGCAACGACGGCACACGGCTGGTGCTCAAGGCTGCCGACAGCACGGAGTACACCCTTCCCATCGATGAGCGGCTGCGCGCCGCCATCCGTGGTGACCGGCCGCGCCTCGGCCAGATCGAGATCGAGGTCGAGAGCCACCTCCGCCCCCGGGACATCCAGGCGCGGATACGAGCCGGTGCCTCCGCCGAGGAGGTCGCGCAGGCGGCCGGCATCTCCGTCGACCGGGTCCGCCGCTTCGAGGGTCCGGTGCTGGCCGAGCGCGCCTTCATGGCCGAGCGGGCCCGCAAGACCGCTATCCGCCGGCACGGCGAGGCCCCCGGCCCGCAGCTGGGCGAGGCGGTGGCCGAGCGGCTGGCGCTGCGCGGCGCGGAGAAGGAGACCGAGCGCTGGGACTCCTGGCGGCGCGACGACGGCACCTGGGAGGTCATCCTCTCCTACCGGGCCGACGGCGAGGGCCGCAGCGCGTCGTGGACGTACGACCCGCCCCGGCGGCTGGTCCAGCCGAACGACGACGAGGCCCGGGCGCTGATCGGTGAATCGGTCGAGCGCGAGGAGGAGTCGGTCTTCCCGTTCATCCCGCGGATCGCCCGGCTCCCCCAGGACCGGCCGCCGCGCCCGATGATCGACCGGCCGTCGGCGGACCGCATCATGTCGGCCCGTGAGGTGCGGGAGTCCCGCGAGGCGACGGCCGAGGCCCGCGACTCGCTGACCAGCCTGCTGGACGTGGTGCCCGCCTTCCGCGGCGACCTCGCGGTCGGCGCGCCGCCGCCGATCGAGCCGGTGCCCGCCGAGGTGGCCGAGGAGGCGGAGGAGCCGGCGGCCGCCGCCCCGGCGGTCGGCGCGGGCTCGGCGTACGCGGACATCCTGATGCCGCGCGCGGTCGCTCCGCACCGGGACCGGCTGGTCGGCACCACCGACCGGCAGGCCGAGGCGGACGGCGTCCGGCCCGGGCGCCGGGCCACCGTGCCGAGCTGGGACGAGATCGTCTTCGGCAGCCGGCGCAAGAAGCAGGAGTAGGCGCGAGAACGAAGGGGCGGACGGCCGTGGCCGTCCGCCCCTTCGGCGTGTCCGGGCTCAGCCCGGCTGGTCGGTGACGGCGACCGGGCGGCCCTCGTCGCTCGACCACTCGCTCCAGGAACCCGGGTAGAGGGTGGCCGGCAGGCCGGCGACCGCGAGGGCCAGGATCTGGTGGGCGGCCGTCACCCCGGAACCGCAGTAGACGGCGGTCTCCCGCTCGCCCGCGCCCAGCGCCCGGAAGCGGGCCGCGAGTTCGGCGGCGGGCCGGAAGCGGCCGTCCGGACCGACGTTCTCGGTGGTCGGCGCGGAGAGCGCGCCCGGGATGTGGCCGGCCCGCGGGTCGATCGGCTCGGTCTCGCCCCGGTAGCGCTCCCCCGCCCGGGCGTCCAGCAGCAGCGCCTCCCGGGCCCAGGCCGCGGCGCCGTCCGCGTCGGTCACCGGCAGCTGCCCCGGCACCGGCTTGAAGTCACCGTCCCCGGCGGGCGGCACCTCGGTGACGACCGGCAGTCCGGCCTCCCGCCAGGCCGCGAAGCCGCCGTCCAGCACCCGGACGTCCGGGTGGCCGGCCCAGCGCAGCAGCCACCAGGCGCGGGCGGCGGCCATCGCGGTGGCACCGTCGTAGACCACCACCGGGCGGTCGGCCGAGACGCCGGAACGGCGCAGCGCGGCGCCGAACTCCTCCGGGTCGGGCAGCGGGTGGCGGCCGCCGCGTCCGGGCGGGCCGGCCGGGGCGGCGAGGTCGGTGTCGAGGGCCACGAAGTGCGCGCCGGGCAGGTGGCCGGCGGTGTAGTCCTCGATGCCGGGCGGGCCGCCGAGCTGCCAGCGCACGTCGAGCAGGACCGGCGGACGGGCGGAGGCGAGCGCCTCCCGCAGGCCGGTCACCGACACCAGCGGGGAGTCATCGTGAAGGGTGGTCATGGCGGACATTCTGGCGCAGGGCGACCGCACCGGTGCTCTTTGTGCGGTCTTTGCCGGACTTTCCGCGCGGCCCGAGGGTTCGACGCGCGCCACGGTGGAAGCATCACCCTCACTGCGCCGTTTCGTGCGCCGTCCGCCCCCCGAGGAGACCTGTCATGTCCGCGCTGACACTCCGGCTGGCCCAGGGCACTCCGTGCTGGGTCAGCCTGATGACCGACGATCTGCCCGGAGCCCGGGCGTTCTACGGCGAACTGCTCGGCTGGACGTTCACCCCGGGACCGGCGCAGCTCGGCACGTACGTGCGGGCCCGGCTCGGCGAGGAGCCGGTGGCCGGGCTCGGGGTGTCCTCGGTGACGGGCTTCCCGGTGCAGTGGACCACCTACTTCGCGGTGGACAGCGCGGACCGCTCGGCCCAGCTGGTGCGGGAGTGCGGCGGGACCGTCGCGGTCGGGCCGCTGGAGGCGGAACGGGCCGGACGGCTGGCCATCGCGGCGGACGTCTCGGGGGCGGTCTTCGGACTCTGGCAGGGCGAGGAGCACCTCGGCCGGGAAGCCGGCCGCGAGCCGGGCGGACCGGCCTGGGTCGAGCTGCTCACCCCGGACCCGGACGGCGCGGCGGTCTTCTACCGCGCGGTGCTCGGGGTGCCGGTGGCGGAGGCCGACGGCGGCTCGGCGCTGATGGTCGGCGGCCGGCCGGTGGCCGGGATCCGGCGGGACGCCGAGCTGCGCGGCCACCCGCCGCGCTGGCGCAGCCACTTCGCCGTCGCCGACGTGGAGCTGACGGCGCGCCGGGCGGTGGAGCTGGGCGGCCGGGTGCTGGTGGAGCCGCAGCCGACGCCGCGTGGCCGCGCGGCCCGGCTGGCCGACCCGCGCGGCGGGCACTTCTCGGTGCTGGAGACGAGCTAGCGCCGGCCTCAGGCCTGCTGCTCCTCGAAGGGGAGGACGTCCGGGGAGAGCACGGCGGCGCGGGCGGTGGCGGCGGTGAGCCGGCGGCGGTGGTGACGACGGCAGAGCACCTCGTAGCCGATCTCGTCCTGGCGCACCGAGATGTCGCCGATCACCACCTGGGCACCCTCGACCACCATCACCCCGCCGACGGTACGGGCGTTGTGGGTGGCCCGGGCGCCGCACCAGCAGAGCGCCTCCACCTGGAGCACCTCGACCCGGTCGGCGAGCTCGATCAGCCGCTGCGAGCCCGGGAAGAGCCGGGTGCGGAAGTCGGTGGTGATGCCGAAGGTGTAGACGTCGATGTCGAGTTCGTCGACGACCCGGGCGAGCTGGTCGATCTGGCCGGGGGTGAAGAACTGGGCCTCGTCGCAGATCAGGTAGTCGACCCGGCCGCCGGCCGAGAGCCGGTGCACCACATGGGCGTGGAAGTCGAAGTCGTCGCCCACCTCGACCGCGTCGGCGCGCAGGCCGAGGCGGCTGGAGATGGTGGCCGCGCCGGCACGGTCGTCGCGGGTGAGGATGATCCCCTGCCGACCGCGGGCGGCGTGGTTGTGGTCCATCTGGAGCGCGAGCGTCGACTTGCCGCAGTCCATCGTGCCGGAGAAGAACACCAGTTCAGCCATGGGTGGTGCAAGGGCCTTTCACATCAAGGGAGTTCAGCGGCGGAATTCGAGCAGCGGCACGAACTGCTCGACCGGGGTCATCGAACCGTGCAGGCCGATCATCGCGGACTCACCGGGCTCGTTGCGGGAGGCGGTGATCGCGATGTCGTCGCGGGCGGCGGCGACCACGTCGCCGATCCGGTGGTAGACCCGGTCGTCCACGGCGGGGCCGAACCAGCCGGCCTCGATCGCCTGGTCGCGGGTGGCCACCCACATCCGGTCGCCGAGCACCTCGCTCCAGACCGTGTGCACGTCGGCGGCGGCGCCGGGGACGGCGTAGACGTGGCGGGCCCGGCCCTCACCGCCGAGCAGGGCGACGCCGGCGCCGAGCTCCCAGTCCTCGTCGAAGTCGATCCGGTCCTCGGGGGCGATGTCGATCATGCCGTGGTCGGCGGTGACGTACATCACCGAGCGCGGGGGCAGCTGTTCGGCCAGCCGGCGGGCCAGCCGGTCGACCGCGTCCAGGGTCATCCGCCACTCGTCGGAGTCCACGCCGAAGCGGTGGCCCGCGCCGTCCAGTTCGCTGACGTAGGTGTAGACGAGTGCGCGGTCGTGCTCGGCCAGCCAGGCGGCGGCGCGGTCCATCCGCTCCTCGCCGGTGGTGCGGCCGAGGAAGGTGCCGCCGGAGAGCGCCACCCGGGTGAGCGGGGTCTGGGCGAACAGCGGGGAGGAGACCTGGGCGGTGGCCACCCCGGCGGCGTCGACGCGCTCGAAGACGGTCGGGTACGGCTGCCAGCTGCCCGGGTCGGTGTGCGGCTGCCAGCGGAGCTGGTTCATCAGGTGGCCGGCGCCGGGCACCGCCACCGTGTAGCCGGCCAGGCCGTGCAGACCGGGCGGGGTGCCGGTGCCGACCGAGGCCAGCGAGGTGGCGGTGGTGGACGGGAAGCCCGCGGTCAGCGGCCGGCCGGTGCCGCCGAGCGAGCCGGCCGTCAGCGAGGAGAGGAACGGCGCGTACTCGGGGTGGCGCAGCAGCAGTTCCCAGCCGAGGCCGTCGACGAGGAAGACCACCGCGCGGTCGGCGGGCGCCAGCGGCAGCGCCGCCTCGAAGCCGGGTACGCCGAGGCCGGCCGCCACCGAGGGCAGCAGGTCGCAGAGCGATCCGGTGCCGTAGGGGGGCGCGGGGGCGGTGGCGGGGTCGAGGAGCTCGAAGGCGTCGTGGCCGTCGGGGGCGAAGGGCATGGTGGCGGAGGTGGCTTCCTGGCTGGCCGGTACGGTCCGGGCGGGCGGGGGCGGCGTCCGGACGGCGCGGGTCGGTGCGTGGCGGCGGGGCGTGGCGGCGGTACCGGACCGCAGCACGGTACTGCGGGGCTGGACGGCGGCGCGGATCAGACCCGGGGGCCGTTGGTAATGGTCGCCTCGGACAGGGCCCGGGCGAAGACCAGGGCCTGGGCGACCGTCTCGGGGCCGTCGCCGGCCTCGCTGACCCGCAGCGACAGGTCGTCGGCGGTGGCCGAGCCGGTGTAGCCGTGGTCCGCCTCGCAGTTGGGGTCGGAGCAGCCGGCCGGTTCGAGGTCGAGGCGCTGGACGGCGCCCCAGCCGATGGTCAGCACCACCTCGCGGGGCAGCGTGCCCGGGGTGTAGGTCTCCGGGTTGGCGACCATCCGGCTCACCACCACGGAGTTGATCCGGTCCAGCCGGACGCTCTCGGTGGAGGTGGTGGCCAGCGGCACGGCGGGGCTGCCGGCGTCACCGGTCTGCTCGTCGGTGTGGCTCACCACGAAGCGGGTCGGGGTCAGCACCAGCACGGTGACGTGCCGGCGGACCTCGTTGGCGTCGAAGGTGGTCTCCTGGTGCACCAGGTAGGAGGTGATCGGCTCGGGACCCACCGCGGACTCCACCGCCTCGGACACCAGGGCCGGGTAGTAGCCGCTGCGCTCGATCGCGGAACGCAGGTCCTGCGTGGTGGTGGTACCGGTCTTCGCCATAACTCCATCCTGGCATGGTCCGCCGACGAAGCGGGCGGCGCGGCGCCGAGCTTCGGACAACGGCGCCCGCGGTCCGGACGCAACCAAGGAAGGTTACAGCGTGCTCATGGCGCGCGGGCCCAGATCGCTGCGGACCGGCAGGGGTGCGATCCGTACGCGCGCCCCCAGGATCGCCAGTCCGTGCGGGGCGACGACCACCGGTTCGAGATCCACCGAGGCGACCTCCGGGAGGTCGTCGACCAGCCGGGACACCCGCAGCAGGACCTCCTCCAGGGCGTCGGTGTCGACCGCCTCGGCGCCGCGCCAGCCGAACAGCAGCGGCGCCGCCCGGACCTCGCGGACCAGCGAGGCGACGTCCTGGTCGGTGGCCGGAACCAGCCGGTGGGCGACGTCGCCGAGCAGTTCGGCGGGGGCGCCGGCCAGGCCGAAGGAGAGGATCGCGCCGACCGCCGGGTCGACGGTGGCGCCGATCACCGTGTCCACCCCGCGCGGGGCGAGCCGCTGGACCACCAGTTCGGCCTGGGCGGCGCCGCCGAGCAGGGCGTCCAGCTCCTGGTGGGCGCGGCGCAGGCCGGGCTCGCCGGTCAGGTCGAGCCGGACGCTGCCGAGGTCGGGGCGGTGGCGCAGGTGCGGGGCGGTGGCCTTGAGCGCGACGGGGTAGCCGAGGGTGGCGGCGGCGCGCACCGCGCTCTCCTCGTCGGGGGCGGGCAGGGTCGGCGAGACGTCGACGCCGTAGCGGGCGAGCAGGGCGGCGGCGTCGGCGTCGGGCAGGGTGATCCGGGCGCCGCCGGGCTGGGTGCGGGCCGCCACCGCGGCGCGGGTGGAGAGCGCGGCCTCCACCAGGGCGCGGGCGCCGGCCTCGTCGATCCGGTCGAGTTCGGGGACCCGGGCGGTCTCCTCGGCGGCGGCCATCCGGTGGCGCCAGTCAGCGTAGTGGACGGCGTGGGCGAGGGCGCGCACGGCCCGCTCGGGCGCCGGGTAGGCGGGTATGCCGCCGGGGCGCAGCCGGCCGGGCAGGTCGGTGAGCGCCAGGTGGGCGAGGAGCAGCGGCTTGCCGGCGGCGCGGGCGCGCTCGCCGGCGTCCAGCAGGGCGGCGGCGATCTCCGGGTCGTCGGAGCCGAGCTCGGGGTCGTCGGGGGCGGTGAGCCGGCCGCCCATGAACGCGTGGGCGGAGGTGCCGATCGGCGGGATGGCGACGGCGATCACCGCGTCCACCCCGGGGTCGCCGAGCGCGGTGTCCAGGGCGATCCGGAAGTTCTCGCCGGTGGCGGCGGTGGTGAGGTCGACGGGGGTGCGCGGGCGCAGGCCGGCGGAGAGGCAGGCGTCGTGGGTGAGCAGGCCGAGGGAGTCGGAGTTGCCGATCACGGCGACCCGGTCGCCGGGCGGCAGCGGCTGGAGGGCGAGCAGTTCGCCGGTGTCGTACAGCTCGGTGATGGTCTCCACCCGGGTGACGCCGGCCTGCTGGAAGAGGGCGTCGACGGTGGCGTCCTTGAGGCCGGTGGCGGTGGCCGGGACGGCGTGGCCGGGCGGCAGGCTGCCGGTGTGGCGGGCGCCCTTGACCACGACGACCGGCTTGGCCTGGGCGAGCCGGCGGGCGATCCGGGTGAACTTGCGGGGGTTGCCGAAGGACTCCAGGTAGAGCAGGACGACGTCGGTGGCCGGGTCCTCGGCCCAGTACTGGAGGAAGTCGTTGCCGGAGACGTCGGCGCGGTTGCCGACCGAGGCGAAGGAGGAGATGCCGAGGCCGCGCCGGTGGGCGGCCTCCAGCAGGGCGACGCCGATCGCGCCGGACTGGCAGAAGACGCCGAAGCCGCCGCGGGCGGGCAGCACCGGGGCGAGCGAGGCGTTGAGCGGCCGCTCGGGGTCGGTGGAGATCAGGCCGAAGGCGTTGGGGCCGATCACCCGCATGCCGGCCGCGCGGGCCTGGCGGACCAGGGCGCGCTGGCGGTCGCGGCCCTCGGGGCCGGTCTCGGCGTAGCCGGCGGAGACCACCACCAGGCCCTGGACGCCGTGCGCGCCGCACTCGGCGACCGCCTCGGGGACGGCGGAGGCGGGGACGGCGATCACCGCGAGGTCGACCGGGCCGGGGACGTCCAGGATCGAGCGGTGCACCGGGACGCCGTCCAGCTCGGTGCCGGGCGGGGCGTTGCGGTTGACCGCGTGCACCGGGCGCTCGTCGCCGGCGAAGCCGGTGAGCAGGTCGCGCAGCAGGGCCCGGCCGACGGTCTGCGGGCGGCGGGAGGCGCCGATCACCGCCACCGAGCGCGGGGTGAGCAGCCGCTGGACGGAGCGGGCCTCGGCCCGGTGCTCGCGGGCCCGCATGACGGCGAGCGAGGCGGCGGTGGGTTCGAGGTCGAACTCCAGGTGGACGACGCCGTCGGCGAAGCTGCGGCGCTGGACGTACCCGGCGTCGGTGAAGACCTTCACCATCTTGCGGTTCTCCGGCAGCACCTCGGCCTGGAAGCGGCGGATGCCGCGCTCCTGGGCGACGGCGGCGATGTGCTCCAGCAGCGCGGAGGCGACGCCGCGGCCCTGGTGGGCGTCCTGGACCAGGAAGGCGACCTCGGCGTCGGTGCCGGTCTCGGAGGGGCGCCCGTCGTGGTCGATCCGGTCGTAGCGGACGGTGGCGATGAAGCGGTCGCGGACGACGACGGCGAGGCCGACCCGGTCGACGAAGTCGTGGTGGGTGAAGCGGCGGACGTCCTTGTCGGAGAGCCGCGGGTAGGGCGCGAAGAAGCGGAAGTACTTGGACTGGTCGGAGACCTGTTCGTAGAACTCGACCAGCCGGCCGGCGTCGGCGGGGGTGATCGGCCGGATCCGGGCCGTGCCGCCGTCACGCAGCAGGATGTCGGCCTCCCAGTGCTGGGGGTACTCCGGCTCGGATCGCGCTACCGCAGAGTCGTCCACGACCGTCAGGTTATCCGGCGGCGAGCCGAATGGCGCCGGGCGTGCGTTCCCGGCAGGGTGGACGCAGCGTGGACAGGGCCGCTGAACGGGGATTATGCGCCGTTTATGGCCCTGAAAGAAACAATCACAACTCCCGAACGCAGCGGTTCGCGGGCGGGGGCTGCGTGCAACACTGGTCTAGACAACACGTCCGTTTCCCCCATCACGGCCGTGACCAGCTTTACCGAAAGGCACGTCTCATGGCTGAGCGCCGCGTCACCATCGGTTGGGCCGAGGGCCTGCACGCCCGTCCCGCCTCCGTCTTCGTCAAGGCCGTCGCGGCCACCGGCGTGCCGATCACCATCACCAAGCCGGGCGGCAACCCGGTCAACGCCGGCTCCATGCTCGGCCTGCTCGCGCTCGGCGCGCAGGGCGGCGACGAGGTCGTGCTGGCCTCCGACGCCGAGGGCGCGGACCAGGCCCTGGACCGCCTGGCCAAGCTGGTCTCGGAGGGCCTCGACGAGCTGCCCGCCGCCGCCTGAGAGCACACCGCACACGTCCGGAGCCCGGGCCCCGTTGGTCGGGGGCCCGGGCTCCGGTGTGTCCGCGGCGGATCAGCCGGCCGCGATGGCCCGCAGGATGTCCAGCCGGGCCGCCCGGCGGGCCGGCCGCAGCCCGGCCACCGCACCCGCCACCAGTCCGGCCACCAGCACCACGGTGAGCTGCAGCGGCGGGACGGCGAAGCTGCCCGTCCCCTCGGTGTCGGCCGCCCGCACCAGCGCCCAGCCGAGGAACGCCCCCAGGCCCAGGCCGCCGATGGTGCCGAACATCGCCACCAGCACCGACTCCCAGCGCACCATCGCCCGCAGCTGGCCGCGGGTCTGGCCGACCGCGCGCAGCAGGCCCAGCTCCCTGGTCCGCTCGTGCACCGCCAGGGTCAGCGTGTTGGCGATGCCCAGCAGCGCGATCAGCACCGCGAGCGCCAGCAGCGCGTAGACCACCGACAGCATGATGTCGACCACCGAGGCGGCGCTCTTCGCGTACTCCGACCTGGTCTGCACGTCCGGGGCGCCGAACGGCTCCACCGCCTTCTTCACCGCCGCCTTGCCGGCCGACAGCGACACCCCGTCCTTCAGCGCGACCGCCACCAGCGAATCGGTGTCCTGGCCGCGGTGCGGGGCCCAGGCCTCCCGGGTGACCAGGTAGTCACCGGTCAGCTCGCCGGCGCCCTGGTAGAGCGCCTTCACGGTGAACGCCGACTCGACGCCGTCGCTGAACCGCACCGGCACCGAACTGCCCACCTGCCAGCCCTGCTTCTCGGCCTCGCTGCGGGACACCGCCAGGCCGTCGGTGCCCAGCTGCAGCGAGCCGTCCACCCGGCCGAGGTCGACGATGCCGCCCAGCCGGGTCGGATCGGTGACGTCCAGGGTCCGGCCGTGGCCGTCCACCCGGGCCACGCCGCGGCCCAGGCCCACGCTCTGGCTCACCTCCGGCAGCGCGCCGACCGCGTCCGCCAGCTTGGGGCTCAGCCCGCCGCCGCGGAAACCGCCGGTGGAGACCGCGAGGTCCCCGGCGAAGGTCTTGCTCACCGTGTCGTCCATGGTCGCCTTGATCGACGCACCGAAGACGGTGAACAGCGAGACCACGGTGACCCCGACCATCAGCGCGCTCGCCGTCGCCGCCGTCCGCTTCGGGTTGCGGGCCGCGTTGCGCTCCGCCAGCACGCCCGGCATACCGCGCAGCCTCGGCAGCGGGGCGCCCAGCAGCCGCACCACGTAGGTCGCGAACACCGGGCCGAGCACCACCACGCCGAGCAGCGTGGTCACCGCCCCGCCCGCGGTCAGCCCGACCGACGGGCCGTTGGTCGCGCCGACGACCGTACCGGCCACCCCGGCCGCCACCAGCAGCGCGCCGACGATCCAGCGGATCCGGCCGGCCCGGCCGGCCGCCGCGCCGTCCACCGCCACCGCCCGCATCGCGGCCAGCGGCGCCGTCCGGCCGGCCCGCACGGCCGGCGCGACGGCCGAGGCGACCGCCGTGACCGTGCCCACCAGCAGCGGCAGCGCCACCGAGAGCGCGCTGATCACCAGGCCGCCGGTCGGCAGGTTGAAGCCGATCACCTTGAACAGCGACTTCAGCCCCGCCGCCACGCCGATCCCGCCGAGCAGGCCCGCCACCGAGGCGGCCACGCCGACCACCACGGCCTCCGCCAGGGTCGCCGCCAGCACCTGGCCGCGCGCCGCGCCCAGCGCGCGGAGCAGCGCGTTCTCCCTGGTCCGCTGGGCCACCACGATGGCGAAGGTGTTGTGGATGGTGAAGGTCGCCACCAGCAGGGCGATGCCCGCGAACACCAGCAGCAGGGTGGTGAACATGGTCAGGAAGCGGCTGGACACCTGCTTGGTGGCCTCTTCGCTGATCTTCGTCCCGGTCACCGCCTCCAGGCCGGACGGCAGCTTCGCCGACAGCGCCGTCACCAGCTGCTGCTGGGAGACCCCGCTCTCGGCCCGGAACTGGATCGAGGTGGCCTGGCCCTGCCCCTTCGGGGTCAGGTAGCGCTCGGCGTCCTCCAGGGTCAGCCCGGTCCAGGTGTTCTGGCCCATGCCGTCGGCCTTGGCGCCGAAGGTCGCGATGCCGACGATGGTGACCGTCACCGGGTCGGGGGCGCGCAGGATGGTCGTGTCGCCCAGCTTCAGCTCCCCGGCCTTGGCCGCGCCCCGGTTGATCACCGCCTCCCCCGGCCGCTGCGGCGCCCGGCCCTCGGCCAGCCGGTACGGGTTGAGCCCGCTGTCCGTCTGCCAGTAGCCGGCCAGGGTGGGCGGGCCCTGGCCGCCCACCGCCTTGCCGTTCTTGCCGATCAGCTGGCCGGAGCCCTGGATCGCCGGCTCGGCCGCCGCCACCCCGGGCACCTGGCGCAGCTGGTCGGCCAGCGCCAGGTCCACCGGAGCCCGTACGCCGCCGAAGGTGTTCTCGGTGTCCATCACGTCGGCGCTGCGCACCACCGCGTCGGTGCCGCGGTTGGCGTCGGTGAAGAGGGTGTCGAAACTTCCGCGCAGGGTGTCGCCGAGCACCAACGTGCCGGACAGGAAGGCCACCCCGAGCAGGATCGCGGTGAAGGTCCCGGCCAGCCGCCGCTTGTGCGCGGACAGCGAGCGCAGGCTGATCCGCAGGGTGGCGGTGGCGCTGCTACTCATGAACCGACGCCTCCCCGTGCGGCCGCGGGAGCGTGGTCGAAGGCCTTCATCCGGTCCAGCACCCCGGCCGGGGTGGGTCGCTCCATGCGGTCCACCAGCCGGCCGTCGGCGAGGAAGAGCACCTCGTCCGCGTAGCCGGCGGCGGTCGGGTCGTGGGTGACCATGACCACCGTCTGGCCCATCTCGTCCACCGCGCGGCGCATCAGCTCCAGCACCTCGGCACCGGTGCGGGAGTCCAGGTTGCCGGTCGGCTCGTCCGCGAAGACCACCTCGGGGCGGCCGGCCAGCGCCCGGGCCAGCGCGACCCGCTGCTGCTGGCCGCCGGAGAGCTCGCTCGGCCGGTGGTCGAGCCGCTCCCGCAGCCCGACCGCGTCGATCAGGGTCTCCACCCACGCCTGGTCCACCTCGCCGCCGGCCAGGTCGACCGGCAGCGTGATGTTCTCCCGGGCGGTGAGCACCGGCACCAGGTTGAAGGACTGGAAGACGAAGCCGATCCGCTCCCGGCGCAGCAGGGTCAGCCGGCGGTCGTTGAGGTTCTCCAGCTCGGTGTCGCCGATCATCGCCGTGCCGGCGGTCAGCCGGTCCAACCCCGCCGCGCAGTGCAGCAGGGTGGACTTGCCGGAGCCGGACGGCCCCATGATCGCGGTGAGCCGGCCGGCCGGGAAGCCGACGGTCACGTGGTCGAGGGCGCGCACCTCGGTGCGGCCTATCCCGTAGACCTTGACCGCCTCGGTGACCCGGGCGGCCATCCGGTCGGTGTCGACCAGGTCGAGGACCGGGAAGGTGGTCACTTGGCACCGCCCTGGCCCGGCTTGGTGTCACCCGGGTCCTGCAGGTGCTCGATCAGGGTGTCCCGGCGGGTGCGGTACTCCTCCTCGCTGATCTCACCGTCGGCGTACCGGCGGGCCAGGCTCGCCAGCGGGCCCTCCGGACCGCCCGGCCAGCCGCCGCGCCAGCCCGGGCCACCGCCCCACGGGCCGCCCCACTGGCCGGCCCACGGCGGGCCCCACGGCCCGCGCCGGCCCCAGCCGCGGCGGCGCAGCACGGTGAACAGGGTGATCAGGACGAGCAGCCAGAACAGCGGGAAGAGCAGGAACCACGGGCCCGGGCCGCCCCCGTTCCACGGGCCCCAGCCGTCCCGGCAGATCGTGTCGGCTAGCAGTGCGGTGCTCTGCATGTCGGTCAACTCCTCGGTGGGCCCCGCGGGTTCGGACGGGGGCCGCGCTCCGGCCCCGGACCGTTCCCGAGGCCACCACGAGCGTCCCGCCGGGAGGGGGGCCGGCGCGTCCTCCGGGGAGCGGCACCGGGGGTACGACGCGGGGAGTACGGGGCGGGGGCGGTGCTGCTCCCGGTCCGCCCCGGGCCGCACCCGGCCGGCGAGCCCCCGCCCCGGCCCGGACCCGGTCAGCGCGCGGGCGAGCGGCCCTTCACAGCCAGCCGGGGCGGACCAGGCCGGACTCGTAGGCGAGGACGACCAGTTGGGCGCGGTCGCGGACGCCGAGCTTCACCATGGCACGGCTGACGTGCGTCTTGGCGGTGAGCGGGCTGACCACCAGGCGGCGGGCGATGTCGTCGTTGCTCAGGCCCATGCCGACCAGGGTGAGCACCTCGCGCTCGCGGTCGGTGAGCGAGGCCAGCAGCCGCTCGCTCGCGGCGGGCTCGCGGGAGCGGCTGGCGAACTCGTCGATCAGCCGGCGGGTCACGCCCGGGGAGAGCAGCGAGTCGCCGACGGCGGCGACCCGTACCGCCCGCAGCAGGTCGGCGGGCTCGGTGTCCTTGGCCAGGAACCCGGCCGCGCCCAGCCGCAGCGCCTCGAAGATGTACTCGTCCAGCTCGAAGGTGGTCAGCACCACCACCCGGACGGCGGCCAGTTCGGGGCGGCTGCAGATCCGCCGGGTGGCCTCCAGGCCGTCGGTGCCGGGCATCCGGATGTCCATCAGCACGACGTCCGGCCGCAGTTCCTCCACCAGCCGGACGGCCGCCTCGCCGTCGTCGGCCTCGCCGACCACCTCGATGTCGGGCTGGGCGTCGAGCAGGGCCCGGAAGCCCGCCCGGACCAGGACCTGGTCGTCCGCCAGCAGTACCTCGATCATCCCGACCGCCCCTTCTCGCTCGCCGTGCCCTCCCCCGCCGGGTCGGGCAGCCAGGCCCGCACCCGGAAGCCGCCGCCGTGCGGTCCGGCGGTCAGCTCGCCGTCGAAGGCCGCGGCCCGCTCGCGCATGCCGACCAGGCCGTTGCCGGAGCCGCCGCCCTCACCGCCGGCGGCCGGGCCCGGGTCGTCCACCCGGAGCAGCAGCCCCCGCGGGGAGGACCAGTCCATCAGAACGGTGGCGGTGCGCGCGGCCGAATGGCGGATGACGTTGGTGAGCGCCTCCTGGACGATCCGGAAGGCGGCCAGCTCCACCTGGGTGGACAGCGGCCGGGCCGTACCGGCCGTCTCGATGGTGACGGTGAGCCCGGCGTGGCCGGCCTGGGTGACCAGTTCGGGCAGCCGGGCGAGCCCCGGGGCCGGGGTGCGCGGGGCCTGGCCGTCCGGACCGCGCAGGGTCCCGAGCACCTGGCGGACCTCGCCCAGCGCTTCCTTGCTGGTCTCCTTGATGACGGTCAGCGCGGCGCGGACCTGGTCGGGGTGCTCGTCGATGAGCTCCAGGGCGACCCCGGCCTGCAGGTGGATCACCGAGATCGAGTGGGCCAGGATGTCGTGCAGTTCGCGGGCCATCCGCAGCCGTTCCTCGGCGGCCCGGTTCTCCTCCGCCTGCCGCCGGGCCAGCCGGCGGGCGGCCAGCTGTTCGCCGCGGTTGCGCATGATCTCGGCGCCGGCCAGGACCAGCAGCAGCCAGGCGGCGGCCCCGGCCTCCTGCCACCAGCTGGGGCCGGGCCCGGGCGCGCGCTGCCAGTCGTGCGGCAGCAGGTGGGAGCTGGACAGATGGACCAGGTAGCCGGCGCCCAGCGAGATCCAGGCCCACCGGCGGCAGCCTCGCGCGAGCGCGCCGTAGACGGCGACGCCGAGGCTGAGGAAGACCGGGCCGTACGGGTAGCCGGCCAGCAGGTAGCCGGTGGTGACGGCGGTGACGGCGGCCACCACCGGGCCCGGGTAGCGCTCGCGCAGCAGCAGCAGGGCCGGGCCGAGCAGCAGCAGCGCGTACCCGGCGGCGTCCAGCGCGGCCCGGTCCGGCTGCTGGCGGGCGGCGGCGGTGGAGCCGACCACCTGGACCAGGGCGGCCAGGAGCGCGGAGACCCGCGTCCAGGACGGCCTGGTCCACGGCGGTCCGCCGTAGGGGTAGTGGTCGGTGCTCATGTACGGAGGAGGTTCACCGCCCCGGCGCCGCGGCGGCGGGACGCTTGGTGCGCGCGGCGCGGGCCTCGGCGGCGAGGCGCCGGCCGCGCTTGGTCATCCCCCAGGGCTTCACCACGGAGAGCACGGTGGCGACCAGGTAGATGGTCAGGGCCACCGAGGGGGCGATGACCAGGACGTGCGGGGCGCGGCCGTCCGGCGGGACGGTGCCGGCGGCGACCTGGCCGGCCGCGTCGTGGATGAAGGCGCGCAGCGCGAAGATCGAGGCCAGGGTGGCGGCCAGGGTGAGCCAGAACTTGGTGGCGACCCAGCGGTACCGCAGCAGGCCCCAGGTGGTGCCGAGGGACAGCAGCACTCCGGAGAGCAGCGAGACCAGGCTGACCGGGATCAGCAGCCAGTCGGCGAAGATCTGCTGGGCCAGGTAGGCGGCACGCACGGTGTCGGGGTCGTCGGAGAAGCGGCCGGCGATGCCGAGGGCGAGCACGCCCGCGGTCAGGCCGAGCCAGCCGACCGAGAAGGCGACGTGCACGACCAGCCAGACCCGGCGGGCGTGCCGGGGCAGCCGCAGGCGCCCGGCGCGGTCGGCCGGGGGCGCGTCGGGGGCCACCGGCGGCTCCCCCGCGGTGGCCCCGGTCGGGGGCGCGGAGGTGTCGGCGGCGGGCGGACCAGGAGGTGTGGGCATCGGCTGTGCTCCGGAGGGCGAGGGGCGACGCGGGCCACGGGCCGGCGGCCACCGGGGTGGATGGTGTGCGGCCGCCGGCCCACGGCTTGGGTGATCCGCGGGATCACTCCCCACTCTGCCCGGTCCGCGGGGGCCGGGCATCGCACCGCGGGAGTAGCCGCCCGTACCGCTCGTTGAGTACGGACGGCCGGGCGGCCGTGGTCGGCGGTCGGTGGACGAGCGGTCAGTACGCGATCTCGACGACCGCGCGCCGGGCGGCCGGGTCGCCGAGCGCGCCGAGCAGGTAGTGCGCGAGATCGGCGCGGGAGATCGACCAGGCCCCGGGCAGTCGCCGCCCGGCGGCCGTGCGGTAGCGGCCGCGGGCCCGGCCGCCGGTGAGCCGGGCGGCCCGGACCAGCGTCCAGTCCAGGTCGGTGTCGGCCAGCAGCACCCGCTCCATCCGCGCCATGTCCGCGTACGGCCGGCGGAGCATCGGGTGCAGCACCCAGGAGGTGAGCGCCCGTTGCAGCGGGGCGGCGCTCCACGGCGCCGGGCTCATGCTGGTGGTGGAGACGCACAGCACCCGGGCCACCCCGGCGGCGTGCATCGCCTTGAGGATGTGGCCGGTGCCGGCGGAGTAGACGGTGGTGTCGGCCCGGCTGTAGCCGATGCCGAGCGCGGAGACCACCGCGTCCGCGCCCTCGACGGCACGGGCGACCGCCTCCGGGTCGAGGACGTCACCCTGCCGGATGGTGGTCGGCCGGGCGTCGGCCAGGGCCAGCGGGTCGCGGGCGAAGGCGACGGTGGAGTGCCCGGCCGCGGCGGCCAGCTCCAGGAAGTGGCGGCCGGTGCCGCCGGTCGCGCCGAAGACGACGATGTTCACGGTGCGTTTCCCCCTTGATCCCTGGGACCCTCGGTTCCTCGGTCGCTCGGTCAGCGGTGGCCGTGCGGAGCGCGGCCGGCCCGCGCCGCGGACGTGCCGCGGGCGGGCCGGCCGCCACCGGGGGTCATCAGTTGGCCACCTCGACGCGCCGGCCGTAGGTGGCCGGGTCATCCAGATGGGTGACGATGTAGTCGGCGACGTTCGCCCGGGCGACGCGCGAGGCCTTGGGGAGGTGGCCGCCCACCACCGCCTGGTAGTTGGGCGTGGCCGGCCCGTCGGTGAGCATCGGCACCCGGACGATCGTCCAGTCCAGCGGGCTGGACTCGACCTCGTCCTCCATCCGGCCGAGGTCCAGGTGGATGTTCCGGTAGACCCGGTCCACCACGAACTCGGCGACGAAGCGCTGCATCGCCGGCAGGTGCTTGGTCTCCAAGCCCGCCGAGGACATCGTGACCAGCCGGCGCACCCCGCCCGTCCGGGCGGCCGCGATGACGTTGCGCACGCCCTCGGAGAACACCGTCGTCGTGGTGCGGCTGGTCACGCCCAGCGACACCACCACGGCGTCCTTGCCCGCCAGCGGACCGGTCAGCGAGTCGACGTCGAACACGTCGCCGCGCACCTTGGTCAGCCGCTCGTGCTCGACCGGCAGCTTGGCCGGGTCGCGCAGCAGGGCGGTGACGCCGTGCTTGTTCTCCAGGGCCTTCTCGACCAGCAGCCGACCGGTGCGGCCGGCCGCTCCCACCACGACGATCTCCATGACTTTCCTCCTTGCCGGGGCCGGCGGCAACTTCGTGCCGCCGGCCGTGAGTTGACCTTCTCTTACACCGACGGGTCCTACCGTAGGGAAAACGCGAGCAGCGCGCCGCCCGAGGCGCTCGGGTACTGCGGGTAGTACGCCGCCTGGACGTAGAGCATGCCGTCGGCGACCACCGCGCCACCGCCGCCGGAGAGCGCCGTGCCGTGCGCCGGAACGCCGTTGACCGTGGTGAAGTCGCGGACCACGTCGTACTGCCAGAGCACCGCGCCGGTGCTCGCCGAGAAGACCCGCATCTTGCCGTCCGCGTCGCCCTCGTAGACCAGGCCGCGACTGCTGCTCACCGCGGGCGTGAAGCCGCGCTGGCAGAGCTCCGGGTTGGCGGCCGAGCCGCCCCACTGGCAGCCGTCGGCCGGGCTCTCGGTCTGCCAGAGGATCGCGCCGGTCGCCGGGTCGAGCGCGTACAGGGTGCCGGGGTTGGCGAACCAGGTGGCGACGTAGAGGCGGGTCCCGTCGTAGCTGGTGCCCCACTGGATGCCCGAGCTGCCGCCCTGGGTGTTGGGGTTGGCGACCACCGCGCGGTCCCACACCTTGGCGCCGGTCAGCGCGTCGTAGACGTGGTAGACGCCGTTCTTCTGGCCGATGCCGACCACCCGCCGGTTGCCGATGCTGAAGACGTTGGCGCTGGCGCCGAAGTCCCAGTCGTGGTCGGTGCCGTTGGCCTTGCTGGGGCAGTAGGCGTCGGCGCCGGCCATGCCGCAGGCGACCGTGAAGGTGTCCGGGAAGACCTCCTGGGCGCGCCAGCGGACGGCGCCGGTGGCGGCGTTCAGGGCGAGCAGCGAGTCGGTGTCACCGGCCGCGCCGCTGTAGTTCTGGCCGGTGCCGACGTAGACGGTGCCGCTCTCCCGGTCGATCACCGGCGTGCTCCAGACGGCGACGCCGGAGGGCTCGTAGCGGTTGGCGCCGTTCGGCCAGGTGCCGACCAGCTGCGGCTCGGGGGTGGTCCAGTGCCGCCAGGTGAGCTGCCCGGTGGCCGCGTCGACGGCGACGACCGAGCCGCGGAAGGTGCAGCAGGGGTACGTCAGGTCGAAGGTGGCGCCGGACTCCCGGCTGGATATGCCGATGTAGACCTGGCCGTTGTAGACCAGCGGCGAGCTGGTGATCTGGGCCTGCGGGTGGTCGTCGAGCTTCAGCGACCAGCGCAGCGCACCGGTCCAGCGATCGAGCGCGTAGAGGTAGCCGCGGTTGTCGCCGAAGTAGACGGTGTTGCCCTCGACGGCCGGGCTGCTGCGCACCGGGTCGGGGCTGCTGGTGGAGTGCGCGCCGGCCACCGGGGCGACGTCGAAGGTCCAGCGGGTCGCGCCGGTCCGGGCGTCCAGGGCGTGGAAGGTGCCCTCGACGCCGCCGACGTACAGGGTGCCGTCCACCACGGCGGGCTGGCTGCCGAGGAAGACACCCGGGACCTTGGCGTGGCCGAAGGCCCACTTCAGGTCGAGGTTGGCGACGTTGGACGGGGTGATCCGGTACTCCTGGCCGTTGAACCGGCTGCCGGCCGGGTCGAACTGCCAGCTGCTCCAGGCGCCGGATCGCGGGCGGGCCTCGGTGTCCTCGGCGCCGGCGCCATTGGTGGCGGCGAGCAGGACGAGGGCGGTCAGCAGGGCCACCAGACTGGTGCCGAAGCCGGCTATCCGGGGCCGTCTGGGTTGGGACACGTGGATCAACTCCTCGGTGAGGGCGAGTGGTTCACGTACGGTCCGGGGTGCCGGCCAGGCCGGCGGCGGCCTCCGCGTGGGAAAGCACGGCGGCGCAGTCCAGCTCGCCGAGGCCGGCCTCGGCGGCGGCCACGAGGGTGTCGTGGGTGGCGTCGCAGACGGGGGTGTCGACGCCCAGGCGATCGGCCTCGGCGGTGGCCAGCCGGAGGTCCTTGCGCATCAGGTCGAGCCTGAACTGCGGTTCGCCGTAGGCCCGGCGGCGCATCACGCCGGCCTTGTAGCGCATCACCGGCGAGCTGAAGCCGCTCTCGCTGATCATCGACAGGGCGAGCTCACGGTCGATGCCGGCCCGCTGGGCCAGCGTCACGGACTCGGCGAGCACCTGCATCTCGACGCCCATCAGCACGTTGAGCATGACCTTGGCGGTGGCGCCGAGGCCGCTCGGGCCGAGGTGGCGGATCTCCTTGGCGAGCGGCTCCAGCACCGGGCCCAGCCGCTCGAAGGTCTCGGCGGATCCGCCGACCATGAAGCGCAGTTCGCCGTCCTTGGCGTGCTGGCCGTTGCCGATGATGCAGGCGTCGACGGAGCTGCGGCCGCGCCCGGCGACCCGCTCGGCCACCGTGCGGGCGAAGTCCGGGGAGACGGTGCTGGTGTCCATCACGATGCCGTGCGCGGGCAGCGTCTCCAGCACCCCGCCGGTGCCGAACAGCTGCTCCTCGACGGCCGCCTCGGAGGCGAGGCTGAGCAGCACCACGTCCACCCGCGCGGCCAGTTCGGCCGGGGTCGCGGCGACCTCCGCGCCGCGGGCGGCGAACGGCGCGGTGCGCTCGGGGGTGCGGTTGTGGACCACGATCCGGTGGCCCTGGTCGAGCAGCCGGGAGGCCATCCCGCCGCCCATCACACCGAGACCGATGACACCGATCCTGGTCGCCGGGGGTATGCCGGGGGTGGCGGCGGGCGGGAGGTCCCGGGAGAGTGCACGCCGCTGGCTGGGTATGTCGGCCATGGAGTCGACCCGCTTCCTGGTGGGCTGGTCGCGCCGGGTTCCCGGCGCTCGGAGTGCGGCGGGGAAGGCCGTGCCAGACACCCCGCCCCACCGCGGCCGGGGTGCCGACTGCCTATCCAGCCTAGCGGGTGAACACTCACTCCGCGATGGCTTCCGACGTCCGTTTCGAGCCGCATCGTTCACTGAGGCGCCGTCAACTCCCGTTCCCGGAGGCCCTGGAGCGACCGGGAACGGTCCGAACAGGCCTCCTCCCCCACCGCCGGGGGTAACGGTGGGGGAGGAGGGGCAGCGGTGGCGAACGCCGATCCGCCCGACCGTACGGGCCGGCCGCGACGGTCAGCCGGTCGCCGTCTCCGGTCGCCCGCCGGCCGCGGAGCCGGGCTGGGCACCCGGGGCACCCTGCTGGCCGGCCTGGCCCGCCGGGGCGCCCTGACCCTGGCCCTGGCCCTGCCACTGGCCGCCGCCCTGGCCCTGCTGCTGACCGCCGGGGCCGCCCGGGCCACCGGGGCCCTTGCCGCCGGGCGCGCCCATCGGCGCGCGCATCGGCCGCTCCTGGAGGAAGACCACCACCAGGGCACCGACCAGCGCGATGACCATGCCGATCAGGTAGACCACGTGCAGCGACTCGGCCAGTGCGGCGGCGACACCGTCGCGCACCGGCGGCGCCTGCGCCCGGACCTTGGCCGGCGCGGTCAGCAGACCATCCGTACCGAGCCGCTCCAGGGCGTCCGCCGGAACCTTCTTGGGCAGCCAGTCACGCAGCTGCGAGTTGAGGATCGCGCCGAAGATGGTCACACCCATGGCACCGCCGAGCGAGCGGAAGAAGTTCGCCGCGGCCGTCGCCACGCCCAGCTGCCGCATCTCGACGGAGTTCTGCACCGCCACGATGAGGACCTGGGTGACCAGACCGAAACCGAGGCCGAAGACCGCCAGGAAGACGCCCGCGGAGACCTGCGGGGAGTCCGCCTTGAGCGTCGACATCAGGTAGAGGCCGACCGCCATGACCAGCAGGCCGACGATCGGGAACAGCTTGTACTTCCCGGTCTTCTCGACCACCTTGCCGGAGAGCGTCAGGCTGGCCACGGTGGCGAGCATCATCGGGACCAGCAGCAGACCGGACTCGGTGGCACTGTCGCCGTTGGCGATCTGGAGGAAGAGCGGGGTGTAGACGGTCGCCACGAACAGCGAGACCGAGGTGAGGAAGAGGCCGAGGGTGGCCACCAGGACCACCGGGTCCTTGAACAGCGCCAGCGGGACGACCGGCTCGCCGGCCCGGTTCTCCTGCCAGACGAAGGCGCCGAGCAGCAGCAGCGCGAGCACCAGCAGGCCGATGATCTGCACCGAGCCCCAGGCGTACTGGTCGCCGGCCCAGACCGAGACCAGCAGCACCGAGACGATGGCCCCGCTGAGCAGCGCCGAGCCGAGGTAGTCCAGCTGCTTCTGCTGCTTGCGGACCGGCAGCTTCAGCACCGAACTGACGACCAGCAGCGCGACCACGCCGATCGGCAGGTTGATGTAGAAGATCCACGGCCAGGACAGGTGGTCGACGAAGGCACCGCCGATCAGCGGGCCGACCACGCCGGCGACCACGAAGCAGGACTGCGCGAAGCCCTGCCACTTGCCGCGCTCGCGCGGCGGGACCAGCTCCGCGATGAGGGCCATGGCCAGCGCCATCAGGCCGCCCGCACCGAGCCCCTGGAGGGTGCGGAAGCCGATCAGCTGGCCGATGTTGCCGGAGATCCCGGACAGCGCCGAGCCGAGCAGGAAGATCGTGATGGCCGACTGGAACATCAGCTTGCGGCCGTAGAGGTCGCCCAGCTTGCCCCAGAGCGGCGTGGCCGCGGTGGCGGCCAGCATGTAGGCGGTGACGACCCACGACAGGTGGGTCACGCCGCCGAGGTCACCGGCGATGGTCGGCAGGGCCGTCGCCACGATCGTCTGGTCCAGGGCTGCCAGGAACATGGCAAGCACCAGGGCAGCGAAGATCGTCAAGAAGGTTTTACGTGGCACTTCCGGGGCTGGTGCTGCGTACGGGGCGCTCATGGGGTACTCCTCGAGGAGGCGCTCGCCGGCTCGGAGTCCTTGCTCCAAGCTTGAATTCGTATAGACTATACAATCAAAATTAGCCGTCAAGGGCCAACGTCAAGGGCGACCACCGGCCGCCCGGAGGGGCAGCTAACGATGAGTCAACTGCAGGGAAAGATCGCGCTCGTGACCGGTTCTACCTCGGGCATGGGGGCGGCCGCCGCCGCCGCCCTGGCCGCCGCGGGGGCGCACGTGGTGGTCTCCGGCCGCCGCGCCGAGCTGGGCAACGCCGTCGTGGAGCGGATCCGCGAGAAGGGCGGACAGGCGGAGTTCATCGCCGCCGACGTCACCGTCGAGGATGACGTCGCCCGGCTGGTGGGTACCACGGTCGAGCGACACGGCCGGCTGGACATCGCCTTCAACAACGCGGGCGGCGGCGGGGCGTTCGGCCCGCTGGACCGGGTCCCGGCGGACGCCTTCACCCAGGTGATCGCCGTCAACCTGATCGGCACCTACCACTCGCTCAAGCACGAGATCGCCGTCATGCGGGCGAACGGCGGCGGCAGCATCATCAACAACGCCTCCACCGCCGGCGTCCAGGGCACCGCCTTCGGCCTGGGCGCGTACACCGCGGCCAAGCACGGCGTGGTCGGCCTGACCCGGGCCACCGCGCTGGAGGCCGGCCCGGCCGGCATCCGGGTGAACGCGCTGATCACCGGGCCGGTGGACACCGAGGACTTCCGCCGGCGGGTCGGCGGCCAGCCGGGTGCGCTGGAGCGGGCCGGGGCGGCCACCGCGCTGGGCCGGATCGCCACCGAGGAGGAGGTCGCCAACGCGGTGGTCTTCCTCGGCAGCGACGCGGCCAGCTTCGTCACCGGCTCGCTGTTCGGGCTGGAGGGCGGCATGACGGCCGGCGTCACGGCCGGGACGATGGGGCGGCCCGGCGGCGGCGCTCCGGGCCAGGGCCAGGGCGGCCCCGGCCAGGGCGCTCCGGGGGGCGCTCCGGGCGCCGGACGCCCGGGCGCCAACTGACCCGACACCGTCCACGGGCGGTTCCCGGCGTACCACCCATTGCCAGCAATCCACCCTCCGAGTATTTTTTCGATATGCTCGTGAAAACCACAAGGAACACCGAAGAGTTCATATCCGAAACCGGTGAGTGGATTGCTGGCAACCCGGTCGAGAATTCCATCCTGCTGACCATGCTGGCAGCGGCGAAATTCCGGCCGCCGACCGCCCCGCCGACCAACTGGAGCCGCATCGAGGACCCCGCGTCCGACGGCGGCCCGGTGGTCGGCGCGGCGGCCTTCACTCCCCCGCACCTGGTCGTGCTGAGCGGCATGCCGGCCGCCGCCGCGGCCGCCCTGGGCGCCGAGCTGGGCGCCGGCCCCGACCCGCTGCCCGGCGTGATCGGCTCGGACCCGGCGTCCGGCGCCTTCGCCGAGGCCTGGTCCAGGACCACCGGCCGCCCGGCCCGGGCGGACCGGCGCGAACTCGTGCTGTGCCTGGACGGTCCGGCCGCGCCGAACGAACGGCCCGCCCCGTCCGGGCGGTCCCGGGCCGCCAGGACCGAGGAGTTGGAGCTGCTCACCGACTGGTGCCTGGAGGCCGCGCACGGCGCCCGGCTCAGCCGGGAGATCGCCCGGCGCTCGGTCCAGGGCCAGATCGCCGGCGGCCTGCTGCGGGTCTGGGAGGACGACGGGCAGCCGGTCGCCGCGGTCGGCCGGACCGCCGCCGTCGCCGGGGTGGTGCGCTACAACCCGGTGTACTCGCGGCCCGAGGCCCGCCGCGGCGGCTACGTCCGGGCCCTGCTCGCCGAGGCGGTGACCGGGCAACGTGCGGACGGGCTGACCGGTCTGGCGGTGCTCGGCGAGGCCAACACGGCCGTCCAGGGGCTCTTCACGTCGCTCGGCTTCCGGCCCGTCGGGGGCCTTTCGGAATACCGCTTCGACTGATCCCCGGGGATTTCCCGGAAAAACACCCACGGGCCCGGATCCAGGAAGGATCCGGGCCCCTTTTCCGAGTTTTCCGGGTTTTCCGGGGCGGCCGGGGAACCGGCCCGGGCCCCGGGAATTCCGGGGCCCGGGCCGGCGCCGTTCCGGCCGGTGGTTGGGCCGCCGGCCGCTCCGCCGAGTCAGTCCAGCGGGTCGGGGTCCGGCACGGCCTCCAGCAGCGAGAAGGCCGTCCCGGTCGACACCACCCGGTTCAGCCGGTAGCCACCGCGCCGGAAGACCTCGGCGAACTGCGCCTCGGTCCGCACCTCACCGCTCATGGTCACCAGCATGACCAGGTCGAAGTTCTTCACGAACCGCGGCACGCCCTCGCGGTGCACCAGCTCGGCCGCGACGAAGCGGGCGCCCGGCGAGGCCTCGCGGCACCGGCGCAGCAGCCGCACCAGCGCCTCGTCCGGCCAGGAGTGCCAGACCTGCTTGGTGACGTATGTGCCGATCCCGGCCGGGACCCCGGCGAAGAAGTCGACCGGCTGGAACTCCAGCCGGCCCTGCTCGGCCAGCTTGGCGACGTCCGGCTGGGTGCGGGCCTGCTCGATCACGCTCGGCAGGTCGGCCAGCACGCCGCGGCCGACGGCTTCGTAGGCGTTCAGGATCGCGGCCAGGTAGGTGCCCTGCCCGCCGCCGAGGTCGCAGACCGCGCCGGCCCCGGCGAAGTCGGGGTACGCGGAGACCAGGGCGTCGGCGAGTGCGTCGGTGAAGTCGGTCATCGCCTGGTTGAAGGTCGCGGCGGCGGCCGGGTTGCGCTGCAGCCAGGGCCAGAGCGCGGTGCCGTGCACCTTCTCGAAGCCGGGCTTGCCGGTCTCCAGGCTGTGGTCCAGCGCGCCCCAGGAGGACCAGAGCCACTCGGCGCCGACCATCCGGGCCATCGCGTCCATCGAACCGGGCACACCGGGGCGGAGCAGTTCGGACAGCGCGGTGTTGGCGAAGACACCGGGCTCGGTCTCCTCGAAGACGCCGTCCTCGCTCAGCAGCCCGAGCACCTTGGCGAGCGGGCCGGCGGCCACCCCGGCGCGCTCGGCGAGCTCGGCGGCCGGCAGCGGGCCGTCGGCGAGCAGCTCGGCGATCTTGAACTCGGCGGCCAGGGCCAGACAGCGCGGGGTGGACGGGAACATCAATTCGGAGAGGAACACCGCGCCGGCCGAGGCAGGGGCGGTCTGGGGAACGGCGGTCATGGGGTGAGGCCTCCCTGCGGGGACCGGGCCGGGGCGGACGGGCGCCCCCGGCCCGAGGGGTCAGCGGTCATGGGTGGTCGGGCCGGACGGGCCCGCGCCGGGCGGCCCTGGACGGGCCGGGGCCGCCCGGCGTTCGCACGGGGCCGGGCTCAGCCCAGCAGGGCGAAGGCGAAGCCGCCGCCCGGGTTCGCCATGAACTTGTTGGTCGGCGGGATCTCGCCGCCGGCCGCGAGGCCCACCGCCGGACCGGCCAGCGCGATCCGGGTCGGGGTGGGGACGATCTGGACCTGCCCGGCGGCCAGCTGGCCCCAGTTGTTCCAGCCCCAGCCCCGCACCGAGCCGTCGGCCAGCAGCGCCAGCGCGTGCCCGCCGTTGCCGGGGGCCGCGTCGGTGCCGCCACCGCTGGCCGCCACCGCCTTGACGCCGGTCAGGCCGGGCACCGGGGCCGGCACCGCGCGGTCGGCGGTGGTGCCGTCGCCGAGCTGGCCGCCGTCGTTGAGACCCCAGGCCCACACGGTGCCGTCGGCCAGCAGCGCCACCGTGTGGTGGTAGGCGCCGACCAGCTGGGTGACCGAGTGCAGGCCGGCGACCTTCTGCGGGGCGGCACGGTCGACGGTGGTGCCGTCGCCGAGCTGGCCGCGGTCGTTGAAGCCCCAGACCGAGGCGGTGCCGTCGGCGTGCACGACCATGCTGTGGCCGCCGCCGGCGCTCATCCGGACGGCCGGCTCCAGGCCCTCGACGACGGCCGGGCGCGGCCGGCAGTCGAAGGAGGCGGTCATGTAGGAGCGGACGATCCGGCCCTCACGGGTCGAGCCGGGCCCGTCGCCGAGCTGGCCGCGGTCGTCGCGGCCCCAGGACCAGACGGTGCCGTCGGCCTTGAGCGCCAGGTTGTGGGCGCCGCCGACCGCCAGGTCGACGACGTCCTCCAGGCCCTCGACCCGGACCGGCACGGGCTGCACGCCGAAGTTGGCCTCGCCGAGCGCGCAGAAGAAGCCGGCGCCCCAGGCCCAGACGGTGCCGTCCTCCAGCAGGGCGGCGCTGTGGCCGCCGCCGGCGCCGGCCGCGCGGACCCGGCCGGGCAGCCCGACGGTGCGCACCGGGGTGGCCTGGTTCTCGGTGGAGCCGTCGCCGAGCTGGCCGAAGGCGTTGCGGCCGAAGCCCCAGAGTTCGCCGTCGCCGGTGAGGGCCAGCGCGTGGCCGCTGCCGGCCGCCACCCGGACGACGTTCTCCAGGCCCTTGATCTCCTGCGCGGTGCTCCGGCTGACGGTCCCGCCGTCGCCGAGCTGGCCGTTGGTGTTGTCACCCCAACTGCTGATGATGCCTGCCATGGTGATGCGACCTCTCTCGATCGTCGGGGGGCGGTCAGGCCCAGAACCGGTCGACGGCGTACTGGTCCTCGGGGTAGGTCCAGAACTCGGCGATCAGGCCGTCCTGGATGCGCGCCACGTTGACGAAGGGCATCTCCAGGCTCCTGCCCTCGCGCTCGTAGCGGGTGAACACGGTGGCGAAGGCGAACGAGTCGCTGGCGCCGATCTCGTGGATCTCCATCTGGATGCGGCCCTGGCAGATCTCGAACATCCGGCCGGCGAAGGCCAGCGCGGACTCGATGCCCTCGTGCGCGCCGGACAGCTCGCTGGTGCCCGGGTAGTAGTGCACGCAGTCCTTGGTCCAGTAGCTGGCCGCCTTCTGCACGTCGCCCACGGTGAAGGCGGCGTAGACCGCTTCCATGAGCTTGGCGTTCGGGTGGTCGACGACCTTCATGACTCTCCTCCTGTGCTGGTGCGGTGCGGGGCTGGTCGGTACCGAAAGGGGTTCCGGCGGAACCGGTTTCCGACGGGGCGTCAGACCGCGGCGCGGCGGACGATGTCGACGAGGGTGGCCCGGTCCGGGGCGGGGAACGGCGGCGGCGAGCCCGCGACCGCCTGCTTGACCCGCAGCCGGATCTCCTCGTCCTCGTACAGGCCGGCCGGGTTGTCGAGCGACATCATGGTGCGGACCAGCCGGCGCCAGACCACCTCGTCGGTGGCGGCCGCCTCGGCGACCGTCCCGAAGGTGAGCACGTCCGGCGGAAGCGGCGGCAGCTGCTGGCCGGCCACGGTGGCCCGCCAGAGCCGGGCGCGGCCCGCGTCGTTGCGGACGGCGTCCTCGAACCACGGGCGGAAGGTCCGCCCGGCCAGGCCGGCCGCCAGCGCGGCCTGCTCGGCGTCCGGCTCCGGGTGCTCGCGCACCAGGTCGGCCAGCCCGAGCACGTGCGCGATGGCCAGCGAGACGCCGCGGCCGAACGAGGGGTTGGTGGTGCAGACCGCGTCGGCGACCGGCAGGAAGCCGGGCACCGGCTGCGCGTCCTGGCCGTACAGCTTCAGCGAGTTGTCCAGGCCGCCCATCGCGTGCACCGGCGAGATCGGCACCGAGGCCTCCGGCGACACCCAGGGGGCGAGCAGCGGGGTGGCCCGGACCACCGCGGTGAAGACGTCCTCGGCGCGCATCTGCTTCAGCTCGGCGTCGTCCGGCAGGATGCCGAAGGAGATGGCGAAGGTGTTGTTGTCGCCGAGGAACATCACGCCGGTGTAGTGGTCCCAGAGCCCGCCGGCGCCGAAGCCGCGGTTGAGCGGGCCCACCGGGCGCGGTCCGAGCGCCCGGTAGTAGCGGGTGTAGTAGGTGATGTCGGCGCTGTGCGCGACCAGTTCGGGCTCGGCCAGGCCGTGCTCGCGCAGCCACTCGTGGCCCTGCGAGCGGCGGCCGCTGGCGTCGATCACCAGGTCGGCCCCGACGGTGCGGCCGTCCTTGGTGACCACGCCGGTCACCCGGGCCGGTCCGCGGTCGGCGACGGTCAGGCCGCGCACCGTCTCGCCCCGGCGGAAGGAGATGCCGGGCTTGCGCAGCGCCTCCTGCCGCAGGATCAGTTCGAAGGTGGTGCGCCGGCTGCCGAGCATGCGCAGCTCGGCGTCGGCCGGGTGCGGCGTCTTGTCGGCCAGGGTCGGCGGCATGGCCCTGCCCAGCTCGATCTCCCGGGCGCCGGCCCCGACCAGCGCCTGGTAGACGGACGGCAGCCGGTCGCGCAGCAGGTTGGTGCCGAGCGAGCCGAACGCGTGCGAGTGGTGCAGCTGCGGCACGGTCGGCCGCTGCCAGTCGCCGTGCGCGTCGTCGACGGTGTCCGGAGCCTCGTTGGCGTCCCGCTCCAGCACCGTGATGTCGTGCCCCAGGTCGGCGAACGCCAGCGCGGCCACCAGGCCGGCGACGCTGCCGCCGATGATCACTGTCCGTGTCATGACCTCACCCCGCGGTGGTAGCAGTGGAAAGGCCCGCCCGCGGGGTGTCCCGCGAGGTCTCGGCCTTGATGTGGAAACGGATGGACCTGGCCTCGCTGAAGCACTCGCGCATCGGGCGCACCAGGTCCCGGTGCTCCTCGGTCCGCTCCCAGGCGACGAAGTCCTCCAGCGAGCGCCACTCACTGGTGATCAGCCACTGCTCCGGGTCGGTGGAGGACTGGCAGACCTGGTCGCGCAGGTGCCCGGGGACGCCCTCGGCGACCAGGTGGCGGATCTGCTCGTACGCCGCGAGGAAGTCCTCCCGGCGCTCCTCCTTGACGGTGATGAGGAAGAGCACGCGGCCCTGTGCCGCGCCCTCGACGACCGGCATGGCGGTCTCCTTCCGGGTCGGTGGGTGATCGGGTCAGCCGTGGGCGCGCAGCAGGACGGCGCTGTTGAAGCCGTCGAAGCCGCGGGCGCCGATCAGCGCGGTGCGCACCTCGGTGGCCTGCTCCTCGCGGACGAAGGGCAGGTCGCAGCCGTCCGCCGGGCGGGCCGGGCCCGCCGAGGGCGGGATCAGGCCGTAGTCCATGGCGAGCACGGCGGTGGCCGCGTCCAGGGCGCTGCCGCCCTGGTAGAGCCGGCCGGTGAGCGGCTTCTGGGTGGTGACGGCGGCCGGGCCGGCCGGGCCGAACACCGCGCGCAGCGCCTGCGCCTCGGTGCGGTCGTAGCCGGGCACGCCCACCGCGTCGGGGAAGGCGACGTCGACCTCCCCGGGGGTGAGGCCGGCCCGTTCGACCGCGGTGCCGAGCGCGCGGGCGTACTGGCGGACCGAGCCGGTGGCGGTCCGGGTGGCGGCGACGGCGTCCTGGGTGGCGGCCCAGCCGGCGATCTCGGCGCGGATCCTGGCGCCGCGGGCGAGCGCGTGCTCCAGGTCCTCGACGATGAACACCGCGCCGCCCTCGCCGGGCACGTAACCGCCGGCCCGCTCGTCGAACGGCAGGTAGGCGGCGGCCGGGTCGGTGCCGGTGTACAGCCGGCCGCTGCGCTGCTGGCAGGCGAGCGCGTACGGGCCGAGCGGTGCCTCGGTGCCGCCGGCGAGCACCACGTCGGCGCCCCGGCGGATCAGCCGGGCGGCGTGCGCCAGCGAGTCCAGGCCGCCGGCGCCTTCCGAGACGAGCACGCTGGACGGGCCCTTGGCCTGGTGCCGGATGGCCAGCTGCCCGACGGTCGCGGCGTAGAACCAGGCGATGGACTGGTAGGCGCCGACGGTCCGCGAGGTGTCCGGCTGCCAGAGCCGCTGGAGCTCGCGCTGGCCGAACTGGTTGCCGCCGGAGGAGCTGGCCAGGGCCACCGAGAGCTTGTAGGGCTCGACCGTGGACGGGTCCAGCTCGGCCTCGCCGAGGGCCAGTTCGGCCGCCGCGTAGGCGAGGTGGGTCCACCGGTCGGTCTGCACCTGGAGCCGGCGCTCGACGTAGCGGTTGACGTCGAAGTCCGGGACCTCGCCGGCCAGCGTGGTCTCGTACGGGCCGGCGTCGAAGAGCGTGATCGGGCCGATCCGGCTCTCGCCGCCGCAGACCGTCTTCCAGTGCGCCTCGCTGCCGATGCCGCTCGGCGCGACCACGCCGATGCCGGTGATGACCGCGCGCCGTGTGCTCATCGGCCCCTCCCCAGCTTGGCGAAGAGCATCGCGGACTGGAAGCCGCCGAAGCCGCTGCCGACCGAGAGCGCCGCGTCCACCCGCACCTCGCGGGCGGTGTTGGGGGTGTAGTCGAGGTCGCACTCCGGGTCGCGGTTCTGCCAGTTGGCGGTCGGCGGGACGACCCCGCGCTCGACGGCCAGCGCGCAGGCGGCCATCTCGATCGCGCCGATCGCGCCCAGCGAGTGGCCGACCATCGACTTGATCGAGCTGATCGGCACCCCGTAGGCGGCGTGGCCGAGCGAGCGCTTGAAGGCGCCGGTCTCGTGCCGGTCGTTCTGGCGGGTCCCGGAGCCGTGGGCGCTGATGTAGCGGACGTCCTCGGGGTTGAAGCGGGCCTGGCGCAGGGTGTCGTTGATGGCCTCGGACATCTCCAGGCCGTCCGGGCGCAGGCCGGTCATGTGGAAGGCGTTGCCGCGGTTGGCGTAGCCGACCACCTCGCAGTAGATCCGGGCGCCGCGCCGGCGGGCGTGCTCCAGCTCCTCCAGGACGAGCACCGCGCAGCCCTCGCCGAGCACGAAGCCGTGCCGGTCCCGGTCGAACGGCCGGGAGGCGTGCTCCGGGTCGTCGTTGTCCGGGGTGGTGGCCCTGATGGCGTCGAAGGAGGCGACGGTGACCGGGGAGATCGGCGAGTCCGAGGCCCCGGTGATCATCACCTCGGCCTCGCCGTCCAGCAGCAGCTGGTAGGCGTGGCCGATGGCGTCGATGCCGGAGGTGCAGCCGGTGGAGACGACCACCGCCGGGCCGTGCGCCCCGTGCCGCACCGCCACGTCGGCGGCCAGGCTGCTGGGGATCAGGCCCTGGTAGAGGAACGGGCTGGTGACGTCCGGGTCCACCAGCCAGTTGCGGCCGGAGTCGCTGGCGACGACGAACTCGTCCTCCAGGACGATGGTGCCGCCGACCGCCGAGCCGAGCACCACGCCGGTGGCCTCCCGGGTGCGCTCGTCGAGCTCCAGGCCGGCGTCCAGCACCGCCTCCTGGGAGGCGGCGAGCGCGAACTGCACGTAGCGGTCGGCGCGGCGCAGCTCCAGCGGGGTCAGTCCGGCGGCGGCGCCGTCGAAGTCGGCCTCGGCGGCGATCTGCGAGCGGAACGCCGAGGCGTCGAAGGCGGAGATCCGGCGGGTCGCGGTGCGGCCCGAGGTGATGAGGTCCCAGAAGGTCTCCCGGGTGGTGCCGCCGGGCGCCACCACGCCGATCCCGGTGACCACCACCCGGCGGGCGCCCGTGGCGGGGAAGGCGGTCATCGTTCCCCCAGCACTATGTGGGCGTCCGCCGTGGTCCCCGGGCCGTCCTCGGTGTCGACGTGGCCGAGCTCGGGGGACGGTGCCAGCGGGCCGAGGTGGAAGACCGCGAAGGCCTCCTCGGAGCCGGTGTTGCGCAGCCGGTGCCGGACGTCCTTGGGGATGACCAGGCCCTGGCCGGCGAACAGCTCGAAGGGCTTGTCGTCGAGGTCGAGGGTCAGCTCGCCGCGGATGAGGAGCAGGAACTCCTCGCTGTACGGGTGGTAGTGCTCGCTGATCCGCTCCCCCGGCTGGAGCCGGGCGATCCCCATGAAGCCGGAGGTCGAGCCGACGGTGCCGGGTGAGAGCACCGCGCGGGTCTCGCCGCCGCGCTTGCGGTTGGCGGGGACGTCGTCGGCGGCGATGATGCGGATGTTCCTGGCGGCCACGGTGCTCACTCCTTCTCGGCGGTGTTCGGGTCGGCGGCGTTCGGGTCGGCGGCGAGGGCCTCGACCTTGGCCTTGATGACCTCCAGCTGGACGGGCGAGTTGGTGTTCAGCCGGTCGGTCATGCCCTGGTCGTCGACCGGGGCGGTGGGCTTCATCGCGAAGTCCTGGATCCAGGTCATCCGGGTGCCGCCGCCGGGCAGTTCCTCGTAGCGCCAGTGGATCTGCATGTAGGCGAACGGGCCGGTCTCCACCCGGTGGGCGTGGACGGTGCGGTCGGCGACGTTGACGGTGCGGTCGCTGACCCAGCTCCAGATCCGGCCCTCCTCGTCCGGGTGCATGGTGAGCCGGAAGCGGACGGTCTCGCCGCGCCGCTCGACGATCTCGGCGGACGCGTACTCGGTGAACAGCTCCGGCCAGCCGGCGACGTCGTTGGTGACGTCCCAGACGAGCTTGAGCGGGGCCTGGATGACGATGCTGTTCTCGGTGTGCCCGGCCATCCTCAGCCCACCGCCCCGGCGGTCTGAAGCTCGGCGACGATCTGGTCGACACTGAGGGCGACGGCGCCGTCCGGGACCTTCAGGCCGTAGCGGTCGGCGATCACCGCCTCCAGCTCGAGAACGGCGAGCGAGTCGAGGCCGAGCTCCTCCAGGGGGACGTGCCGGGAACCCTCGAAGACGTCCGGCGCCGCGCCGGCGCTGGTGATGAGGACGTTCTCGATCTCCGCCGCGGTGACGACGACGGTCGTCCCGCCGGCCTGGTGGTCGGTCATGGTGCTGCCTCTTTTCTCCGGTGTAGGGACTGCTCCTGGGCCGCACGGCCGGCCGGGGTGAACGGGCCCCGGGTCGGCCGGCGCCGCCGACGGAGGGCGGGCTCAGCGACCGCCGTTGCCGGGCTCCCAGGTGTAGAAGCACCGGGCGACCGCGTCCTGCGGCGAACGCCAGGTGGGCAGGTAGGGGGAGATGAACGGGGTGAGCCGTTCGCTGACCCGGCCGAACTCCGGGTGCCGGCGGGCGGCCTCGACCGCCTCCGGTCCGGGGTCGTCGGTCTCCAGCAGGTGGACGTAGGCGTCGCCGAGCAGGTACAGCGAGCGGTGGGTGACGCCGGCGAGCCGGGGCAGTTCGGTCTCGTCCGACTCGCCGAAGACGCGGGCGACGTCGCCCTCCGCTCCGGGCACCATCCGGGCGATGATCAGGGTGCGGTGCATGCGGACTCCCCTCGGGCTGGTTCGGGTGGTTGGGGCTGCTGGGCCGTGAGGCCGCGGGCCGCTCAGTGCTGCGGGCGGCCGACCGGCTGGATGGCGCCGATGTCGAGCAGGATCCGGGGCACGTTGTCGCCGATCCAGGACTCGACGACCCGGCCGTCGACGACCCGGTGGCACGACATCTCGTGCACGGTGACCGGCTTGCCGGTGGGCGGGATGTCGAACAGCTGCCCCTGGTGGGTGCCGCGGGTGGTGAACCGGGCGTAGACGCGGTCACCGTCGCCGGCCACGTCCTCGACGGTCACATGGACGTCCGGAAAGGCGTTGCGCCAGAGCAGCACGGCCTGGCGGAAGGAGTCCGGGCCGGGCGGCATCGGGGGCAGGCCGGGGGCGTGCACCACGTAGTCCTCGGCGAAGCGGTCGCCGATGGCGGCGAGGTCGCCGTCGTTGAACGCCCGCTCGGTCAGGTCGCGGATGAGGGCCTTGTTGGCCTCCACCGCACTCTCGGTGGACGAGGTCATGACAGTCCTTTTCTCGGCGGACGGCCCGGCCGGCACACGGCCGGGGGCGGGGGCGGGTCCGGGGACGGAGGGAGCGGCTGGAGGATCGGGTCAGAGCAGCGAGGCGAGCACGAAGCAGGCCGCGGCGCCGATCGCGCCCATGGTCCGGGTCTCGTGCGCCAGGTGCCAGCGGCGGCGCTTGCCGCGCCACGCGGCGTCGCTGTCGCGGTACGGGCTCCAGCGCTCGATCTGGCGCCAGATCGGGCGGTTGACGCCCTCGGAGGCGACCGCGACGGTCGCCATGCCGACGGTGCCGGCCGCGTACAGCACCTTGGCCACCTTGTTCTCCGAACGGACCGCCTTGGTCGCGCCGACGGCGGCGGTGGCGAGGCCGTTCCAGAAGGCGATCGGGTGGAACACGTGCATGTCGATGAGCTGGCAGGTGTTCACGTACCGGTCGTAGGGCAGCGAGTTCAGCATCGGCAGGATCGAGGTCTTCATGATCCACAAGGTGCCGAGCTGGACGCTGGACGACGTCACCAGCCAGGTGTCCGTGTTGTCCTTCATGTCCTTCATATCGATTCCTCGAATCGATCGGGGATCGCGGGACGTCCACCGCGACGGTGCGGCGGACCGGGGCGGGGTCGCCCACTTCGAGAGAGCGGGACCCCGGGGACCGGGGCATCTCGGCCCCCGGGGCGCCCCGCCGCCTCATCCTTGCCGCCGGGCGGTCCCAGTGTCAGGAGGCATCCGTCTCCACCGGGCTGGGACGTCGCCCGGCCGCCCACGGACCGAATCCCGGCCGTCCCGGGCGGTTCGCCCAGTCCGTTCGTTGCACCAACCAGCCGACCGCCGGGCCGTGTTGACGCGCCCACCGACCGCACCCTACGGTGCGAGCGGGCACTCACTCACCGAGTGCCCGGGGCCCGTGACCACCCCCGCCGCGCCGACCGGCCGGCGGCCGTCCCAGGAGGTGCCGAGCCGATGACGATCGATGTGCACGGCCACATCACGTCGCCCGAACTCTTCCGCCGCTTCCCCATGCCGCCGAGCCTCGCCGACGTCGACGGCATGGTGGAGCTCAAGGCGGCGGCCGGGATCACCACGTCCCTGGTCGGCAGTCCCGTCGGCGCGGGCACCATGGTGCGCACGCCCGGCCTAGACAACTACCGCCAGCCGCTGGACACCCTCGAACGCTTCCACGACTGGCTCGGCGAGCAGGTCCGCGCCCGGCCCACCGCGCTGCGCGGCTACGTCTACACCAACCCGCTCGGATCCGACGCCGAACTCGCCGCCGCCGCCAAGCGGTTGGAGCAGGACGAATTCGTCGGTCTGATGGTCAACTCCTCCGTCGCCGGACGGTTCCTGGACACCCCGCAGGCCGACGCCTTCTTCGCGATGGCCGCCCAGTACCGCACCCCGGTGATGCTGCACCCGCCGGCCGAACCGGCCGGGGCCGGGGAACTGGACGACCTGCGGCTGGTCGAGCAGATCGCCCGGCCGTGCGACGTCACGCTCGGGACGGCGGCGGTGCTGTTCGCCGGCTGGCTGGAGAAGTACCCGGAGCTGCGGATCGTCGCCCCGGTCTGCGGCGGCGGGCTGCCGCTGCTGCTGGAGCGGCTGGAGCTGGCCCGGCGGATGCCGGTCACCTTCGGGCGGCCGGGCGGCGCTCCCGGGGGCGGCCCCGGCGGGCCGCCCCCGGGGGTCGGCGGGCCCGGAGCGGGCGGCCCCGGCGGTCCCGGCGGACCTGGGACGGCCGGGCCGGGCGGGCCGGGCGGGCCCGCCGTACCGCCGCTCGCCGAGGCGCTGCGCCGGGTGTACGTCGACACCGCGACCCCGAGCCTGCGGGCCGTGGCCGCCGCCGTCGACGCCTTCGGGGCCGGCAACGTCATGTTCGGCACCGACTCCCCGCCGATGAGCGCGCCACTGGACGCGTCGCTGGCCCGGCTGGACGGCCTCGGCCTGGACGCCGCCACCGTCGCGCGGATCCGGCACGACAACGCCGCCGAGCTGTTCGGCCTGCCGGGCTCGTCCGCCGCAGCCTGAGCACTTCTGACGTTCCGTCAGAACATCCGCACACACCGACACGCGACAGGGAGGTGCTGCCATGACGGCAGCCGCACCGACCCAACCGCCCGGCCCGCCCCAGGGCTTCGGCGGACCACCCCCGGGCGTCGGCGGCCCACCCCCGGGGATCGGCGGCCCGCCCGGGGCCGCGGCACCGCCCCGGCCCGCGCCCGAACGCGTCCCGGCCGAACGGGAGTTCCTCGGCTGCCGGGTCCTGCTGGTCGGCGGCTACGGCAGCATCGGCGCGGCCGTGGCGGCGGACCTCGCCGCCCAGGGCGCCAAGGTCGCCGTCGCCGGCCGCTCGCTGAAGAAGGCCGAGGAGGCCGCCGAACGGCTGAACCCGCTGGCCGCCCGCGGCGGCACGGTCGCCCCGCACGCCGTGGACGTCGCCGACCGCGCCGACGTCGACCGGCTGGTGGACGCGGTGGCGGCCGACTGGGGCGGCATCGACGTCCTGGTGAACTGCGCCAGCGCGCTGGTCACCGTCGGCGCCGAGACCATCTCCGAGGAGGACTGGCGCACCATCGTCGACACCAACCTGCTGGGCGCCTTCTGGCTCTCCCAGTCGGTCGGCCGGGCGATGATCGCGGCCGGCGGCGGCCGGATCGTCCACCTCTCCTCGGTGCGCGGCAAGTTCGGCGCCCGGCGCGGCTTCAGCGCCTACGGCGCCAGCAAGGCCGGCCTGGACCTGCTGGTCAAGCAGCTGGCCGCCGAATGGGGCCGGCACGGGATCGCGGTGAACGCCGTCGCCCCCGGCTTCGTGCGCACCGACTTCGTCCAGGAGAACGCCGGCAACCCGGAGTTCATGCGGATGGTGCTCGGCCGGATCCCGCTCGGCCGCACCGCCGAACTGCACGAGGTGGCGGACGCCGTCACCTTCCTCGCCTCGCCGCGGGCCGGCTTCGTCACCGGCCAGGTGCTGTACGTGGACGGCGGCGTCACCGCCAGCCAGTGACCCCCGCGCCTTCCCACCCACCGACGGGCCGAGCCCGGCCCCGAACCGTCAGGAGACGATCCATGAGCACGTGGCACGCGCTGTACTACCCGCTGCTGCCGGGCAGCGAGGACATCGTCAAGGACCTCTTCCGCAAGAGCGGCCGCCCGGACTTCGACGTCAAGGCGCCCGACGGCACCGTGGTCGGCAAGCTCCTCGGCACCCAGGCCTTCGTGGGCCGGGAACTGGCCGTCCGGGTGATCGAGATCGAGGGCCCGCTGCCGCTGGTGGCCGCGCACATGAGCCAGCAGCCCGCCGTCCGCGAGTTCGAGCGGGAGCTGGAGAAGCACCTCGCCGTTCCCCGCGACATGACCAGCCGGGAGGGCGCACAGGCCTTCTTCCGGCTGGCCTCGATGGAGAACGTGCTCTCCCGCCGCCACGACCAGCCGATCGAGGGTGAGTGAGATGAAGGTCGGAATCGGACTGCCGACCTCGCTGGCCGGCGCGGCCGGCGCCGACGTGGTCGCCTGGGCCCGGCTCGCCGAGGAGGCCGGGTTCTCCACCCTCGGCACCATCGACCGCCTGGTGCACACCAGTTGGGAGCCGCTCACCACGCTGGCCGCCGCCGCCGCGGTGACCGGGCGGATCGGTCTGGCGACCAGCATCCTCATCTCGCCGCTGCGCGCCAACACCGCGCTGCTGGCCAAGCAGGCGGCCACCGTGGACCGGCTCTCCGGCGGGCGGCTGACCCTCGGCCTGGCGGTCGGCTCGCGCCAGGACGACTTCGAGGTCGGGCAGGTCGAGAAGACCGGCCGCGGCGCCCGGACCGGCACCCAGGTGGCCGAGCTGCGCCGGCACTGGGCCGACGCGCAGTCCGGCCGGGAGCCGGCGGTCGGCCCGGCCCCGGTCCGGCCGGACGGGCCCGAGCTGATCCTGGGCGGGCACTCGCCGGCCGCGCTGCGGCGGGCGGCCCGGCTGGCCGACGGCTGGATCGGCGGCGGCACCGGACCGGTGATGTTCGCCCAGGGCGCCCAGGCACTGCGCGAGCAGTGGGCCGCCGAGGGGCGGACCGGGGCGCCGCGGCTGGTGGCGCTGGCGTACTTCGCGCTCGGCGAGGACGCCGGCAAGCACACCGAGGGCTATCTGCGGTCCTACTACCGGGACGCCGGGCCGTTCGTCGACCACATCCTGCGCGGTGCGGCCGACAACCCCGGCAAGCTGCGCGGGATCGTCGGCAAGTACGCCGAGTCGGGCTGCGACGAGCTGCTGCTGATGCCGTGCGCCGGGGACCTCGGCCAGGTCACGGCGGCGGCCCAGGTCCTGGGGCTCCAGGGCTGAACCGAGGTACGACGGGCAGGGGCGGACGGCATCCAGCCGTCCGCCCCTCCGCCGTTGCGCCGCCGGCCCCTCCCGAGGCGAAGGCCCGCCGCCCGGTACTGCTCACCGGGCGGCGGGCCGCTCTTCGCCCTCCCGCCGCCGGGGCGGGGAGGGTCACCCGCCTCAGCGGGACTTGCCGCGGCCCTTCGCGGGCGCCGCGGGGCGGTCGACCGGGGCGAGCGTACGCCAGAGCTGGCGGACGAAGGCCTCGGCCTCGCGCAGCGCCTCCGAACCGCCGGCCGGGCTGGCGAACACGCCCCCGTAGGCGGCCAGGTAGCAGGCGCCGAGCAGGAGCTGGGCCGCCGCCACCGGGTCGGCGTCCCGGCTGACCAGATCGGCCCGCTGTGCCCGCCGCAGGTAGTCGGCCAGCAGCTCGGCGGCCCGGTGCGGCCCCGCGTTGTTGGCCTGCATCCACTCCCGGTGGCGGTCGAGCAGCTTGGGTTCGGCGAAGACCGACAGCAGCATCGGCATCGACTCCCGGTAGAAGGCGAGCGCCTCCTCGGCCACCTGCTGCAGGGCCGCCCGGACCTCGCCCTCGCTGGTGACCTCCTCCGGCAGCGCCCGCAGCACCGGCAGCAGGCCGGGCAGCCGCTCGGCGAGGACGGCCAGGAAGACGTCCTCCTTGCTGCGGAAGTGCCGGTAGATGGTGCCCTCGGAGCAGCCCGCCACCTCGGCGATCTCCTTGGTGGTGCAGCGGGCCAGGCCGAGGTCCCGGATCACCCGCTCGGCGGCGTCGACGATCTGCTCGCGCATACTCATGAAGGCTCCGAGGGAACGGGGCGGCCGGTTGCGAACCGGTCCGCGGCTGCGGAGGGGTACCCGAAGGATAGCGTGCAGGTGAGTGCCCGCTCACAGGTTTCGACCAGCACGCCGGCCCCACCGCCCGCGAAGGGCGACGGGGCCGGCGAAGGAAGCGGCGGCACCGGTCAGCGCGGCGGCCCGGCGGGCCCGCCCGGCCCGGGCGGCGGCCCGATCAGCTGCACGCCGAGCGGCTCCAGCGCGCCGAGCAGCCGGGCGAAGTCCGGCGGACCCTGCAGCGGCGGCGGGAGCTCCAGGCTGGTGGCCGGCTCGCCGGTCCGGAAGAACCACTCCTCGAACCCGGCCGGGGTGCCCAGCACCAGGAACCTGGTCCCCTCGGTCTCCACCCGGTACTGGTGGGCGATGCCGCGCGGCGCGAAGACCGTCGCGCCCGGGCTGACCTTGTGCTCGTCGTCGCCGATCCGCAGCACCATCTCACCCTCCTGGACGATGAAGAACTCGTCCTCGCGGGTGTGCAGGTGGACCGGCGAGGCGTAGCCCGCCGGGGACAGCTGCTCGGCGAGCCAGAACTGCCCGTTGGTCTCGGCGCCGGTCGCCTTGAACTTGAGCAGCGCGCCCACGTGCCAGATGGCGCGGCCCTCGTCGGGCTGCTTCACGAACGGTTGGGACGTCACTCGGTTCCTCCTCGGTCGGCGGGCCCGGACCCGGGCCCGGCAGCACAGCGGTACGGAAGCTGATGGATCGTCGGTGCGACGGTGCGGCGGTGCGGCGCTCAGGCCGCGCTCCGCACCAGCCCGGTGGCCCGCACGGCGGCCGCCACCTGGTCCGGCCCCGGGGCGAAGGCGTCCTCCAGCTCGGGGCTGAACGGCACCGGCGCGTGCGGCCCGGTGACCATCCTGACCGGCCCGCGCAGCGCCGAGAAGCGGTCCTGCGCGACCTGCGCGGCGATGTCGGTGGCCAGGCTGCACCGGGGGTGGGCCTCGTCGACCACCACCAGCCGCCCGGTGCGCTCCACGCTGCCGTAGATGGTCGAGGTGTCCAGCGGGGACAGCGTCCGCGGGTCGATCACCTCGATCTGCACGCCCTCGGCGGCGAGCTGCTCGGCGGCGGCGAGCGCGACCGAGACCATCCGGCCGATCGCGACCACCGTGCAGTCCGTCCCGGGCCGGACCACCTTGGCCGAGCCGAACGGGATCGCGTACGGCTCCTCGGGGACCCCGCCGGGCACGAAGTAGAGCATCTTGTGCTCCAGGAACAGCACCGGGTCGTCGTCCACCAGTGCCTGCGCCATCAGCCCCTTGGCGTCGTACGGGCTGGACGGCGCGACCACCTTGAGGCCGGGCAGGTGCACGAAGAGCGGGTGCAGCGCCTGCGAGTGCTGGGCGCCGCGGCGCAGGCCGGTGCCCCACATCGCGCGCAGCACCAGCGGGACCGAGATCCGCCCGCCGGCCATGTAGCGCAACTTGGCCGCCTGGTTGGCGATCTGGTCGAAGCAGACGGTGGCGAAGTCGACGAAGAGCAGGTCGACCACCGGGCGCAGGCCGGTCGCGGCGGCACCGACCGCGGCGCCGACGAAGGCGGCCTCGGTGATCGGCATGTCGAGCACGCGGTCCGGGAATTCGAGGTGCAGGCCCTTGGTCGGGCCCCAGGCGTTGGTGCTGTCCTCGCCCATGAGGACCACCGAGCGGTCGAAGCGCATCTGCTGGGTCAGCGCCTCGCCGATCGCCTGCTGGTACGTGATGGTGCGCACGTGGATCCCTCCTCCGGGGCGGTCAGCGGGTGTAGACGTGGTCGAGCAGGCTGCGCGGGTCGGCCGTGAAGGGCTCGGCGGCGGCCACGACCGCGGCCTCGACGAGCGCGGTGGCGTCCCGGTCGATCCGGTCGAGCTCGAAGGCGGCGGGTCCGGCCACGGTGCCGTCGGCGATCCGGGAGCGGAGCAGCAGCAGCGGGTCGGACTCGGTGCGCAGCCGCTCCGGGTCGGCGCCCGGGCGGTAGGACTGGTCGTCCCACAGCTCCATGTGGCCGTGGAAGCGCTCGGCCCGGAACTCCAGCACGGTCGGGCCCTCGCCGGCCCGGGCGCGGCGCACGGCCTCGGTGGTGGCGGTGTGCACGGCGAGCACGTCGTAGCCGTCGACCACCTCGCCGGGGATGCCGAAGCCGGCCGCGCGCTGGGCCATGTCGGTACCGGAGAAGTGCCGGTCGGCGGGGGTGGCCTGGGCGTAGCCGTTGTTCTCGACGGCGAAGATCACCGGCAGGTCGAGCATCCGGGCGAGCACCAGGCTCTCCAGCACGGCCCCCTGGTTGGCGCCGCCGTCGCCGGTGAAGGCCACCGCGACCTGCCCGGTGCCCTGCTGGCGTGCCGTCAGCGCCGCGCCGCAGGCGAGCGGGACGCCGCCGCCGGCCAGGCCGTTGGCGCCGAGCATGCCGCGGTCGAAGTCCGCGATGTGCATCGAGCCGCCCTTGCCGCCGCAGATCCCGTCCGGCCGGCCGTGCAGCTCCTTCATCATCGCCTCGACGTCGCAGCCCTTGGCGATGGCGTGGCCGTGGCCGCGGTGGGTGCTCGCGAGGTAGTCGTCGGGGGCGAGGGCCGCGCACACGCCGGCGGCGACGGCCTCCTGCCCGCTGTAGAGGTGGACCGCGCCCGGGAGGCTCTTCGCCAGGCCGTGCAGGCGGTCCTCGAAGGCCCGGATCACGCTCATCGTCCGGTAGATCTCGGCGATCTGATTGAGCGTCAGATCGGTGGTGCGGGATGTGCCCATGGGGTCGCCTCCTCGGCTCTCCGGGGGACGCCGGCGGGGCGCCGCGCGCCTCGTTCGCCGGTCGTGCTGTGGCCCGACTCCATGAGGGTAAGTGCTCACTCACATGGGTGCAACCAAGTGTCCGAATCCGTCACCGCCCCCTCCCCCGCCCGACTCGCCCACCCTTGCGCCCCGTGCAACGGCGCGCCTAAGGTCTTGTCTCGGGTGGATTGGGATCACGGCATTGAAACGTGCGACGGACCGATAGCGAGGGGTCCGCCGTGCCGATTTTCGGACATGCCCGAGGAATTCCATTTCCCCGCGCCAGGAAACGCCCGTGCACAGTGGGTCAGACGCGAGCGACGGGGGGATCTCAGGAACCATGCTGGACCAGATACTCAAACCCTCCGGCAGGGACGACCGAAGACCGACCAACCTGGCCATGGGTGGCGCGGCAGCGCTCACCACACGCGGCGAACGGAACACCTCCGACCGGATCGGCCGGCTGGTGAGCACCCTGCTCGGACTGGTCACCGGCCTCGGCGCGGCCGGTCTGCCGCCTTCCCAGCCACGCCGCCCGGCTGCCGCCACGGCCGCGCCCGCGGCCGCCGATGCGGAGTCCGGCTGTCCGGACGCCGCCGCCCGACTCGACGAACGACGCCGCCTCCGGCGGGAGTTGCACGACTCACTGGCTCCCCGGCTGGCCGCGCTGCACATGCGGATGGAACTGGCCGGCCTCAACCTGAACGGCGACGCCGAGCTGGCACCGGCCCTGCTGGCCCAGGCCCGGGAGGACGTCAGCACCGCCATCGCCGACGTCCGCCAGGTGATCCGGGACCTCGACCGCTCCGAGCCCCGGACCCTCGAGTCCGCCGGAACGCTGCGCCAGTTCCTGGACCGGCAGGTCCACGCCTTCGAGGAGGCCGGGGCCGGCCGGCTGCGGTTCGTCACGGAGCTGCCGACCGTCCTGGACGATTTCCCGGCCGACGTCCAGACCGAATTGAAGAAAATCTCCGGCGAGGCCGTCGCCAATGTCGCCCGGCACGCGCGGGCGTCGGTCTGCCGGATCTCCGCATCGGTCGGCAGAAGCGGCCTCGACCTGTCGATCGAGGACGACGGGATCGGCATTTCCGCGGACGCCGACCGCGGAATCGGTCTTCCGTCGATGTGCGTCCGCACCAAAGAACTCGGCGGTGTTTTCTCGGTGTCGGCCCGGACCCCGCACGGCACCGCGGTCCGGATCCGGCTGCCGCACTCGGCACTGGTCGACGGCGCCACCCTGCTCGACTGACCCGCTCCAGGCCCTCCCTCCCCGTCCCGGGGCCGTCGCGGAGTCCGTGCCCGACCGACCCGCGCCCGCCCCCGGTCTCCCGCGTGTTCCACGCGTTCCCTCATCCTCCCCTAGGAGCCCCCATGGACCCGGTCGCGCCCCGAAACCTCCGCATCCTGGTCGTCGACGATCACGAGCTGTTTCGGGCGGGTTTACGCCAACTCCTGGACCGGATCGACTCCCTGACGGTGGTCGGCGAAGCGTCCAGCGGGGCGGACGTGCTCTCCGCCGTCGAGCGGCTCGCGCCCGACGTCGTACTGATGGACATCGGCATGCCCGGCACCGACGGCATCGAGGCGACCCGGACCCTGCTCGCCCGCCACCCTCGGGTCGCGGTGGTGATGCTGACCGCCGACGACAACGACGACTCCATCGTCGCGGCCGTCCGGGCCGGCGCCCGCGGCTACCTGGTCAAGGGCGCCGGACTGGACGACGTCCGCCGGGCGATCACCGCGGTCAGCCAGGGCGGGGCGCTGTTCGGCCCGGAGGCCGCCGCCCACCTGCTGGCGCAGGTCCGCCGGCCGGCCCCCGAGCGCGAGCCGTTCCCCGACCTCACCCCCCGGGAGATGGCGGTGCTCACCATGCTCGCGGACGGCCGCAACAACGCCTACATCGCCAATGAGTTCGGCCTCTCGATGAAGACGGTGCGCAACTACCTCTCCCGGATCTTCAGCAAGCTCCAGGTCGCGGACCGCGCCGAGGCGGCCGTCCGGGCCCGGCGCGCCGGCCTCGGCAACTGAGCCGGCGGGCCCGCGGCGCCGGTCAGCGCTCCAGCAGGAGTGCCCACAGCTCCTCCTCGCGCCTGGTCAGCGGCGCGGGAGACGGCCCGGTCCGTTCCGGATGCCACTCGGGCACCCCCGGCGGCGGCAGCACGTCCTCCGGCTTCCGCGCCCCCGGCAGGGCGGAGGGCGAGGTGAGCGCCCCCATCGCCAGTCCGAGCCAGATCAGCCCGTCCGCCAGGTAGCGGCCGGTCCGCCGCGCCCACCGGCGCAGCAGGAGACGGCGGTGGGCGCGGTGCAGGGCGGTTCGCATCGAAGGGCCTCCGGCGGGACGGCAGCGGGGGGAAGCGGTGCTACGGCCATCCTGCGGACCGGCCGTCCCACCGTCATGGGTCGGGAATCCCCAACACGCTGGGAACCTTTCCTGCCCCGTCCCCGGTCACGGGGCCCTGCCCCGGGGACGGAAGCCCGGCGGCCGGCGCGCGCCCCCTGGCCGGTGGCGCGCGCCGGGTCGCGACCGGCTAGGCGGTGGCCGGGACCAGCACGATCTTCCCGGTGACGGCCGCGCTCTCCATCGCGCGGTGCGCGTCCGCCGCCTCGTCCAGCGGCATGGTGCGGCCCACCCGCGGGCTGACCAGCCCCTTCTGCAGCAGCTCCAGCACGGTCGCGAGGTCCTGCTGGTACGCGGCCGGGTGGGACTTCTCCAGGCTCCAGGCGTTGTAGAACAGGGTCCGCTTCCCGTCCGGGATCAGCTTCGGCAGCACGATGCCGCCCAGGAACCCCTGGGCGCCGGTCAGCAGGTCCCGCCGGTCGGTCCCGCGCAGCGCGGCGTTCTGGCCGAAGCCGACCATCACGCCGCCGCGCCGCACCGCCTGGTACGAGCGCATGAAGTGCCGGCCGCCGATCGGGTCGAAGACCGCGTCCACCGCGCCGCCCGGCAGTCCGCGCACCACCCGCAGGAAGTCCTCGGCACGGTCGATCGGACGCCCGCCGAGCGCGCGCACCTGCTCGGCCCGGGCGGCGGAGCAGGTGCCGTACACGGTGACCCCGGCGAGCCCGGCCAGTTCCAGGAAGGCGGTGCCGACGCCGCCGGACGCGCTGTGCACCAGCACCGTCCCGCCGGGCCGGACCTCGGCCACCCGGTGCAGCATCTGCTGGGCGATGAAGTAGTTGAGGGCGAGCGCCGAGGCCTCGACCGGGTCGACCCCGTCGGGCAGCGGGACCAGGCGGTTGGCGGCGACGAGCGCGTACTCCGCGTAGCCACCGCTGCGCACCAGCGCGACCACCCGCTGTCCCGGTTCGGGGGCCCGGGTGCCCGGTCCGACCTGGTCCACCACCCCCACCAGGTCGTATCCGGGAGTGAAGGGGCGCTTGGGCCCGCCGGGGATGACACCGGCACGGAGCAGAATGTCACCGTAGGAGACGCCGGCGGCGAGCACCCGGACCCTGACCTGACCGACGGTCGGGGCCGGGAGCTCGTCACTGGACAGCCTCAGGACCTCGGCTCCGCCGATCCTCGGCACACTCACATGGCGATACCTCATCGTGGCCTCCGCGTGGAGAGATGTCGTTGGTGGGAGTGGCGCCGGTCCTCCGCGGGGGCGGGTCCGGGAGACGGTCCGTGCCGGACCGTTCCCTGCCCCCGCATTTTTATATAGACTGAGTGTACAATGAATGTCATAGCACCCGCCTCAGGAGACGTCAACAGCCCATGAGCCCACGCCAGTACCGAGCCGGCCAACGCCAGGTAGCCGCCGAACAGACCCGCACCCGCATTCTGGAGGCGGCCTGCGAGCTGCTCACCGGGGAGAAGGGCCCGGCCTCGTTCAGCATGGACGCCGTCGCCAAGACCGCCGGAGTGGCGCGGATGACCGTCTATTACCAGTTCGACTCGAAGACCGGCCTCCTGGAGGCGCTCTTCGACGACCTGGCCCAGCGCGGCGGAATGGCCAGGATGCCCGCGGCGTTCATGGCGCCCAGCGGCCGGGAGGCGCTCACCGCCATCCTCGACGTGCTCACCGGCTTCTACGCCTCCGGCCGGGTCGCGCTGCGGCGACTGCGCGGCCTGGGCATCCTCGACCCGGAGCTCGACACCGCGCTGCAGAGCCGCGGCGAGCGGCGGCGCGGCGGCCTCCAGGTGGTGCTCGGCCGGCTGCTCGCCGACCGCGACGCCGAGGTCGGCGAGGCGGAGCTGGACGAGCTGGTGGAACTGCTCTTCATGCTGACCAGCTTCGAGAGCTTCGATCTGCTGGCCGGCCCGGAGGGCGACAGCGCCGCGGTGGCCCGCCGGATCGAGGAGCTGATTCTCGCCGTTCTCGACCGCCGCCTCGCGGCGGCCTGACGGCAGGGCGCCTCCCCACGCGCACCGGGGGCCCCTCGCCCCTCCCGCGTGCCCGCGCCCGCACTCACACCCGCACCCGGACGCACCACCCGCCGTACGACGGCCGGCGGCGCGGCGGCCTTCCTCCCCAGGACACCGCCGCGCCGCCTTCCCTTTTCCTCACGAGCCCAGCGGCCCGCTCGGTCGCGACCGGTCCGCCGCGCCTCCCGGCGCCGCGACCCGTCGCCCTCCCCCGGCCCGGGCGGCCCCACCCCCGGAGCACCACCAACGGGGGGTCCGGGCCGTCACCGCACCGGAGCAGTCATCCCGGCCGACCCGGACCGGTTCGCACCGGTCCGGGCCGGCCCGGACCGTCTCAGACCGTCTCCGCCTCCGCCTCGTAGGCGGCGGTGCGGCGCGGCAGGCGCTGCTTCGGCAGGATCACGCTGGCCGCGATCAGCCAGATCAGACCGCCGAAGCGGGCGATCGGCAGGAAGAAGCCCAGGCTGGTCGAGAGCAGCGCCAGGGTGCCGAGCACGCCGATCCCGGCGAGCACCAGACCGGCCCAGGCGAAGCCCTTCGGCCCGAAGCCGAGCAGCAGCATCGGCACCGCCACACCGGCCAGCATCACGGCGAACGGGACGACGTGCCCGGGGCCGCCGGAGGCGAAGGTCAGGTCCGCCAGCGAACGGGCCAGCGGCGCGTCGCCGAGGTCACCGGCCCGGGAGGCGGCCCAGACGGTGAGCCCGCACAGCGCCATCGACGCTGCGGCGAGCACCCCGGAGACCAGCGCGATGCCGGGGCCGGGCGCGACCACGCCGAGCCGGCGCAGCCGCTGGTAGACGATGGCGGCCCAGACCGCCAGCGGGAGCGAGGCGCCGAACTGCAGCGTCCCGGAGACCTTCGCGGCGGTCGCGTGGTCCTTGTAGTAGGCGAGCGTGTCGGCTGCCGAATCGGTGGGCAGCGGGGTCTGCCGGGCCAGCACGATGGACACCACCATCAATGCCGCGAACGCCACGGCGGGCAGCAGCAAGGGCGGTCCTGACTGCGAACGCCGGGCGGAGGCGGCCGGCACCGCTGATGTCGTGGTCATGGGGGCGCTCCAGTCGAGAACGGGTCGTTGGGGCCCGGCGCGGCGCCGAACGGATCGGCACCGGCGCCGGTAGTTCCAAAACCAGAATAGTTCACCCCGGGACATCATTGTCCACTGCTATCGTGTTTTCATGACCGAACCTCCCGACCCCGCCCCGATCGCGCACACGGGCCCACAGGGAGCCCAGGTCGCCTTTCTCCTCTCCCAGTTGGGCGAACACGCCGCCCAGGCCTTCGCCCGACGGGTCGCCGAGCTGGACCTCACCCCGGCCCAGGCCGGTCTGCTCCGGTCGGTCGCGCTGTCCCCCGGCCAGCACCAGCAGGAGCTCGCCCGGCGGCTCGGCATGTCCCCCAGCCGGTTCGTGGCCTTCGTCGACGCCATCGAGGCGCGCGGACTGGTCGAGCGCCGGCGCAACCCCAAGGACCGCCGGTTCCAGGACCTCTACCTCGCGCCCAAGGGCGAGGAGGCGATGCGCGGGCTGGCCGAGGCGGCGCTCGCCCACGAGGAGGCCATCTGCTCGGGCCTGGAGCCGCAGGAACGTATCGCCCTGGCGGAGCTGCTGCGCCGCATCGCCGAGGCCCAGCACCTCACCGCCGGGGTGCACCCCGGCTACCGGCGGCTCAACCCGAAGCGCGACGGGGTCTGAACGCGCCCGGCGGCGGACCGGAACACGCCGACGGCACACGGACGGCACACCGGCGGCATGCCGAAGCCCCCGGCCGGACGGCCGGGGGCTTCATCGCGGGGAACCGGGCCTCAGCCCTTGACGCACACCACCTGCTTCAGGTGCGCCACGACCTCGACCAGGTCCCGCTGCTGCTCGATCACCTTCTCGATCGGCTTGTACGCGCCGGGGATCTCGTCCACCACCCCCGCGTCCTTGCGGCACTCCACGCCCTTGGTCTGCTCGGCCAGGTCCTGCGTGGTGAACCGCTTCTTCGCGGCGTTGCGGCTCATCTTCCGCCCGGCACCGTGCGAGGCCGAGTTGAACGACGCCTCGTTGCCCAGCCCGCGGACGATGTACGAGCCGGTGCCCATCGAGCCCGGGATGATCCCGTAGTCGCCGTCCCCGGCCCGGATCGCACCCTTACGGGTGACCAGCAGGTCGACACCGTCGTAGCGCTCCTCCGACACGTAGTTGTGGTGGCAACTGATCACCTCGTCGAAGGCGACCTTCGCCCGCGGGAACTCCCGCCGGACCACGTCCTGGAACAGCGCCATCATCAGCGCCCGGTTGCGCTTGGCGTACTCCTGCGCCCAGAAGAGGTCCTGCCGGTACGCGGCCATCTGCGGGGTGTCCGCCACGAACACCGCGAGGTCACGGTCGATCAGCCCCTGGTTGTGCGGCAGCGACTGGGCCACGCCCATGTGGTGCTCCGCCAGCTCCTTGCCGATGTTGCGCGAGCCGGAGTGCAGCATCAGCCAGACCGCGCCGGTGTCGTCGACGCACACCTCGATGAAGTGGTTGCCGCCGCCGAGCGTCGCCATCTGCTGGGCCGCCCGCTCCCGGCGCCACTTCACCTCGGGCGCGACCGCGTCGAAGCGCTGCCAGAAGTCGTCCCAGCCGCCGGTCGGGACGCCGTGCAGCCGGCCCGGGTCGACCGGCTCGCCGTGCAGGCCGCGGCCGACCGGGATGGCCTGCTCGATCCGCGAGCGCAGCCGCGACAGGTCGTCCGGCAGGTCCTGCGCGGTGAGCGAGGTCTTCACCGCGCTCATCCCGCAGCCGATGTCCACGCCGACCGCCGCCGGGCAGACGGCGCCGCGCATCGCGATCACCGAACCCACCGTCGCGCCCTTGCCCAGGTGGACGTCGGGCATCACGGCGAGCCCGTGCAGCCAGGGCAGCGAGCTGATGTTGCGCAGCTGCTGCATCGCCTGGCCCTCGACGGTGGCCGGATCGGTCCACATCCGGATCGGGACCCGGACGCCGGGTACCTCGGTGTACGACATGGTTCAACGACCTCCAAGGTCGGACGGTTCAAGCCTAGGCGGGGAGCCGCCACGGGGGGATGCCGCGCGAAGAGAGACCCGGCGCGACGCGGGGATGTCAGGGGTTGGCGGCGCTCAGGCGGCCAAGGGGCATCGGGAGGACAGTCTCGGGGAGCGCCGCTGGAATGGCTCGACCCGCATGGTGACCGCCTCCTCTCCGTGTGTGCACCGGTTGCCGGGGGATATCTACCCACGCACCGCGCGTCCCGTGCAAGGGAATTAACGCCACGACGGCGCACGACGGCAAAGGGCCCGGCGGAGCGTCGGAACGCTCCACCGGGCCCCTGGCCGCCCGTGCCGGGTCAGGCGCCGATCACGGTGACCTCACCGATGCCCAGCTCCCGCACCCGGTCCGCGAACGCCGAGGCGTCGCCGACCAGGACGGTGACCAGCCGGTCCGGCGGGAAGGCCTTGACCACGGCCTCGGTGGCGGCGGCGGTCGGCAGCTCGGCCAGCTGCCGGTAGACCTCCGCCTGGAAGTCGTCGGCCAGGTGCTGCTCCACCTGGTCGGCCAGGGTGCCGGCCACCGAGCCCGCCGTCTCGTACTTCAGCGGTGCCACGCCGACCAGGAACTGCACCGCCTCGGCGCGCTCCGCGTCGGTGAGCCCCTCGGCGGCCAGCGTGCGCAGGATGGTCCAGGTGTCGGCCAGCGCCGGGGCGGTGGAGGCGGTGTCCACCGAGCCGCTGATCGCCAGCAGGGAGCGCCCGCTGCCGTCGGCGGCCGAGCGCAGCGGCTGGGCGAAGGCCCGCACGCCGTAGGTGTAGCCCTTCTCCTCGCGCAGCACCCGGTCCAGCCGGGAGGTGAGGGTGCCGCCCAGGCAGTAGGTGCCGAGGATCTGCGCGGCCCAGGCCGGGTCGTGCCGGTCCGGACCGATCCGGCCGATCAGCAGCTGGGTCTGCACCGACCCGGGCCGGTCCACGATGATCACCCGGCCGGTGTCGTCGGCGGTCACCGGCGCGTGCGCGCTCGGCTCGGCCGGGGAGCCCTTCCAGGCGCCCAGGGTGGACTCCAGCAGGGCCGGCAGGTCGGTGCCGGTGAGGTCGCCGACGACGACCACGGTGGTGGTGGCGGGCCGCACGTGCGCCTCGTAGAACGCCCGGACGGCGGCCCGGTCGATCGTCTTGACCGTCTCGGCGGTGCCGGCCCGCGGCCGGGACAGCCGGTCGGCGCCGTCGAACAGCTCGGCGTACAGCGCCTTGGCGGCCCGCCGGGCCGGGTTGGCCTGCTCGTGCACGATCTCGTCCAGCCGGTTGGCGACCAGCCGCTCGATCTCGTCCTCCGGCAGCGCCGGGCTGCCCAGCGCGGCGGCCAGCAGGTCCAGGCCGCGGGCCAGCCGGGAGGCCGGGACCTCCAGCGAGACCCGGATGCACGGGTGGTCCGCGTGCGCGTCCAGGGTCGCGCCGGCCCGCTCCAGCTCGGCCGCGAACTCCTCGGCGGTCAGCGTGTCGGTGCCCTCGCTGAACGCCCGCGCCAGGATCGAGGCGACGCCGTCCACGCCCTCCGGCTCGGCCGCGAGCGGCGCGTCGAGCAGCACGTCGACGGCCACCAGCTGCTGGCCGGGGCGGTGGCAGTGCAGCACGGTGATGCCGTTGCCGAGCGCGGCGCGCTCCGGTGCCGGGAACGCCCACGGGCTGGGGGTGCCGGGCTGGGGCTGCGGGTGGAAGGTCATGGCGGGGACGTACTCGGTGCTCATACGGCGGCGCCCTCCTCGTCGGTCTCGGCGGTGGCAGCGGTGTCGTCGGCGGTGTCCTCGGCCGGGGTCGGCTCGTACACCAGCACCGCCCGGTTCTGCGGGTGCAGCCGTGCGGCGGCGATCTCCCGCACCTCCTCGGCGGTGACGTCGAGGACCTTGGGCAGGGCGTCGTTCAGCAGCTTCGGGTCGCCGAACAGCACGGCGAAGCGGCAGAGTTCGTCGGCGCGGCCGGCCACCGTGGTGAGCCGGTCCAGCCACTCGCGCTCGATCTGCGCCTGGGCGCGCTCCAGCTCGGCCGGGGTCGGCCCCTCGGCCGCGAAGCGGGCCAGCTCCTCGTCGACGGCCGTCTCGATCTGCTCGACGGTGGCGTCGCCCGAGGTCTTGACGTCCAGCCAGCCCAGGCTCGGCGCACCGGACAGCCGCAGCAGGCCGAAGCCGGCCGCGACGGCGGTGCGGTCCCGGCGGACCAGCCGGTTGTACAGCCGGCTCGACTCGCCGCTGCCGAGGATGGTCAGCGCCAGGTCGGCGGCGTCCGCCTCGCGGGTGCCGTCGTGCGGCAGCCGGTAGGCCGCCATCAGCGCGCGGGACGGCACGTCCTCGCGGATCAGCTCGCGCAGCTCGCGGCCGACGGTCTCCGGCAGGCTGCCGTCGCGCGGCGGCTGCTTGCCGTCGTGCGCCGGGATGCTGCCGAAGTACTTCTCCACCCAGGCGACGGCCTGCTCGGGGTCGATGTCGCCGACCACCGAGAGCACCGCGTTGTTCGGCGCGTAGTAGGTGCGGAAGAACGCCCGGGCGTCCTCCAGGGTGGCCGCGTCCAGGTCGGCCATCGAGCCGATCGGGGTGTGGTGGTAGGGGTGGCCGTCCGGGAAGGACAGCGCGGTCAGCTTCTCGAACGCGGTGCCGTAGGGCACGTTGTCGTACCGCTGGCGGCGCTCGTTCTTCACCACGTCGCGCTGGTTCTCCATCGACGTCTCGTCGAGGGCCGCCAGCAGCGAGCCCATCCGGTCCGCCTCCAGCCAGAGCGCGAGCTCCAACTGGTGGGCCGGCATGGTCTCGAAGTAGTTGGTGCGCTCGAAGCTGGTGGTGCCGTTGAGCGAACCGCCGGCGCCCTGGACCAGCTCGAAGTGCCCGTTGTTGGAGACGTTGGCGGATCCCTGGAACATCAGGTGCTCGAACAGGTGGGCCAGCCCGGTGCGGCCCTTCACCTCGTGCCGGGAGCCCACGTCGTACCAGAGGCAGACCGCGGCCACCGGGGTCAGGTGGTCCTCGGAGAGGACGACGCGCAGGCCATTGGCCAGGCGGTGCTCGGTGATGGCGATGCCTCGCTGGGAGGCGGGGGCCGGGTTGGCCATGCGCTCGGGTCCTTCCCGTCGTCGAAGTCGGGGTTCGTGTGGCGTCCCCCATTGTGGTGCAACGCGCGGACCGCGCGGATGTGTCCGCGCGGACGGGGCGTTCGCCAGGGGCGGAAGAGGGGCGCTGGCCGGGACTGTCGGCGGGAGGGTCCACAATGGGGGCGCCGAGCCCTGTTGACAGAACCGCCGACAGCCCCGGCGACAACCGCGCCGACGAGACGTGGACGAGACGCAAGCGAGACGTAAGGGAGCCCCGCCGCGATGGCCCGCCGCAGTTCGCAGACCCCGCCCCCCGGAGACTTCGAGGAGCGCATCCTCGACGTCGACGTCGTGGACGAGATGCAGGGCTCGTTCCTCGAGTACGCCTACTCCGTCATCTACTCCCGGGCCCTCCCGGACGCCCGGGACGGCCTCAAGCCGGTGCACCGCCGCATCCTGTACCAGGCCAACGAGATGGGCCTGCGCCCGGAGCGCGGCCACGTCAAGTGCGCCCGCCTGGTCGGCGAGGTGATGGGCCGGCTGCACCCGCACGGCGACGCCTCCATCTACGACTCGGTCGTCCGGATGGCCCAGCCGTTCTCGATGCGGCTGCCGCTGATCGACGGCCACGGCAACTTCGGCTCGCTCGGCAACGACGACCCGCCGGCCGCGATGCGCTACACCGAGTCCCGGCTCACCGCCGCCTCGATGGCCATGGTCGAGTCGATCCACGAGGAGACCGTCGACTTCGGCCCCAACTACGACGGCAGCGAGCAGGAGCCGCTCGCGCTGCCGGCCGCCTTCCCCAACCTGCTGGTCAACGGCGCCACCGGGATCGCCGTCGGCATGGCCACCAACATGCCGCCGCACAACCTCTCCGAGGTCGTCGCCGCCGCCCGCCACCTGATCAAGCACCCGAACGCCGACCTCGACACCCTCATGCGGTTCGTCCCCGGCCCGGACCTGCCCACCGGCGGACGGATCGTCGGCCTCTCCGGCGTCCGGGACGCCTACGAGTCCGGCCGCGGCACCTTCAAGATCCGCGCCACCACGACCATCGAGGCGGTCACCGCCCGCCGCAAGGGCATCGTGGTCACCGAGCTGCCGTACAACGTCGGCCCGGAGAAGGTCATCTCCAAGATCAAGGACCTCGTCAACGCGAAGAAGCTCCAGGGCATCGCGGACGTCAAGGACCTCACCGACCGCGAGCACGGCCTGCGCCTGGTCATCGAGGTCAAGAACGGCTTCGTGCCCGAGGCCCTGCTGGAGCAGCTCTACAAGCTGACGCCGATGGAGGAGACCTTCGGCATCAACAACGTGGCGCTGGTCGACGGCCAGCCGCTCACCCTCGGCCTCAAGGAGCTGCTGGAGGTCTACGTCGACCACCGCTTCGAGGTGGTCCGCCGGCGCAGCGACTTCCGCCGCCGCAAGCGACAGGAGCGGCTGCACCTGGTCGAGGGCCTGCTGGTCGCGCTGGTCGACATCGACGAGGTCATCGCGATCATCCGGTCCAGCGACAACGCCGCCCAGGCCAAGGAGCGCCTGATGGAGCGCTTCTCGCTGTCCGAGACGCAGACCGCGTACATCCTCGACACCCCGCTGCGCCGGCTCACCCGCTTCGACCGGGTCGAGCTGGAGCAGGAGCAGGCCAAGCTGATCTCCGAGATCGCCGACCTGACCGAGATCCTGGAGTCCGACAGCAAGCTGCGCAGCGTCGTCTCCGGCGAACTCGGCGCGGTCGCCAAGCAGTTCGGCACCGAGCGGCGCACCGTCCTGCTGGAGGCCGGCGCCGCGCCGGCCGCCTCGCTGACCGTCCCGCTGGAGGTCGCCGACGACCCGTGCCGGGTGCTGCTCTCCTCCACCGGCCTGCTCGCCCGCACCGCCGACGGCGAGCCGTTCGAGCTCTCCGAGAAGCGCGCCAAGCACGACGTGATCGTCTCCGCGGTACCGACCACCGCCCGTGCCGACGTCGGCGTGGTCACCTCGGCCGGCCGGGTCCTGCGACTGCCGGTCATCGACCTGCCGGCGCTGCCGCCCACCCCCTCGCCGACGCTGGCCGGCGGCGCCGCCGTCACCGAGTTCCTCCGGCTGGAGGCCGACGAGCGGGTCCTCTCGCTGACCACCCTGGACGAGTCCTCCCCCGGCCTGGCGCTGGGCACCGTCCAGGGCGTCGTCAAGCGGGTGGTCCCCGAATGGCCCGCCAACAAGGACGAGTTCGAGGTGATCGCGCTCAAGGACGGCGACGAGGTGGTCGGCGCGGTCGAACTGCGCACCGGCGAGGAGGACCTCGTCTTCATCAGCTCCGACGCCCAGCTGCTGCGCTACCCCGCCGGACAGGTCCGCCCGCAGGGCCGCCCGGCCGGCGGCATGGCCGGCATCAAGCTCGCCGACGGCGCCCGGGTGCTCTCCTTCACCGCCGTCGACCCGGCCGCCGACGCGGTGGTGGTCTCGGTCGCCGGCACCTCCGGCACGCTCGCCGGCGAGGACCAGTCCTCCTGGAAGGTCACCCCCTTCGAGCAGTACCCGCGCAAGGGCCGCGCCACCGGCGGCGTCCGCTGCCAGCGCTTCCTGCGCGGCGAGGACGCCCTCGCCTTCGCCTGGGCCGGCCCGGCCCCGGCCCGTGCCGCCACCGCCAAGGGCGCCCCGGTCGACCTCCCCGACCGCGACCCCCGCCGCGACGGCTCCGGCACCCCCGTCACCGCCCCGATCGGCACCGTCGCCGGCCCCGCCTGACCCACCCCCACTCCCCCGCAGGGGCGCCGGACCTCCCCGTTCCGGCGCCCCTGCGGCATTCCCGGCGCCGCCCCACCGGCCCGCCGTCCTCCCCTCCCCGGCGACCGCGCCCCGATCGGCGGGCAAGGGTAGCCTTACCGGGGTGAGCACCTGTGCGACGCTGTCGCGTGAACTGTCGGAGCCGCTGGCCGCCACCGCCGCGACCGCGACGACCTGGCTGTTGGTCGAGCAGAACGGCCCGTGGGGCGCGAAGGCGCTCGGCGAGAGCCATCTGGACCCGGAGGTGGGGCGCGCGCTCGATGCCGCGGCCGCCGGCACCGGGGTGCGGGTGGCGCTGATCCGCCGGCCCGGGCGGCACGCGGACTGCCTGCCGACGGCCCGGCACGAGGTGCTCGTGGCGCACACCGTCCCGGCGGCCGGCCGCAGCTGGGTGCGCCGCCACGCGGTGACGGACCCGGCGGAGCTGCTGGCCCTCGACTTCGCGGCGCTGGGCGCCGGCGACCACGGCGGCCTCGGCGCACCGCACGTCGGCGGCCCGATCGCCCTGGTGTGCACCAACGGCCGCCGGGACCGCTGCTGCGCCCTGCTCGGCCGCCCGCTCGCCGCCGACCTGGCCGCCGCCGGGCACAGCGAGGTGTGGGAGGTGACCCACCTGGGCGGCCACCGCTTCTCCCCCACCATGCTGGTGCTGCCGTACGGCTACGCGTACGGCCGGCTCACCGCCGAGTCCGCCAAGGAGGTGCTGGCGGCGACGGCGTCCGGCCACATGGTGCCGGAGTGGTCGCGCGGCTGCTCCGGCTGGGAGCGCCCGGGCCAGGCGGCCGACCACGCCGTGCGGCTGGCCACCGGCGAGACCGGGGCCGAGGCTCTCACGGTGGCGCAGCGGCCGGACGGTGCGGGCCGCTGGCGGGTCGGGGTCCGGCACGAGGACGGCCGGTCCTGGGAGGCCGAGGTGGTCGAGGGCGTCAGCGAGCCGGCCCGCCCGGAGAGTTGCGGCAAGGCCCCGGCCACCCCGTCCCGGATGGAGGTCGTCTCCCTCCGGGAGCTCTGACGGACCCTCGGTGACGAACGGACGACCCCCGGCGGATGCCCGCCGGGGGTCGTTCGTTCCTCGGTCGCTCAGACCGCCCCGGCCCCGGTCAGCGAGCGGACCTCCAGCTCGGCGTACCGGTCCGGGTCGGCCGGCTCGGGCGAGGTGAGGGTGCCGATCCAGCCTGCCAGGAAGCCGAGCGGAATGGAGACGATGCCCGGGTTCTCCAGCGGGAACCAGTGGAAGTCCATCCCGGGGAAGAGCGCCACCTTGGTGCCGGAGACCACCGGCGAGAAGGCCACCAGCACCACCGCCGGAACCAGCCCGCCGTACACCGCCCAGACCGCGCCGCGGGCGGTGAACCGCCGCCAGAACAGGCTGTAGAGCAGCACCGGCAGGTTGGCCGAGGCGGCGACGGCGAAGGCCAGGCCGACCAGGAAGGCGACGTTCAACTGCTGGGCGAAGAGGCTCAGCACGATCGCCACCGCACCGATCCCGACCGCCGCGATCCGCGCGACCAGGACCTCCTTGTGCTCGGCGACCGCCGACGCGCCGTCCGCCTCCGTCTCCGCCCCGCCGGTCCACGGACCGGCATCCGGTCCGTCCCCGTCGTCCGCCCCGCGGCGTGACCGCCGGGAGGCCGGGACCGCGGCGCGCCGCCCGCGCCCGCCGCGCGAGCCCCGTGAACCGCGCGGGCCGCGTGAGTCGCGCGGCCGTCCCCGCCAGGCTCCCGCCCAGATGTCATGGGCGAACGCCGCCGACGAGGCCAGCGTGAGCCCGGCGACCACCGCCAGGATGGTGGCGAAGGCGATCGCCGAGATCAGCGCGAACAGCACCACCCCGCCCGTGGAGCCGTTGCCGCCGCCGAGCACCAGGGCGAGCAGCGGGACGGCGGTGTTGCCCGCCGAGTTGGCCTGCCGGACCTCGGCCGAGCCGATCAGCGCGGTGGCGCCGAGGCCCAGGGCGATGGCCATCAGGTAGAAGCCGCCGACCAGTCCGATCGCCCACATCGTGGAGCGGCGGGCGGCCCGCGCGGTGGGCACGGTGTAGAAGCGGGACAGGATGTGCGGCAGACCGGCCGTGCCCAGCACGAGGGCCAGGCCCAGGCTGAAGAAGTCCAGCCGGCTGGTGAAGCTCTTGCCGTACTTGAGCCCGGGCTCCAGGTAGCGCTGCCCGGCGCCGCTGTGCTGTGCCGCCTGCCGCATCAGCTCGGCGACGTCCCCGTGGAAGCGGACCACCAGCAGCACGGTCAGCACCACCGAGCCGGCGACCAGCATGAACGCCTTGACGATCTGGATCCAGGTGGTGGCCCGCATGCCGCCGATCGTGACGTAGACGATCATCAGACCGCCCACCGCCACGATGGTCCAGGTGCGGGCCTGGGCGCTGTTGGTACCGAGCAGCAGGGCGACCAGGCTGCCCGCGCCGACCATCTGGGCGACCAGGTAGAACAGCGTGACGACCACGCTGGCGCCGCCGGCCGCCGCCCGGACCTTGCGCCGGCGCAACCGCAGCGCCAGCACGTCGGCCAGGGTGTAGCGGCCGGCGTTGCGGACCAGTTCGGCGACCAGCATCAGCACCACCAGCCAGGCGACCAGGAAGCCGATGCTGTAGAGCACGCCGTCGTACCCGTACAGCGCGATCAGCCCGGCGACGCCGAGGAAGGAGGCGGCGGAGAGGTAGTCGCCGGAGAGCGCGAAGCCGTTCTGCAGCGGCGTGAAGTCGCGGCCGCCGGCGTAGAAGTCCTCGGCGGCGCTGCCGCGGCGACCGGCCCAGAAGGTGATGCCCAGGGTGACCAGGACGACGACGGCGAAGAGCACCACGGCCAGGGCGTGGTGGTCCCCGGCGGGGGCGACGGGGGGCGGGGTGGAGGTCCTCATCGCAGCTGGTCCTGGGTGTCCCAGCGCAGCGACAGGGCGGCCCGGTCGCGCTTGGTGCGGGCGTTGCGGGCGTAGAGCCAGGCCAGCACGAAGGTGGTGGCGAACTGCAGGAGACCGAGCAGCCAGGCGACGTTGACCGGGCCGGCGACCGGCGTGCGCATCAGCGCGGGCGCCGCCGCCTGGGCGGCCACGTAGAGCAGGTACCAGGCGAGGAAGACGCCGCTGACCGGGAACACGAACGTCCGGTAGCTGTGGCGGATCCGCTGGAAGGCCGCGCTGCGCTGGACGGCCCGGTACACCTCGATGCTGCTGGGCCCCGGCACGGGCTCCGACGCGGGCAACGGCTCCGGTGCGAGCAGCGGCTGCGGCACGAACACGGGCTCCGGCACGAGCACCGACTCCGGCACGGCTGCCGGCTCCGGCGGGATCACCGGAGTCGGCGCCCACCAGTCCAGTTGCCCTCCCGGCTCGGGGTTTCTCGTCTGCTGTTGTGGCACGGCTGCTCCTGGACCGGGGGGTTGTGACGCGAACCATGATGGGGGCGCCACAACTCCCCAAACTCCCAACGCAGATACGTTCACTCGATGAGGTGATCGATGATCCGACAGACGCTCATCCGACTACTACGGAGACCCGGTGATTCCGTGTCGGAAGGCGTACGCGACCGCTTGCGCCCGGTCCCGCACGCCGGTCTTGGCGAACAGGTTGTTGATGTGGGTCTTCACGGTGGCCGGGCTGACGTACAGCCGCCGGGCGATCTCGGTGTTGGAGAGCCCCTGGGCGATCAGCCCCAGCACCTCCGCCTCCCGCGCGGTCAGCCCGGCCGGCAGCCCCTCCGCCGCCGGTGCCGGACCCGGTGCCGGAGCCGGTGCCGGACCCGCTCCGGCACCCGGATCCCACTCCGGCGCGGCCGGGGCGTCGCCCGCCAGCCGCTCCAGCAGCCTCAGCTGCACCTGCGGCGAGAGCCCGGCCGCCCCCGAACGGACGTCCGCGACCGCCCGGGCGATCTCCTCGGCGCCCGCGTCCTTGGTGAGGTAGCCGCGCGCCCCGGCCCGCAGTGCCGGGAACAGGGAGTCGTCGTCCGCGTAGGTGGTGAGCACCACGACCTCGGTGCCCGGGTACCCGGCGCGGATCCGCCGGGTCGCCTCGACCCCGTCGCAGCGGGGCATCCGCAGGTCCATCAGCACCACGTCCGGCCGGTGCCGGGCCACCAGCGCGACGGCCTCCTCGCCGTCCGCCGCCGAGCCGACCACCTCGATCCCGGGCAGCAGCCCGAGCAGCATCACGATCCCCTCGCGGACCACCGTCTGGTCGTCCGCGACCAGTACCCTGACGTCCCTCGGCCCCGTCATGCCGGCACCCGCAGCAGCACGCGCCATCCTCCCTCGTGCGGGCCCGCCAGCAGGGTGCCGCCGAGCAGTTCCGCGCGTTCGCGCATTCCCAGCAGACCGTACCCGCCGCCGCTGGCCGCCAGTTCGCCCGGCGCCCCGGCCCGTCCGGCCCGCTGGTCGCGCTGGTCGCGCACCTCCAGCTCCACCTCGTCCGTCAGATAGCGGAGCTCGACCGTGCAGCGCGCGCCGGGGGCGTGTTTGCGCACATTGGTCAGCGCCTCCTGCGCCGTGCGCCGGACCGCGAGCCCCGCCTCGGCGGCCAGTGGACGCGGTGTCCCGCTCACCCCGAACGCCGCGCGTTCCACCCCGGTCAGCTCCACCAGGAACTCGCCGACCGGGGTGAACTCGCCGCGCAGCGCGGACAGCGCCTGCCGGGTCTCGGCCAGCCCGTCCTGCGCCATCCGCCGCGCCGCCACCACCCGCTCCCGGACCCGTTCCCGGTCGGTGCCGGAGTCCAGCATCAGCCGGGCCGCCTCCAGGTGGACCAGCTGGGCGGAGAGGCTGTGCGCCAGCACGTCGTGGATCTCCCGGGCGATCCTGGCCCGTTCGGCGAGCGCGGCGCTCTCCGCCTCGGCGGCCCGGGCGGCCCGTTCCCGGTCGAGCAGCCGGCGCGCGGTGCCGCGCGCCTCGGTGTCCAGCCGCAGCAGGTGGCCGAGCAGCACCAGTCCGCCGGCGGTGGCCGTGATGCTCAGCCAGCTCGCCCAGCTCACCGCGGCGTACGAGCCGAGCGAGGCCCCGGCCACGATCAGCGCCGGCCCGACCGGCAGCCGGATCAGCGCGGTCACCGCCAGTCCGTACCAGAGCACGTCGGAGAGCAGGTAGGCCTTCCCCCAGTTGGCCAGCCAGGCGGCCACGAACACCCCGGCGGCCAGCAGGTACGAGCGCGTCGCCCACTGCTCCCGGCTGGCGTGCAGGTAGCCGGCGGCGAGGCCGACCGCCGCGACCAGCCCGACCGCCCCGGCCACCATCGCCCAGCCGCTGTACCTGCCGCCGGCGAACGTCCCCCAGCAGACGCTCACCAGGACGACGAGCCGGCCGAGCGCGGTGAGGATCCGCCGCGGCCGGCTCTCGGCGTCGTGCCGCAGCCCCTCATGGGCCGGCCAGCGGGTCCAGTACCCCTCGGCCAAACGTTCCTCCCGGTGAGTTCACGACGACGGTCAGCAGGACTCGGTCGCCCGCCCCGGGGGCTCCAGCGCCCGCGCCCTCCAGTTCACCACGAGCGTGCGGACCAGCAGCAGGACCGCCAGCCCGAGCAGCAGCGCGCTGCTCGACTGGTGCAGGTGCAGGACCTCCCCGATCCCGAACAGACCGAACCTGATCGCGATCAGCCCGCCCCAGGCGGCCAGCGTCGCCGCGGTGCCCCGGACCCAGAGCGCCCCGTCCGGATCCCGCCAGATCCGGACCGTCCAGCCCCAGACCGAGCCCGCCGCGAGCACCGCGAGCAGCCCGGAGCCGACCAGCACGGCGGACCACGCGGTGTCCCGGTGGTCGAGCAGCTGCGGGTCACGCAGCGCGACCGCGCCGAGGACCACCGGCAGCACCCAGAAGCGGCGTTCGGTGTCCAGCCGCCGGGCGCTCATCTGGCGCCGCAGCACCAGCAGCATCACCACGACCACCAGAGCGGCGTTGACCTGGGCAGACATCGGCTTTCTCCGTCCGGGAGGCTGATCCGGCTGACCTCCTTGACGCTACGGATCCGGCGCCCGCGGCGCATCGGCGCCCGGGTGGACGGCAGGTGGAACGGACGCACGAGGGCCCTCCACCCGCGGGTGGAGGGCCCTTCCGGCGCCGGGACGGCTCAGGCGTCGATGCGCGAGCGGTCCAGGGTGGCCGCCGAGTCCACGATGAACTCCTTGCGCGGCGCCACGTCGTTGCCCATCAGCAGGTCGAAGACCTTCTCGGCCTGCTCCAGGTCGCCCAGGTTGATCCGGCGCAGCGTGCGGTGGCGCGGGTCCACGGTGGTCTCGGCCAGCTGGTCGGCGTCCATCTCACCGAGACCCTTGTACCGCTGGACCGGGTCCTTCCAGCGCAGGCCCTTGCGCTGGAACTCCAGCAGGGTGGAGCGCAGCTCGGCGTCCGAGTAGGTGTAGTGGTACTTCTCCTGCCCGCGCTTGGGGTTGGTGAGCTCGATCCGGTGCAGCGGCGGCACGGCGGCGAACACCCGGCCCTGCTCGACCATGGGCCGCATGTAGCGCTGAAACAGCGTCAGCAGCAGGCAGCGGATGTGCGAGCCGTCGACGTCGGCGTCGGCCATGAAGATGACCCGGCCGTAGCGGGCCTGGTCGATGTCGAAGGTGCGGCCCGAACCGGCCCCTATCACCTGGATGATCGCCGCGCACTCGGCGTTCTTGAGCATGTCGCTCACGGACGCCTTCTGCACGTTGAGGATCTTGCCGCGGATCGGCAGCAGGGCCTGGAACTCGGAGTTGCGGGCCAGCTTGGCGGTGCCGAGCGCGGAGTCGCCCTCGACGATGAAGAGTTCGCTGCGGTCGACGTCGTCGCTGCGGCAGTCGGCCAGCTTGGCCGGCAGCGAGCTGGTCTCCAGCGCGGTCTTCCGGCGCTGGGCCTCCTTGTGCTGGCGGGCGGCGACCCGGGTGCGGGCCGCAGCCACGACCTTCTCCAGCACCGCCCGGGCCTGGACCTTCTCGTCCTTCTTGCCGGAGGTGAGGAAGGCCTTGAGCTCCTTGGCGACGACGGCCGCGACGATCCGGTTGGCCGCCGAGGTACCGAGCACCTCCTTGGTCTGGCCCTCGAACTGCGGCTCGGCGAGCCGGACGGTGACCACGGCGGTGAGGCCTTCGGTGGCGTCGTCCTTGGTGATGTCGTCCTCGGCGACGCGCAGCAGCTTGGCGGCGCGCAGCGCCTCGTTGACCGTCTTGGCCAGCGAGCGCTCGAAACCGGTGACGTGGGTGCCGCCCTTGGGGGTGGCGATGATGTTGACGAAGGAGCGCAGCGTGGTGTCGTAACCGGCGCCCCAGCGCAGCGCGATGTCCACCCCGAGGTGCCGGGTGACCTCGGTCGGCGTCATGTGGCCGAGCTCGTCCAGGACGGGCACGGTCTCCTTGAAGGTGCCTTCGCCGTTCAGCCGCAGCACGTCGCAGATCGGCTTGTCGGGCGCCAGGAACTCGCAGAACTCGGCGATGCCCCCGTCGAAGCGGAAGGTGCTCTCCTCGACCTTCTCGCTCTCGGTGAGACGCTCGTCACGCACGACGATGGTCAGGCCGGGCACCAGGAAGGCGGTCTGCCGGGCCCGGGCGTGCAGGTGCTCCAGGGAGAGCCGGGCGTCCTTGAGGAAGATCTGCCGGTCGGCCCAGTAGCGGATCCGGGTGCCGGTGCGGGTCTTGGGCACCTTGCGGGCCTTGGTCAGGCCGTTGGCCGGCTCGAACGGGGCGTCCGGCCCGGACTCGGTGAAGATGCCGGGGGTGCCGCGGCGGAAGCTGATCGCGTGGGTGTGGCCGCTGCGGTCGACCTCCACGTCCAGGCGGGCGGAGAGCGCGTTGACGACGGAGGCGCCGACGCCGTGCAGACCGCCGGAGGCCGCGTAGGAGCCGCCGCCGAACTTGCCGCCGGCGTGCAGCTTGGTCATCACGACCTCGACGCCGGAGAGCCCGGTCTTCGGCTCGACGTCCACCGGGATGCCGCGCCCGTTGTCGCGGACCTCGACCGAGGCGTCCTCGTGCAGCACGACCTCGATCCGGTCGCAGTAGCCGCCCAGCGCCTCGTCGACGGAGTTGTCGATGATCTCCCAGAGGCAGTGCATGAGGCCACGGCTGTCGGTCGAGCCGATGTACATGCCGGGGCGCTTGCGGACCGCCTCCAGGCCCTCCAGGACGAGCAGGTGCCGAGCGGTGTAGTTGGAACCGTCGTCGCCGGCCAGCAGAGCGGACGGCACGGTCGTTTCGGCACTCACGCGGCACTCTCCTCGGTCAAGTTCTGTCTCATCGGTCACATCCGGACGTGTCCGGAACCGTCCGCCAGTGCAGCACGCCGCACCGACAGCCGCTTCCCCTGCGTGTGCGCACCCCTCCGCTGGGTGCACAGCACGGCGGGCCCGTCCCGCGCAGCTTGTACGCGCTGCGCGAACAAGGACCGTGCCGGATTCGGGTCGCCGGGGCTCCATCTCCTCCCGGTACCACCGCTCCTGGCGGACCGTGGGACCGGGCACAGGCTCCGGAACTGCCGTTATGCAGGCTACCGGGGCCCGGGACGGGGCTTATGCTCCAACCCAGCAGAGGATTATGCTACGCGGACTCCGGCACCCGGTTCCGATCGGGCGTTCGAGCGACGGGCGGATCCTGGGATTCGGTACGCATGAACCACCGGCCCCCGGGGCACGTCCTCATCAACACAGCAGAATCCTCAGAGAAGAAAAGCCACGAGCGGGAACGTTTTCGGCCTGGTTGGATGTTGACCCTGGTACGACAGCTCGTCGAGCTAGAGAAGAGGCGACGTGACTACTGTTCTGACACCTGCGAGCCCGCTGACCGCGGCTGACCGCTGCGACCGCTGCGGCGCCCAGGCTTACCTGCGCGTCGTACTCGCCAGCGGTGGAGAGCTGCTCTTCTGCGCCCACCACGGCCGGAAGTTCGAGCCCGAGCTCAAGAAGATCGCCGTGGAGATACAGGACGAGAGCGGCCGCCTGGGCAGCACGTCCGCCACGGCCGACGACGACGAGCGCTGATCCGAGGCGCCAAACAGCAACCAGCGTCGAGCTGTGTGTCCGGTACCGCACCGCGCGTGACCGGGTGAGCCGGGCGACCGCCCCTCCGGGGGCCGGTCGTCCGGCTTCGTCGTTCCCGGACCGGCTCCACCCGCCGCCCCGCCCGCGTCCCGGGCGCGGCCCGGAGGGGTCGGCACCCGGTGCCCGAACGGTTACAGAGCGGAACGCACCGCGTCGGCCACCGAGGCGATCCGGGTGTAGACGCCCGGATGCTCCGCCTCGGCGCAGCCGGTCCCCCAGGAGACCAGCCCGGCGAGCCGGCCGGCGACCACCAGCGGTCCGCCGCTGTCCCCCTGGCAGGCGTCCTTGCCGCCCCGCTGCTCACCCGCGCACACCATGCCCCGGGCGTCGAAGCGCCCCTCCGGGCCGCCCGGGTAGGCCTGGGCGCACGCCTGGTCGGGGATGACCGGCACGTCCACGCTGCGCAGCGCGGGCGAGTAGTCGCCGCGGCCGGTGGTGTCCCCCCAGCCGTACACCTGCGCCCTGGTCCCCGGCCGGTAGGGCTCCGTCTCGCCCTGGCCGACCAGGTCGATCACCGGACCGCTCTGCGCCTCGGTCAGGGTGACCACCGCCACGTCGTTCATGTTGGTGGTGAAGGAGTAGTCGGGGTGGACCCAGACGGTGCGCACCGCCACCTCGCGGCCGGCCGAACCGCGCAGGTCGTCCCGGCCGACCACGACCCGCAGACCGGGCCGCTCCACCCGGCGCCCGCTGGACTCGTCGTAGAAGCAGTGCGCCGCGGTGACCACCTTGGTCGGGGTGACCAGCGCTCCCCCGCAGAACTGGCCCGAGCGGCCGGAGCCGAACTGCTGGCGGCTGGACAGCGCGACCATCCACGGGTGGTCGCCGGTGGTCACCGCCCCGCCGCCGACGATCCGGCCCTGCGGCCGGGCCTGGGCGGCCGGCGCGGACGGGCCGAGGGCGAGCAGCGGCGCGGGCAGCGCGGCCAGCATCGCCAGGGCGGCGGCCCGGCGCCGCCGGGACACCGGGCCCGCGGCCGCGGGTGCGACGGGCGCCGCGGCGGGCGCGTGGGTCGGTGGATCGACGCGGTCCGGACGGTCCGGGGTGGGCGACACCGTGGCTCCAGGTGGCTCGGCAGCAGGCAACCGGCACAGCGTAGGTGACCGGCTACGATCCGCGACCGATCACCGCCGAACCACCACCCGGACGAGCGACAACGGCCACCCGGACGCTGACGTCGACCCGCCCCGAACGGCCGGAAGGCCCGGAGCGCAGGGCTCCGGGCCTTCCGTTCGGTACCGGTGACCGGTACCGGTGATCAGTCCAGCGGGTGATCAGTCCAGGTAGTCGCGCAGCACCTGGGAGCGCGACGGGTGGCGCAGCTTGGACATGGTCTTGGACTCGATCTGGCGGATGCGCTCACGGGTGACCCCGTACACCTTGCCGATCTCGTCCAGCGTCTTCGGCTGACCGTCTGTCAGGCCGAAGCGCATCGAGACCACGCCCGCCTCGCGCTCGGACAGGGTGTCCAGCACCGAGTGCAGCTGCTCCTGGAGCAGGGTGAAGGAGACCGCGTCGGCCGGGACGACCGCCTCGGAGTCCTCGATGAGGTCACCGAACTCGCTGTCGCCGTCCTCGCCCAGCGGGGTGTGCAGCGAGATGGGCTCGCGACCGTACTTCTGGACCTCGATGACCTTCTCCGGGGTCATGTCGAGTTCCTTGGCCAGCTCCTCCGGAGTGGGCTCGCGGCCCAGGTCCTGGAGCATCTGGCGCTGGACGCGGGCCAGCTTGTTGATGACCTCGACCATGTGCACCGGGATGCGGATGGTGCGGGCCTGGTCGGCCATCGCGCGGGTGATCGCCTGGCGGATCCACCAGGTCGCGTAGGTGGAGAACTTGTAGCCCTTGGTGTAGTCGAACTTCTCGACCGCACGGATCAGACCGAGGTTGCCCTCCTGGATGAGGTCCAGGAAGAGCATGCCGCGGCCGGTGTAGCGCTTGGCCAGCGAGACGACCAGGCGGAGGTTGGCCTCCAGCAGGTGGTTCTTGGCGCGGCGGCCGTCCTCGGCGATGATCTCCAGCTCGCGCTTGAGCTTGGGGGCGAGCTTGTCGGCGGCCGAGAGCTTGTCCTCGGCGAACAGGCCGGCCTCGATCCGCTTGGCGAGCTCGACCTCCTGCTCGGCGTTGAGCAGCGGGACCTTGCCGATCTGCTTCAGGTAGTCCTTGACCGGGTCGGCGGTGGCACCGGCGACGGCGACCTGCTGGGCGGGCGCGTCGTCCTCGTCGTCGTCGGAGAGGACGAAGCCCTCCGACTCCTCCTCCGGGGCGTCGCCCTCGGTACCGGGCTTGTCGCCCGGCAGGGCCACCTCTTCCAGCAGCTCCTCTTCGCCGAGCAGCTCCTCGTCACCCTTGGCCGTCTTGCCGGCGGCGGTCTTCTTGGCGGCGGCCTTCTTGGCCGGCGCGGCGGTCTTCTTGGCGGCGGCCTTCTTGGCCGGGGCCGCCTTCTTCGCCGGCGCGGCCTTCGCCTCGGCGGCCGGGGCCGTCGCGGCGGAGGTGATCTCCGCGGACACCGTGCCGACCGGCGCCGCGGCGGCCGCGACCGCCGGGGTGGAGATGGTCGCACCGGGCGCGATGCGCACGGGCGGCTTGGTCGGGGCCGACGGAGCGGCCGGGGTCCGGGTGGTGACCGCCTTGGTCGCCGTGCGCTTGGCGGGGCTCTTGGCGGCAACGCTCTTGCGCTTGGCGCCGGCCGGTTCGGCCGCGCTGACCATGAGATCCACCCCCTCCTCAATCAGAACCTGGTTGAGGCTGCGCATGACGTTCTTCCACTTGGTGACCGGGATCTGGTCCGCCTCGAACGCCTGGCGCACGTCGTCACCGGCGATCTGCCCCTGGGCCTTGCCCCGCTCGATGAGCGCCAGCAGAGCCGCGGACTCGGCGATCTCGGGGGGAAGCGAACGGGATGTGCTGGCCGACACGAACAACCTCTCGGACGATGAGTGGACTCGAACCCGTACCGGCCGCCCGAGCGGGCGGGGAAGGAAAACGCGCGTCGGGCACGCGGTGTCGATTCCGACCGACTCGGGCTTGAGGACTGGGTTTGCAGGACGGCAGCAGCGCCGCAGACCAACACAGCATTCTGACATGTTGGGGTATTCCGGAGCTGCTTCCGCTCAGGACACATCGCTGCTACTCGTCAAGTGTTACGCATGGCCTTCGTGTCGCGGGTCACACCGGACGGCGCCCCGCGGCCCGGGGCCGACTTCCATCATCCCCCACCCGCGCACCAACCATTCTCCATGGACACGACATTCGGCTCCGTCGGCGGCCGCCGGTGAAAACGCGGAGGCCCCCCGGCTGCACCGTGGCGGCAGCCGGAGGGCCCGGGTCGCGGAGGGGGCGGCGTAAGGCCGCGGGGAGGGTCTCGGTCGGACGGATCATGACGGGGCGGTCCGTGGACGGGTCGCGGGGCCGAGGTGCGGCGCCCGGTCGCCGAACGGTCCGCTCAGTGCTCCCGGGGTGCCGGGACGGAGGGCTCGATCTCGGGGTGGACGGTGAGCAGCGCCCGCATCGCGGTCTCGGCAGCGGTGCCGTCACCGGTGCCGAGCGCGTCCACCAGCCGGGCGTGCAGCCCGACCGAGGGCTCCGAGGGCCGCTCGCAGGAGGTGGCCGGACCGCCGGACACCTGGAGCGCGCAGGCGACGATCCCGGAGAGGTGCTCCAGCATCCGGTTGCCCGCCAGCTGCAGGACGAGCCCGTGCAGCTCGGCGTCGGCCCGGGCGTAGGTGGCGAGGTCCGCCTGGGCGCAGGCGTGCCCCAGGATCTCGACCAGCTCGGCCAGCCGCTGCTGGACGTCCTCCCGGCCGTGCCCGGCGGCGAGCCGGGAGGCCAGCGGCTCGATCGCCCAGCGGAGCTCGAACAGCTCCCGGCGCTGCTCGTCGCGCTGCGGGCCGAAGGCGCGCCACTCGATGATGTCCGGGTCGAGCAGGTTCCAGTCGCTGACCGGGCGGACCCGGGTGCCGACGTTGGGGCGGGCACTGACCAGGCCCTTGGCCTCCAGCACCCGCAGCGATTCGCGGACGACGGTGCGGGAGACCTCGAACCGCTGGCCGATCTCCTCGGGGACGAGCGGCCGGTCGGCGCCGAGGTCGCCGGAGACGATCATCTGGCCGAGCTGCTGGACGAGCTGGCCGTGCAGGCCGCGGCCGCGGCTGCTGGTGGTCTTGCGGCCGACCCGGGCGAGGTCCGACTCGGCGCCCTCCCAGCGGGGCGCCGGCGGGGTGGGCCGGTCGGCGTAGGAGAAGCGGTCCAGGTCGGCGGGGCCGGAGATGGCCCCGTCGACGGAACGGGCGGGGGTCATGGTGGGGTGCGCAAGGGTGTTCACAGGTCCTTTGTCGGCGATCGGCGGGCGCAGCTTGAGAATTCTCGTGAAAAGCACACGAAAGGGTGATCGACCGTGACTGGATAATTGACTTCTTATCAGGGCGAAGCACGCATTGCGGTCACCCTTGGTCGATCTTGACGAACCGCAGACGAACCGCCCCCGGCGGGCCGGGAGTCACAGCGCGCGGCGTCTGACCTGCACCGCCAGGGTGACCAGCAGCAATACGAAGGCCGGCGCCGTCACCGCGGCCAGCAGCGCCGGATCGGACAGCACCGAACCGCCCGCCGCAACCCGGCGGCCCCCGCCGTACACCCATCCGTACGCCCACTCGATCCCGGAGTGGAACGGCAGCAGCTCCGCCGCCCGGGCCGGCCAGGGCGTCCCGGTCCACCGCAGCAGCAGCGTCACCCCGGACTCCAGCAGCGGCGGCAGCGCGCAGAGCAGCAGCATCCCGGCGACCGTGCTGCGGGTCAGCGCGGCGGCCAGCACCCCGGTCCAGGCCGCCACGACCACCAGCAGGACGAACGCCAGCAGCGCGGCCGGCGTCCCGTGGCCGGCCCCGAGGGCCAGCGGCGCCAGCGCCCCCGGCAGCGCGTCCGCCCCGCCCAGACCGGCCCGGGCCAGCACCCGTACGACCCGCCCGGAGAGCGCGTCCGGGTCCGACCAGGCCTCGACCGCCACCCCGGCCGGCAGCGCGAAGTGCACGGTCACCGCGTCGACCAGCAGCGTCAGCGGCGCCAGCAGCGCCGCGACCGCGCCGGTCACCAGCAGCTTGCCCGCCAGCATCCGCACCCGGCGCGGACAGCCCACCTGGGAGGCCGCCAGCCCCGGGTGCCGGACCTCGTGCCCGTACGACAGCGCGCCCAGCAGCCCGGCCCCCAGCGCCGCGAACGGCAGCGGCACCAGCGGGACCGCCGCCGTCAGCAGCCGCACCGCCGCCGCACCGTCCAGCTCGCCGTCGGCGGTCCGGTTCGCCAGCACGCCCGCGACCGCGGCGTCGGCGATCAGCACCAGGCCGAGCAGCAGCCAGGTCGAACGCAGGCCGCGCACCCGGCGCAGCTCGTATGCCAGAACTCGCACGGTTCACTCGCTCCGAAGGTCAGAGGTCAGGGGAACGACGGGGGCCTCGGCGGGCAGTTGCTCGGTGGCCGGACGGGCGGCGGGCGGCTTCGCGACGGGGGGCTGTACGGCGGGCGGCCGGGTGACCGGCGGGTGCGCGGCGGGCGGGTGCGCGACGCGGCCCAGGCGGATGGTGTCGTCCGCCCTGAGGTCCGTGGCCTCGCCGGGGCGGCCGTCCGCCGGGCGGACGAGGCCGGTCAGCCCGTCCCGGAAGAGCCGGTCGACGGCGACGACCGGCGAGCCCTCCTCCTCGCGCCGCCCACCGCCACCGGCCGCCGGCAGGGCCCGCCCGCTCTCGGCGGGCGCGCGCCGGGGGACGGCCCTGATCCCGCTGCGGGCGGTCAGCGCCGACAGCGCGGTCGCGGCCGAGAGGCCCGCCGGGGCCGCGACCGGCAGCGCGAGGGTGGGCGCCGGGTCCCGCTCCCGATCGACGGCGCCCCGCCGCATCACCGTCGCGGCCTTCTCCGGAACCGTCTTCTCCGGCGCCGCTCCCTCCGGCACCGGTTCCTCCGCCGGCGGCCGGACCACCGGCATCGCCGTCGTCCGCTCGGCCGTCGCCGGTGTCATCACCGCTGCCATCACCGCTGCCGTCGCCGGTGCCGTGGCCCGGTCGCCCGGCCGTTCCTCGGCCCCGTCCCCCGCCGCCCGGGGCTTCGACGGCCGGGCCGGCGCGGGCCCGGCCTGCGTCCGGAGGTGGCCCGACCGTCCGGAGCCGGCCGGCAGGGCGGCCCTGGGGGCGGGCTGCTCGACCACCCGGTCGGCGAGCTCGTGCAGCAGGATGCCGTGCCGGTAGGCGAGTTCGCCGATCTCGGTCCGGCCGATCCCGGCCACCGCGAGCCCAGCCCCGCCGTCCCGGCGGACCTGCGCGCCGTGGCCCGCCAGCAGATCGGCGAGCCGGGCCATCTGCGGTCCCCGGACGGCGACCTCGGGGCTGAGCCTGGTGCGCCGGAACTCCGGCACCGGCTGGTCGGCCGCCATCCGGCCCTCGTCCAGGGTGATCACCCGGTCGGCGAGAGCGGCGGCCTCCTGCGGGGTGCGGGTGGTGACCAGCACCGTGCCGCCGGCGGCGGCGAACGAGCGCAGGAAGGAGTGGAACCACTCCACGTTGCGCGGGGAGAGCCCCTCGGTGGGCGCGTCCAGGAGCAGCGTGCCGGGCTCGCCGAGCAGCGCGGCGGCGAGCGCGAGCCGGCGGTGCATCCCGGGCGAGAAGGTGCGCAGTCGCTGGTCGGCGACGGCCGCGAGCCGGGTCTGTTCCAGCAGTTCGTCGGCCCGCCGGGTCGGCACCCCGACGGCCGCGGCCAGCATCCTGAGGTGTCCCCGGGCCTTCCGGTCGGGGTGTCCGACGGTCTCCGCCGCCACCGGCGCACCGCCCGCTCCGGCGAGGAGCACGCCGACCTCGTGCTCGGGCCGCCGCAGCCGGCGGTAGGTCCGGCCGGCGAAGAGCGTGACGCCCCGGCCGCGTTCGAGTTCCAGCATCAGCCGCAGCGCGGTCGACTTGCCCGCTCCCTCGGGACCGAGCAGCGCCGTCACCGCACCCGGGCGGGCGTCGAAGGTCAGGTCCAGGAGCGCCGGTGGAACGCCCCGGCGGTAGACCTTGGTCAGTCCGGTGATCTGGATCATCGCTGGCTGCTCCCATGCCCTCGGCCGACCTGCTCCGCGCGGCGCCGGATCGCGCCGGTACGGTTCCGCGCCAGCACATTAGGGGGCCACGGCGGCGATTCCGGGCATTACGGGAGCGGCACGGGCCCACCGCCCGCACACCTCACCCGATCAGGGGACAATCCGATCCTGCGACCTGGACGTTCGGACCACCGGCCGCGAGGGGCTCAGGGCTCCCGGCGCGGCGGCTCAGGACTCCGGGCGCAGCATCGGCGGGTTGAGCACATTGGCCCCGCCGGAGGTGAACAGCTGGGCCGGGCGTCCGCCCTGACGGGTCGTCGTCCCGCCGGAGGGCAGCAGGAAGCCGGGGGTGCCGGTCACCTTGCGGTGGAAGTTCCGCGGGTCGAGGACCACGCCCCAGACCGCCTCGTAGACCCGGCGCAGCTCGCCGACGGTGAACTCGGCCGAGCAGAAGGCCGTCGCGAGCGAGGAGTACTCGATCTTGGAGCGGGCCCGCTCCACCCCGTCCGCCAGGATCAGCCCGTGGTCGAAGGCGAGCGGGACGCCGTCGACCTGGTTCGGGCCGAGGAGTTCGGTGACCGGGGCCCAGCGGGCGCCGCTGGCGTCGCCGCCGGCGCGCGGGGTCGGCAGGTCGGGCGCGAGCACCAGGTAGGCCACGCTGACCACCCGCATCCGGGGGTCGCGCTGCGGGTGGCCGTAGGTGGCGAGCTGTTCCAGGTGGGCGCCGGCGGTGCCGGGCCCGGCCGCGTCGTGGCCGGGGGCGGAGTAGGCGCGCAGACCGGTCTCCTCGGCCAGCTCCCGCGAAGCGGCCTCGGCCAGTCCCTCGTCGGGGCGCACGAATCCCCCGGGGAGCGCCCAGTAGCCCTGGTAGGGCGGCTCGCCCCGACGGACCAGCAGGGCGCAGAGCGCGTGCTCGCGCACCGTCAGCACGACCAGGTCGACCGTGACAGCGAAGGGCGGGAAGGCCGACGGGTCATAACGCGACATGGCGACGATCATAGTCGTCTCTCTGACGATAAGCACAGGCCCGCGGACGGGCCGTACTGCGGCGGTCCGTTCACGCCGTCCGCCCCGCGCGGGCCGGTGGAGTCCGGCCCGCGCCCGGGCGGTGGGGGCGGGGACAGCGTCAGCGGGCCACCAGTTGGAGCTCGGCGGAGGCCTCCTCGACCATCGCCACGCCGATCCGGCTGACCCTCACCGAGAACGGCTCGCCGGCCACCCGCAGCCCCGTCAGTTCCAGTTCCCCGAGCGGCGCCGTGCTGGCCGGGCGGACCAGCACCCGCCCGCCGGGGACGTCCGGCCGGACGCCGGCGAGCGCGAACACCGCGTGCGCGGCCCCGGCAGCCGAGACCGCCGCCGGCCGGCAGGCCCCGGGGTGCGGCACCGGCGGGCTGCCGGGCGTCCACTGCTCCCCCGCGTACATCTCGGGCAGCCGGCCCTCGAAGTGGGCGGCGGCGGCGAGCAGGCCCTCCAGCAAGGCCCCGGCCTCGTTCTCGTGACCGGCCTCCGCGAGCCCGGCGACGGCGAGGGCGGTCTCGTGGACGCGCACCGCCCCGCTGCGGTGGCCCAGCGGGTTGAACCGGGGCGACTTGGCGCTGAGCGTGCGCAGCCCCCAGCCGCTGTCGAGCTCGGGCGCGGCCAACCGCTGGGCGAGCAGCCTGGTCTGCTCGCGGTCCAGCAGGCTCTCGTGCCGGCCCCCGTCGGCGGCCAGGCCCGGGTCGAGGAGGTGGACCAGGGAGGCGGCGACGGCGGGCAGCGGCTGGCCTCCCGGGGCGAGCCCGGCGGCGGGGCGGCCGCCGGAGAGGTCGTCCACCCAGAACCGGTCGCGGAACCGGCCGCGCAGGGCGGTCGCCCAGCCGCGCCACTCCTCGGCACCGGGCCGTCCGAAGGCCTCCAGCAGTTCGGCGCCGTGCAGCGCGGCCCGGTGCGCCTGGGCCTGCACCTCGGCCCGGGCCGGCACCGGGTGGGCCGACCGCTCCTCGACGGGGCGGCTCAGGTCAGTGACGAAGCCGTCCACCAGGCCTTCGCGCAGCGCGCCGAGCGCGCGCTCGGCGGCCGGGAGGAGTTCGGCCACCTCGGCCCGGGACAGGCCCCAGCGCCAGGCCTCGGCCAGCACGGTGACGAACAGCAGGGTCGCCTCGGTGGCGGTGCAGGTCGGCGGCAGCTCGGGGCCGCCGTGCCGCAGCGCGCCGGGGAGCAGCCCGTCGGGGCGGCGGGGGCCCTGGCCGGGTGCGCCGGCGGGCTGCTGACGGCGGGCCAGGGCCCGCAGGGTGCCGGCGGCGAGCCGGGTGCCGAGCGGCAGGGTCAGCCGGGCCGCCCACAGCGCGTCGGCCGGGGCCAGGCCGAACCGCCAGGGCGCGCCGGAGGCCAGGTAGAGGTCGGTGGGGCGGTCGGGGTCGGCGAAGAGCAGCCCGCCGAGGGCGTCCAGGGAACGCGACACCACCAGCCCCGCGCGAGGGTCGTCGCAGCGCACCTCGGGCTCGGCCCACGGCAGCGGGACCCCGGCGCCGCGGCCTCCCGGCGGGCGCGGGGCGGGCGCCGTGGCCTCCAGCACGGCCCGCAGCTCGACCGACCAGCGCGCGCCCGGCTGGACCTCCAGGTCCCAGCGCAGCACGCCGGCCCCGGCCAGCACGGCGTGCGGCGAGGGCTGGGCGCTGACCGTGGCGCTGTGGGTGTGCCCCGCCCAGCGCAGCCCCGCGGACTGCACCTGGCCGGGCAGGTCCGGGGGGCGGTGGCCGGCGGCGATCTCGCCGACCGGGCCGAGGTCGGTGGCGAGGGCGATCTCCAGCGGCAGCCGGGCCGGACGGCTGCCGGCGTTGCGCACCGTGACGGTCTCCACGCCGTCGGCGTGGCGCACCCGCTCGACGGTGAGCGCCGGGTCCGGGTCGAGGTCGCCGGGGAGGCGGACGGCGCCCAGGAAGCGGGCCTGGGCCGCCGAGGTCAGGGTGCCCTGGAGCGGAAGCGGCTCGACCCCGCCGAGGCGAAGCTCCATCCGGGCGACCACCCGGACCCCGGAGCGGTAGAAGCCGTGCAGGCCGTGTCCGCGCAGCTGGCCGTCGGGACCCGAGGCCGCCATCGCGGGCGCGTTCACGCAGAGCACCGCGTGGTGGGTGGCGGCCGGCTGCGGGCGCGGCGGCGCGGGCCGGGCCGGGACGCCGGGGCCGGCCGGCTGGGCCTGCTCCGGCCGGCCGACCGGTCTCGGCGCGCCGACCACACTCTCGGCCGGCGTGGCCTGTGGTGGCCTGATCGCGGTCACCGGACTCTCCTCCCCTCGGCGGTCCGGTGGCCGGTCAGGGCCGGTGGGCCGCGAGCATGTTCGATCGCGTGCGTGCTGGTGTCGGGTCGGCGGACACCCCGCCGGCCGCTGTGCCGTGTCTGGCCGTACCCGGTGCCGGGCCGTGCCAAGCGGCGCCCGGTACCGAATCGGTACCGGCCCCGCGTCGTTCGCCGCCGGGCGTCGTCGCACCCGGCCGCCGCCGTACCGCCCGGCACACCGCCGGACCCCTCGGCCCGCCCGCGCCGGTGACGACGCCGGACCCTGGTCCGGCACCGGCGCCCGTTCCCCGCGGGGCTGTCGGCGCGCCGGCACAAGGCCCCCGGAGTGAACGCCGGAGACCGGCGGCAGGTCACGCCCGCCGGGTCGACCGGGCACCGGTGCCGGCCCGAGCGGCGTGGCCGCCGGCCGGACCGCTGCCGCTGCCGGTCCGTCGCGCCCGGCCGCACGGGCCGCCGGGTGGGCGGTCGCGGGCGGTGGCCGCCGGGGCGGCCCCGGGCCGCGGTCAGGATACGGTGCGGTGGTCGCGGCCCCGTCACCGGCAACCCCGGCCGGGGCCGGCGCGACCGCTGTGACCAGCAGAGACCGAGGAGTTGTATGTCCACCGCCAGCCGGCTGCCCGGGATTGCCTTCACCGACCACGTCTTCCGGGTGCCGCTCGACCACGCCGCCCCGCAGGGCGAGCAGATCGAGGTGTACGCCCGTGAGGTGGTCGCCGCGGACCGCACCGGGGACACCGGTCTGCCGTGGCTGCTGTTCCTCCAGGGCGGCCCGGGCGGCAAGGCCGGCCGCCCGCTCGGCCGGGACGGCTGGCTGGATCGCGCGCTCGACGACCACCGGGTGCTGCTGCTCGACCAGCGCGGCACCGGGCGGTCCACCCCCGCGACCCGGCAGACGCTGGCCCGGCGGGGCGGCGCCGAGGAGCAGGCGGACTACCTGGCGCACTTCCGGGCCGACTCGATCGTGCGGGACGCCGAGCTGATCCGCCGTCGGCTGCTCGGCGACGACCGCCGGTGGAGCGTGCTCGGTCAGAGCTTCGGCGGCTTCTGCACCCTCACCTACCTCTCCATCGCTCCCGAGGGACTGGACCAGGCCTTCATCACCGGTGGCCTGGCCGGCCTGCGCAGCTCCGCCGACGACGTCTACCGGGCCGCCTACCCGCGCGTCGTCCGCAAGAACGAGGGCCACTACGCGCGCTTCCCGCAGGACGTCGAGGCGGTGCGGCGGATCGCCGCGCACCTCGCCGACGCCCCCGCCGACCTGCCCGACGGCGGCCGGCTCACCGTCGAGGCGTTCCAGGCGCTCGGGCTGCTGCTCGGCGGCGGCAGCGGCTCCGGGACCCTCCACTACCTGTTGGAGGAGGCCTGGGTGGAGGGCCCGGCCGGCCCCGAGCTCTCCGACACCTTCCTCGCCGGCACCCAGGCGCAGCTCTCCTTCGCGCAGGGCCCGCTCTACGCCGTCCTGCACGAGTCGATCTACGGCCAGCGCTCGGTGGACCCGGCCGGCACCGGCTGGTCCGCCGCACGCGTTCGCGCGGAGTTCCCGGAGTTCGACGCCCGGGCCGCGCTGGAGTCCGGCGCGCCGGTGCTGTTCACCGGGGAGATGATCTACCCCTGGATGTTCGACACCGACCCGGCGCTGCGCCTGCTGAAGGAGACCGCGGAGCTGCTGGCCGCCCGCACCGACTGGCCCGACCTCTACGACCCCGAGCGGCTGGCCGCCAACGACGTGCCGGTGGTGGCGGCCGTGTACCACGACGACATGTACGTCGACACCGCCGACTCGCTGCAGACCGCGCGGGCCGTGCGGGGGCTGCGGACCTGGATCACCAACGAGTGGGAGCACGACGGCCTGCGGGTCAGCGGGGGCAAGGTGCTCGACCGCCTGATCGCGATGGCGCGCGGCGAGGCGTAGCGCGTCACCAGCACCGGCCACCGGGCGGAACGGGCCCGGCCGGGGCTTCCCCGGCCGCCCGGCGGGACGGTCGGGGAAGCCGCTCCGGTGGCGGCCGGACGGGCCCGGCCCACCCGCCGCGATCGCCAGGACGTCAGCGGCCACGACGCTCCGCCCCCTCTCCGCACACGCCCCGGAAGCAGCCCCGCCGGCAGCCGCCCACCGCCGCGGACGACGGGCAGGGCACCGGCCGGGGGATCGGGCGGGCGAACCGTGCCGTGCGGAGGGCACTCCGGCGGTCCTGGGCCCGGCAGCCCGGCGCCGGAGCGGCGCCCGGGCGGACACCGACCGCCGCGCACCGCGCCCGCGCGGTGGCCGTCCCGGTGCCTCGGCCACCCGAGGGGTCACCGCCCGTGCCCTCCCGCCCGGGCGGCACCCCGGCCGGGCGGCCGGGGCCCGCGGGCCCGTCGGAGGCCGCCTCCGCGGTGCCCGCCGCACCCTCGGTACCCGCCACCGCCGGACGGCCGCGCCGTCGACGGCCACGGCGACGCACCTTCCCGGGCGCGGGCCCCTCCGCGGCGGGCGCCGGCGCCGGGGAGGGACCCGACGAGGGCCCGGACTCCCGTTCCGGATCGCCCTCGGGGTCCGGATCGGCTTCCGGCGCCCGGTCCCCGGCCGCCTGCTCGACCGCCCGCTGCTGCTCCTCCCGTGCCTCCCGCTCGGTGCGGCGACGGCGCTCCGTCTCCACGCTCGTCAACAGCGTGTCCGGCGAGAAGCCGCTGTTCAGCGACTCGTACAGCAGCTGCGCGAGCAGGTAGGAAGGGTGGCGGCGGAGCGTGTGGCCGAGCACCACGCGCGCGGTGGCGGTGTCCCCCGCGACCCAGGAGGTCCAGGCCAGCAGGGTGAGCGGCGGCGCGGCACAGCTCTCGTAGGGCGCCACGCAGCGGGTGGCCAGGAAGCGCCAGAGCCGTTGGGCGGACGCGAGCTCGTCCGGTCTGGCGTACTCGGCCGCGCGGTCCCGGACGATCCGGTCCTGGAGCGCCAGCAGCAGCCGCGCCGTCCGCTCCTCGTCGAGTTCGGTGGCTCCGGCCATGAACTCGGCCACGGCCGCGTCGAGCAGCGCGGCGTGCTCCCGCCGGTCGAGCGACAGCCGCCGCCCGGGCGACGGCCCGGCCCCGGCCCGGGCGAGGGCGCCGCGCACGGCGTCCGCACCGGGCGGCCCGAGCGGGGCCAGGGCGGCCAGGATCTCCTTGCGGCTGCCGCGCGGCGCCAGGCCGGCGACGGTCGCCGCCACCGCGACCGGGCCGGGGCCGGGCGTGCGGTGGATCGGGTGCCCCGCCGGATCGCAGCAGCCCTCCCGCGTGCAGAGGAAGGACCACCAGCGGTCCGCCGAGACGCACAACGACTCCTTGACCCGCACACCGCGGCTCTCGAAGGCCTGCTGCAACCGCTCCGCGAGCGGTCGCAGCCGTTCGGCGACCGGCGGGCCGTACTCCCCGCCGGGCTGCGGCCCGGCGGGATCCTGGCAGAGGTACAGGAGGACCTGGACCGGCCGTCGGTCCTGCCGCTCGGAGAGCCGGACGAGGAGGGCGGCCGTCTCCTCGGCGGCGGCCGGCCACTCCTCGGCCGACTCGGGGATGTCCAGCCGGATCACCCCGCCCTGGTGCAGGCCGGGCGGCTGGAGGCCGACCGCGACAATGCTGTCGTCGGGGAAGAAGCCGAGCAGGTAGGGCAGCGCCTCGGCCATGTCGGCCGGGCCCCGCATGGTGATCGGACGGCCACCGGGGCCGTCGCCGAAGGGGAGCGCGATGGGTTCGTCGGTCATGGGCGGAAGGCTGCCGCAATTCCCCGGAGCTCCTGGAAAATTCTTCCGGATCTGTGGATAAACCCGGCCTGTGAATATCTCCTCCCTCGATCGGCCTATCGTCGAGCCACTCTTCCGGGGGAAAATCGGCTGCCGTTCAGCAGAAGAACGGATGAAACACCTCCCGGCTTCGCCCGCTCCGCACCCGCCGCCGTTCGCCCCTTGTCGGTTCCTCGGGGTTACATGGGGGCCATGCAGCAGCCGAAGACCCACACCACCGCCACCGCCGCCGACCGCGCCGAGGTCCGGACGCGGGCCGAGGCCGTCCTGCGCGAGCTGGCCGGCCCCGGCGCCACCCTCCGCGAGGACCAGTGGACGGCCATCGAGGCCCTGGTCGTCGACCACCGCCGGGCCCTGGTGGTGCAGCGCACCGGCTGGGGCAAGTCCGCCGTCTACTTCATCGCCACCGCCCTGCTGCGGGCCCGCGGCGCGGGTCCGACGGTGATCGTCTCGCCGCTGCTCGCCCTGATGCGCAACCAGGTGGACTCGGCGGCCCGGGCCGGCATCCACGCCCGCACCATCAACTCCGCCAACACCGACGAGTGGGACGCCGTGCAGGCCGAGGTCGCCGCCGGGGAGGTGGACGTCCTGCTGGTCAGCCCCGAGCGGCTGAACAACCCGGACTTCCGCGACCAGGTGCTCCCCAAGCTCGCCGCCTCCACCGGCCTGCTGGTGGTCGACGAGGCCCACTGCATCTCCGACTGGGGCCACGACTTCCGCCCCGACTACCGCCGGCTGCGCACCATGCTCGCCGAGCTCCAGCCGGGCGTCCCGGTGCTGGCCACCACCGCCACGGCGAACTCCCGGGTCACCGCCGACGTCGCCGAGCAGCTCGGCACTGGCACGGGCGACGAGCACGCGCTCGTGCTGCGCGGCCCGCTCGACCGCGAGAGCCTCACCCTCGGCGTGCTGACCCTGCCCGACCCCGCGCACCGGCTGGCCTGGCTCGCCGACCACCTCGAGCGGCTGCCCGGCTCCGGCATCATCTACACCCTCACGGTCGCCGCCACCGACGAGGTCACCGCCTTCCTGCGCGAGCGCGGCTTCCCGGTGGCCTCCTACTCCGGCCGCACCGAGGACGCCGAGCGCCGCACCGCCGAGGCCGACCTGCTCGCCAACCGGGTCAAGGCGCTGGTCGCCACCTCCGCCCTCGGCATGGGCTTCGACAAGCCGGACCTCGGCTTCGTCGTCCACCTCGGCTCCCCCAGCTCCCCGATCGCCTACTACCAGCAGGTCGGCCGGGCCGGGCGCGGGGTCGACCGGGCCGAGGTGCTGCTGCTGCCCGGCCGCGAGGACGAGGCGATCTGGCGCTACTTCGCCTCGCTGGCCTTCCCGCCCGAGGAGCAGGTCCGCCGGACGATCGACGCGCTGGCCGAGGCCGGCCGGCCGCTGTCCACCGCCGCGCTGGAGCCCCGGGTGGACCTGCGCCGCACCCGGCTGGAGACCATGCTCAAGGTCCTCGACGTGGACGGCGCCGTCCGGCGGGTCAAGGGCGGCTGGACGGCCACCGGCCGGAGCTGGGAGTACGACACCGCCCGCTACGCCAAGGTGGCCGCCTCCCGGGAGGCCGAGCAGCGGGCGATGCGCGAGTACGCGGCGTCCGGCGACTGCCGGATGGAGTTCCTGCGCCGCCAGCTGGACGACGAGCAGGCGGCGCCCTGCGGTCGGTGCGACAACTGCGCCGGGCCGCTGCACGGACCGGAGGTCTCGACGCAGGCCCTGGAGGCCGCCCGCGCCGCCCTCGGCCGGCCGGGCGTCGGCTTCGAGCCGCGCCGGCTCTGGCCCACCGGCATGGACGCGCTCGGCGTCCCGCTCAAGGGCCGCATCCCGGCGGGCGAGCAGGCCGAGACGGGCCGGGCGCTCGGCCGCCTCTCGGACATCGGCTGGGGCACCCGGCTGCGTTCGCTGCTCGCCGACCAGGCCCCGGACGGGCCCGTCCCCGGCGAGGTGGTGGACGCCCTGGTCACCGTGCTGGCCGACTGGGCGCGCGGGCCGGGTGGCTGGGCCGGCCCGGCGGCCACCGACGGTGCCCGGCTGGAGCGGCCGGTCGGCGTGGTGACGATGGCCTCCTCGACCAGGCCGCAGCTGGTCGGCAGCCTCGGGGCCAGGATCGCCGAGATCGGGCGGCTGCCGCTGCTCGGGCGGATCGAGTACGCGACCGGGCAGCCGCCGCACGGCTCGCGCAGCAACAGCGCCCAGCGGCTGAACTCGGTGGCGGGCGCGCTGACCCTCCCGCCGGAGACGGCGTCGGCGGTGGCGGCCGCGGGCGGGCCGGTGCTGCTGGTGGACGACCTGGTGGACTCCGGGTGGACGGTCACCGTGGCCGCCCGGCTGCTGCGCCGCGCCGGGGCGGGCGCGGTGCTGCCGCTGGTGCTGGGCGTCCAGGGCTGACCGCCTCCCCGCACGACCGGACGCGGCACCGGCCGGAGCGGGACCGCATCACCAGGCCGCGTCGCAGCACCACCTCGCAGGACCGCCGCACCCGATCGGAGTAATCACAGGTTCTCGTCCATCTCTCCGTACCCGGCCGGAACCGTCGACCGGGCGGCGTGGAGACCACCGGGAGATCGTCGCGGAAAAGGAGGGGCGGAGTTGTCCGGAAGGCTTCGCAGCGCCCCGTGGTCCGGCCGGAGCACGGTCCGGCGACGGCCGGGCCGGTTCCGGGCGGCCGTGGAATATATCCGGCAGAACGTTGGCTTTCGGGCGGCGTTCATCATTTCATCATTGCCGCTCAACCCCATCTGCCCTGAGAATTGGACCGTACCCGGAGCCTGGTCCTTTGGACCATGCCTCTGGCGTACGCAGGCACCCGCGCACCCGCGGGTCGGGAAGGAGGGCCGTGATCAGCGGAACCGACCGAGGTCAGTATCCCCTCGTCCGGAGTTCGGCCCTCAGACGGGTGCTCGATCTGGAGACCTGGACGGCCTCGGGGATCCCGCTGCTCCGCGATCCCCGCGAATTCGTCCTGGAACTGCACCGGCGCCATCTGCCGCAGCCCGGCACGGTGGTGGTCGCCGTCCTGGACGCGCTGCACCGGGTGACCGCCTCGGCCTCGTTCGCGCCCTGGCCGCACGACACGGACGGCTGGCTGCACCGCAACGCGATCCTCACCCACCTGCGCCAGGTCACCCCGCACGATCTGCGACTGCCCGCCCCGAAGCGGACGGCCGTCCTGCTGAGCTGCCGCGAGGGCTCGGCCGGCTGGACGGAGCAGGACGGCGCCTGGATGTGGGCGCTGCGGGACGCGGCCGGCCTGCACGGGCTGCGCTGCGGAGCGTATGTCGCGCTGACCCCGGCCGGCTGGCAGATCCTCGGCGACGGACGGAGCGGACGCAATCCGCACGCGGGTTCGTGGGCGGAGGGGCCGGTCCACACCGTGACGGAACTGCCGCAGCGCGGCGAGCGCTCCCCGCGGTCCCGCCAGTCCGAGCGCCCGTGGGGGCCGGCCCGGGTCGCGGCGATCGAAACGGCCCGGCGCACCGGCACCGCCTGACGCACCCGCTGACCGTTCGTCGGCCCGCCCGCGGTCCGGCACGGCCCACCGCCGACACCCGTGACCGGGCCCCGGCCCCGCGCACCCGTCGGCGCGCGGCGGGAACGCCGAGGCCCGGCACCACGAGGGGTGCCGGGCCGGGATGGTCGTCGGGCCTCCCGGGCGGTCAGGACCGCCGGGCCCCCCGCCGGTGTCAGGCGGACTGCCTGCGGGGGGCCGAAGCACCGGTCGCGGCGCGCGACGCACCGGCGGTGGCCGGAGCGGCTCCGCCGCAGACCACCAGCAGCGCCTCCGCGTGCCGCAGCGCCTTGGCGTACGCCGCCGCGGCACGGTCGGCCGGACCGCCGTTGACGGCCAGCACGACGACCGGTCGGCGGGCCGGGCGGGTCAGCTCGGCGTCGGCATAGAACACGTCGCCGCCCTCGGCGAGCTGCGCCCAGTAGCGCTCCTCGCCGAAGGTCAGCTCGTGCTGCTGCCAGGGGTGCGCCGCGCCGACCGTCAGCACCAGGACGGTGCCGGGGTCGCGGCCGGAGTCCAGCAGTTGGTCGACGGTCTCGTCCGCGCGGTCCAGCGCCTCCGCCTCGGTGGCGGGGACGTGCCGGACCTCGACCGACGCCGGGCGGGGCGCGGGTCGCGGAGGGGTGGGCTTGGGGATCGGGTTCGGGCGCGGCGAAGGCCCCGGACGGTCCGCCCGCGCGGCCGCCGTACGCGGCGCTGCCGGCCGCGGCGGTGCGGGGCGGGGGCCCGGCACCGGGGCCGGGGCCGGCACGGCTCCGACGGCCGACGGTACGGCGGTGGTCGCGCCGCCGGTGGCGGGCACGCGGAGGGCTTGTGCGTCCGACTCGCGGGGGCTGGGAACGCCGGGGCCCGGGAGGCTCTCGTTAATCTCCGGCTCCTCGGGGAAGACAGGCATACCCGGATATCTATCAAATGCCGGTCGGGCGCGCACGGGCGCCCCACCCCTTGGGCACCGCGGGCCCCACCGGCGCCCCGGGGAGTTTCCAGACGTACCGTCAGAAACCGAGCGCGAGCTGCTCGCCGACGGGCTCCGCGGAGCCCGCGCCGCCGGGTCCGGGAACCGTCCGGCTCCGCTTCAGGTGGCGCCACCGGGGCAGCCCGTCGAGATAGGACCAGGAGAGGCGGTGGTGCTCGGTCGGACCGAGCTCCTCCAGCGCGGCCCGGTGGACCGGGGACGGGTAGCCGGCGTTGTCGGCGAACCCGTACTCGGGGCACTGCTCGCCGAGATCGGCCATGAGACCGTCGCGGTGGACCTTGGCGAGCACCGAGGCGGCGGACACGCAGATGCACGACTGGTCGCCCTTGATCACCGTGCGCACCCGCCAGGGGCCGCCGAGGTAGTCGTGCTTGCCGTCGAGGATCACCGCGTCCGGCTCCACCGGCAGCGCCTCCAGCGCGCGGACGGCGGCCAGCCGCAGCGCGGCGGTCATCCCGAGCTCGTCGCACTCCAGCGCCGAGGCGTGGCCGAGCGCGTACGCGGTGACCCAGTCGGCGAGCACGGGCGCGAGCGCGCGGCGGCGGAGCTCGGTGAGCAGCTTGGAGTCGGTCAGGCCCTCCGGGGGCCGGCGCAGGCCGGTGACGGCCGCGCCCACGGTGACCGGCCCGGCCCAGGCGCCGCGCCCGACCTCGTCGAGGCCGACGACGACCTTGGCGCCGGCGCGGCGCAGCGAGCGCTCGACGGAGTGTGTCGGCGGGACGATGGGCATGATGGGGTCCGTTCAGCTGGTCGGACTCCAGCCTATGCCACCCGTCGGCGCGCCCGGGTGGCGTCGACGTCACACCGTCGCACCCCCGGGGCCCGGCCCGGCACCGCCCCGGGCCGGCACAGCCCCGCCCCGGGACCGGAGCGGCCTCAGGGGCGGATCAAGGGGACCAGCACCTCGTCGACCAGTTGGTCGACGAACTCGGGGCCGGTCCGGCGGCCGCACACCTTGATCCGGTACAGCAGCATCGCCGGAACGACGTCGGCGACCAGCGGGGTGGCCGCGCCCGGCCGGACGTCGCCGCGCTCGGCGCCCCGGCGGAGGATGGCCAGGATCACGGCCTTGGTCGGCTCCAGCATCCGCTGGGCGATGAAGTCCTTGAACAACTCGGCCTGGTCGTGGTCCAGCTCGGCCATCAGCGCGCTCACCGCGCCACCCGCCCGGGAGCTCGTGACGGAGACGAAACTCTCGACGAGGTGGTGCAGTTCGGCTCGGGCGGACCCGAGGGCGGGGGTGTCGGTGGGGCGTGGCAGAGTGGAGTCCAGGGCGTCGATGACCAGTTCCACCTTGGACGCCCACCGCCGGTACAGCGCGGCCTTCCCCGTCCGGGCGGCACCGGCGACCCCCTCCATCGTCAGCCGCGCGAATCCGCCGGAGGTGAGCTGATCGAGCGCCGCTTCGAAGATCGCCGCCTCCAGCTCCCTCCCTCGCCGCCGACCCGGCCGCCCCAGGGCCTCGGCGACGACCTGGACGGGGCAGGCGGCCCGCGGGGCCTCGGATCCCCGTTGCGCCGGCCGACCGGCCGACCGGCCGACCGGAGGAGCTGCCGGGAGACCTGCCGGAAGAGCCACCGGGAGACCGCCCGAGCGGTCCGCCGCCTGGCGCCGCACCAACTGATCCATTGTCACCAACCCTAAGGAACGCTTGCGTTCATAATCTCGCCAACGCTATCGTCCACATTAGTGAACGATTCCGTTCCTTCATAGCCCGCGGGACGCCGACGGGCCGCGCCGGACCCCAAGGTCCGCAGCATACGAAGCAATAGCCAGCAGGGGGCATCAACTTGGCTATCTCCGACACGCTCAGCAAGAACTCTGCACCGCAAGGTGGCCGCAGCACGCACAAGGGCATCACCCTGACCGTCATCGCGGCCTCGCAGTTGATGGTGGTGCTCGACGCCACCATCGTGAACATCGCCCTGCCGCAGATCAGGGACGCCCTGGACTTCTCCACCACCAACCTGTCATGGGTGATCAACGCCTACACCCTGACCTTCGGCGGCCTGCTGCTGCTCGGTGGACGCGCGGGCGACATCCTCGGCCGGCGCCGGGTCTTCATCGCCGGCACGCTGCTGTTCGGCCTGGCCTCGCTGCTCGGCGGCTTCGCGCAGGACGGCGGCATGCTGCTGGCCGCCCGCGCGCTCCAGGGCATCGGCGGCGCGATCTGCTCACCGACGGCCTTCGCCCTGATCGCCACCAACTTCGACGAAGGACCCGAACGCAACCGGGCCTTCGGCGTGTTCTCGGCGGTGGCCGGTTCCGGCGCCGCGATCGGCCTGCTGGCCGGCGGTGTGCTGACCGAGTACCTCGACTGGCGCTGGGTCTTCTTCGTCAACGTGCCGATCGCGGTGCTCATCGCCTTCGCCGCGCCGCGCTACATCGCCGAGTCCGAGCGCCACCCGGGCCGCTTCGACCTGCCCGGCGCGCTCACCTCGACGCTCGGCCTGGTCGGCCTGGTCTACGGCTTCATCCGCGCCGCGTCGGACGGCTGGAAGGACGGGCTGACGCTCGGCTCCTTCGCCGCCGGTGTGATCCTGCTGGTCGCGTTCGTGATCATCGAGCGCCGGACCGCGCAGCCGATCACCCCGCTCAGGCTGTTCGCCGACCGGAACCGCACCGGCGGCCTGGTGATGATGCTCTGCGTGGCCGCCGCCATGTTCGGCATCTTCTTCTACATCACCCTCTTCGTGCAGGGCCCGCTGGACTACAGCCCGCTCAAGGCCGGCTTCGCGTTCATGCCGATCAGCGCGTCCATCATCGTGGCCGCCCAGCTCGCCTCCAGCCTGCAGGTCAAGTACGGCCCGAAGCCGTTCATGGCGGGTGGCGCGCTGCTGGTCGCCGTCGGGCTCTCCTGGCTGACCTTCATGGACGCGGACAGCGGCTACGTCGACGGGATCCTCGGCCCGACGGTGGTCTTCGGCTTCGGCATGGGCCTGACCTTCGTCCCGGTGATGCTGCTCTCCGTCGCGGGCGTCTCCGGCCAGGAGACCGGTGCCGCCTCCGGTCTGCTGAACTCCATGCAGCAGATCGGCGGTTCGCTCGGCCTGTCGATCCTGACCACGGTGTTCGCGCACTACGCGACCAGCGAGGCCAAGGCGCAGCTGCCCGGCTTCATGGCCACCGCCACGCCGGAGCAGAAGGCCTGGCTGATGGAGAAGCAGGAGTTCCCCAAGGGCACCGCCGCGGCCAACGAGGTGCTCGCGCAGGGCATCTCGCACGGCTTCATCGTGGGCGCCGTGATGGCGGGCCTCGCCTTCGTGGTCGCCGTCGTCGTCGTCAAGGCCAAGGCCGCCGACCTGCCGTCGGACACCGCCGGCGTCGCGCTGCACTGACCACACGATGAACTGACCTCACGACGCACCGACGTCACGGCGCACCGACGTCACGACGCACCGATCGGCCGCCCTCCCGGGGGAGGCGGACCGGACGGGCGAGGGCCGGCCGGGAGCAGCACGCTCCCGGCCGGCCCTCGCCGTCCCCCGTCCCCCGCTCCGCCGTCCCCCGCACCGTTCCCCGGCCGGGCTCAGCCGCCGAAGGTGCGGCCGGGGAGCAGCCCGACCCGGTCGCAGGCGTTCTTCCCGTCCGAGAGGCGGTCCGCCGCCGGGCGATCGGTGAGGATGCCCCGGGCCCGCGCCCCGGCCAGGCTGGTGGCGTACCAGGGGGCCGGACCGTCCTGCGCCAGGTCGGCGGCGACGACGTTCAGCGCGCAGATCCGGTAGTCGCCCGGCAGCCGGTCCAGGGCCGGGACGGCGTCCGGCGAGAGGCCGCGGACGTTGCGCAGATCGATCTGCCCGGTCCGCTCGAAGCGGGCCACGTTGTGCTCCGCGACCAGGGCGTCCGGCCCGATCAGCCCGTACCCGGCGGCGGCCAGCGCCGCGCTGAGCACCACCGCGCGGGGCAGCCAGCCGGCCGACGGGGTCAGGCCCGCCGCGACCAGCAGCAGGAAGACCACCCCCAGCCACAGTTCGACCGCCAGCACCCAGAGCCGGAGCGTGGTCAGCCCGGAGGCGTCCACGTAGAACCACATCCGGCCGAGCGCCGAGGCCACCACGACCAGGGTGAGCAGGCAGAGCGCGACGAGCAGCGACCGCGCCAGCCGGCGGTCGGTCCCGGTCCCGCGCGGCGCCCAGCGCCTGGCGACCGCGACGACCACCAGGGCCAGCACGGTGACCGCGAGCAGCTGCCAGAAGCCCTGCCGGGCGTACTCGGAGCGGCTCATCCCGGTGCGCTCCAGCACCGACTCGCCGCCACCGAGCACCACCACACCCTGCACCACCGCGAAGGCGCCGAACATCAGGTTCAGCGCGACCAGCGGCACGGCCCACTCCAGCCGGCCCCTGGCGCGGCCCGGCCGGACCCGCGTGCGGTCCCAGCGGCGCGGGCCGGCCGCGATGTGGGCGAAGCCCAGCGCGGTCGCCAGACCGAGCACGAACAGGGCCACCCGGGCGGGGAGCCGGCCGAGGTCCAGGCTGGGCACCAGGCTTCCGAGGACGTCGGCCATGGCGGCGTCGGCGCCGGCGAACAGGGCGCCGAAGACGGCCAGCAGCACGGCCGCCACGACGACCCCCTTGAGCACCGGCACCACTCGGGCGCGGCTGTTCCCGCCGCGGGCCCGCAGGCTCGCCCGCGCCCACACCAGGGCTGGCACGAGCTGCCAGAGCACGCCCGGCAGCGCGAGCAGGACACCGCTCCAGCGCCGCCCGCCGTGCAGCGCCAGCGAGGCCAGGCCGAGGGCCAGGACGGTGCTCAGCAGCACCGGCCGGCCGGCCTCGTACAGCGCCGGGACGGCGAGCAGGGCGAGTGCCACCGCGCTCCACACGACGGTCCAGACGCGCAGCCGGCGGCCGGCCGCGCGGGCGGCGATCCCGGCACCGGCGGCGGTGAACGCCGCGCAGAGCAGCAGGTTGACGCCGAGTCCGTCGATCAGGAGCCAGGAGGTGAGCAGGCCGGCCAGCACCGCCGCCAGCACCGTCCGGCCGGTGGCCGGGGCCTTCTTGTCCGGGTCGCCGGGCCGCAGCCAGGCGAACGGCTGCGGCGCGGGCGTACCGGGCGCCCGGTACGGTCCGGCGCCGGGAGCGGGGCCGTAGCCGGGGCCGTGTCCAACGCCGGGGCCGTAGCCGGAGGCGGGCCCGAAACCCGGCGCGGCCCCGGGCACGGAACCCGGCGCGGCCCCGGGCACGGCCCCGGCCCCGGCCCCGGCGCCGGCGCCGGGCGGCACTCCGTCCGCGGCGGGCGGGCTGAATCCGGACATGGCTTCCCCCTCAATGGTCGGGTGGGCGTGCGGAAGCCACCCTCCGGGCGGTCCGCCGACGAGCACGCGGAACCACACCGGTGAAGGCACCGGGCACCGCGGCCGATGCCGACTGTAGACCATTCTGAACAAGTTCAAAAACATCGGACCCGGCTCCGTCACACCCCTGTGACAGAACCGGGTCCGGTGTCCCGGCGCACTCCTGAGCAGCGCTCAGAGCCCTTCGGCGCCGGCCCGGTCAGCGCCGCCGCGCGCTCAGTACGTCCCGAACAGCGAGTACCGGAACGAGTCCTTCACCGAGGGCCCGAAGTCCGCCGGCCACGTGCCGAACGGCACCACCGTGTTGCTGTACGCGCCCTGCCCGGCGGCACCCGTCGAGTAGTTCATGTTGTTGACCGTGGAACTCGCCCCGTTGCTGTTGTAGACGAACCAGTACGAGGTGCGGGCGCTCAGCGTGAGGTCCACCGGCAGCGAGTTCCAGGCGTTGGCCGTCAGCGTGCCGGTCCCCGTACTGGCGACCAGCGCCCCGGGCGAACCGCCCTCGTCGGTGTAGACGGCCAGCTGGTACCGGTTGGCGGGCGCAGCGCCGACCGGACCGACGTGCACGCTCAGCGAGGTGAGCGCCACCGGGTCGGCCCCGGTGGTCACCCGGCTGCCGTTCAGGTGGTTGGAGTCGGTGTCGTCGATCAGCGAGCCCACCGCCGTGTTCCCGATCGTGCGCGGCTCCGCTCCCCCGGTGGTGAACGAGACCGCGTACGGACCCGCCAGCGCGTTCCCGGCGAGGTCCCGCACGCCCTGGACGGTCGCGGTGTACCCGGTGGTCAGCGCCAGCGGGGCGCCCGGGGTGAACACCACGCTCGCCGTCGACGCGTCGTAGCCCACCGTCCCCGCGACGGCCGCGCCGCCCGCGGCGGGCCGCAGGGTGACGGACCCGCCGGTCACGCTCACCGGGTCCAGCGGCTCGCCGAAGGAGAACCGCACCGCCGTGCCCGGCGCCACCCCGCTCGCCCCGGCGGCCGGGGTGGTGCCGAGCACCGTCGGCGCGGTGTCGTCGTGGCCGTAGTCGGCCGTGTACGAGCCCGCCGCGCCGTCGAAGAACGCGTACGCCACGCCCTTGACCGTCTCGACCCGGTACTGCACCTGGCGGCCCCCGGAGGTGATCCCGGTGAGCGTGCCGGCGGCCGCGTTGAACGGCAGCATGGCGCGCAGCCCGGTGGCCCCGCCGGTGATGTCGAAGGTCAGCGAGCCCCCGCCCGGGGCACTCGGGTGCCAGGCCGGCTTTCCGAACGCCGAGCCGTTGCGCCCGTCCAGCCAGGTGAGCATCTGCCGGCCGGACACCACCGGCACGCCCCGCGCCCTGGCCGCCGCGACGACCGCGTCCGACGCGGCGGAGGCGGCGAAGTCGGTGTGGATGTTGGCGGTCAGCGCCGCGTAGTAGCCCTGGGCGCCGTACGCGGCGTCGAGCAGCGTGGTGACGGTGCCCGGGTACGACTGGCCGGACTCGTCGGTGAGCTGGGTGGTGGCCTGGTACTCGTCGATGACGCTGCCGTCGGTGTCGGCGAAGCGCATGATCTGGGCGGTGCCGTTGAAGTAGCCGGGCCGGTCCTGGGTGAAGCTCGACGGGTAGAAGTAGTAGTCGGTGTCCAGCCGGATCCCGTTGGCCAGCTTGGTCTTCGCCTGGGTGGCCCAGTCGTCCCACTCCACGCAGTGCGTGCGGCTGCTCGACGGGTTCGGCAGGTTCGGGTACTTGGCCCGCCAGGCGGCCAACTGGTCGCGGTAGTAGCCCTGCAGGACCGCGGTGCTGCCCCAGGGGCGGCAGTCGGTGGTGACGTGCACGCCGACTTCGAAGCCCTGGTCGCTGTACGCCTTGGCCTGGGCCGGGGTGAGCGGGTCGTCCGTGTAGATGTACGAGGAGCCGCGCACGCACTCCCAGTTGGCGACCGAGCAGCCGGGCGGGCTCTGCGCGAGGTAGCCGTCCCAGCGGCCGGCCGTGCCGCCGACGCCGTGGTCGTCACCGGTCATCACCACGACGGCCTTGACGTCGCGCGGGAAGTACCAGAACCGGGGCAGCGGCTTCTCGCCGGAGGCCAGTTGGGTGAGCAGGTTGGCGAGCAGCCGCTGCTGCTCGTCGGCGATCGGGATCAGCGCCTTGTCCAGGTCGTTCCAGTCCGGCTGGCCGCCGGTGCCGAAGAACATCTCGCTGGCCTCGTAGCCGTCGACACCGTCGCGCTGCTGGCCGGCCCAGGCGGGGTTGCCCTGGCGGGTCTGCACCACCGACTTGGCCAGGTCGTAGCTGAACGCGGCGGCCCGGCCGCGGCCGGCCGTGCGCAGGGTGACCGCCGGATTGGCGGTCGCGGTCGCCGCGTCGCTGTACAGGGTGGCGACGGCGGTGGCGCCGTTCAGCGTGTAGAGGTCGGCGGCGCCGTGGTAGCCCATGGTGTCGCCGGTGATCCCGGCGCCGGGCGCGGCCGCGGTGTTCACCCTGAGGTAGGCGTCGGCGCGGGTACCGGACGCCGGGGTGAGCCCGAACAGCGGCGCGAGCTGCTTGTCCGGGCGCATCGCCACCAGCTGTCCGCCGGCGGTGGTCCAGGTGCTGAACAGGTTCGCCTGGGCGGCGGTGAGCGGCATCTCGCCGAGCAGCACCACATCGGCGGAGGCCAGTACGGCGCTGGTGACGGCGGAGACGTCCACCTGGCGGTAGGCGTTCAGGCCCTCCGCCTTGAGGATCTCCGCCAGGTAGCGGCTGTACGGACTGGCCTGGCTGGTGACCAGCAGGATCGGGCCCTCCGCGCCCGGCCCGGCGCCCGGGGCCGGATCGGACGGGGCCACCTCGGCGGTGGTGTACGTGGCGTGGATCGAGAAGCTCGTGGCGATCGTGGTGACCGGGCCCGCGGTGGCCGGCCAGCTGCCGAAGGGCTGGCCGGCGTTGCCGTAGGCGCTGGTGCCGCCCGGGGCGTAGCGCAGGTTGTTGACGGTGGGGCCGGAGCCGTTGGTGTTGTAGGCCAGCCAGTAGGGGGTGTTGGCGGCCAGGGTGGCCGTCACCGGGGCGCTGTTCCAGCCCGGCCCGGTGAGGGTCGCGGTGTCGCTGCTCGCCAGCAGCGCCCCCGGACTGCCGCCGTTGTCCTGGTAGATCGCCGTCTGGAACCGGTCGTTGGGCGCGGCGTCCACGCTGTCCACGTACACCGAGATGCTGCTGACCGTGCCGCCCGACGAACCGGTCACGTAGCGCGAGGCGTTGAGGTAGTGGGAGTCGGCGGTGTCGGTACGGGCGCCGGCCTCGGTGGCACCCAGCGTCGCCGTGGCGGCCGCCGCCGGGGGCGCGCCCGGTCCGGTGGCCAGCGCCGCCGCGGTGGCGAGCGCCGCGAGCAGTCCCACCGCCCGCCGCCGCCACGAACCGCCCCTGCCTCGGTCTCCACCTCTGCCCGCGCCGCCCGTACCCGCTCGTGCGCGTATGCCGGCACCCGCGTCCGCCATGACCGCCCCCCTGTGTCATCTCGGCCAACTCCCTAACGGTGTACCGGTTGCCCGTCGGCCGTGTCCACAGAATCACCACATTCGCCATCGAACGGCGTGAACCCCGACGCCCCCCGGGGCAACGCCCGACCCGGCCCGGACGGAGCCGGGGTCACCCCTTGACCGACCCGGCCAGCAGCCCGCGCACGAAGTACCGCTGGAGCGCGAAGAACACCCCCAGCGGGATCACGATCGACAGGAACGCCCCCGCCGTGAGCAGTTCCCACCGCCCGCCGAAGGAGCCGGACAGCTGCGCCAGCCGGACCGTCATCGGCGCCACCTCCGGCGTGCCGCCGGCGAAGGTGAGCGCCACCAGCAGGTCGTTCCAGACCCAGAGGAACTGGAAGATCGCGAACGAGGCCAGCGCGGGGGTGCAGAGCGGCAGCACGATCGAGCGGAAGATCTTCATGTGCGAGGCGCCGTCCACCACCGCCGCCTCCATCAGGTCGCGCGGCAGCTGGGCGATGAAGTTGTGCAGCAGGAAGGTCGCCAGCGGCAGCGCGAACATGGTGTGCGCCAGCCAGACCGGCGCGTAGGTGCCCTTGAGGTCCAGCGCCGGCAGCAGTGTCAGCGGGCCCAGGTGCGCCCCGCCCGAGAACAGCTGGAGCAGCGGGATCAGCGCCATCTGCATCGGCACCACCTGGAGCGCGAAGATCACGAAGAACAGCGTGTCGCTACCCCGGAACCGCACCCAGGCCAGCGCGTACGCGGCCATCGCCGCCAGCACCAGCGGGAACACCGTGGCCGGCACGCTGATCGCCAGCGAGTTCACCAGGAAGGGCATCAGCCCCGTGGAGACGCCGGAGCCGCCCTCGAACAGCACGGTGTGGTAGTTGTCCAGGCCGAGGTCCGGCTGGAGCAGGGCGTTCCACCAGCCGTCGGCGGTGACGTCCTGTTTGGGGCGCAGCGAGGTGACCAGCAAACCGAGCGTGGGAACGGTCCACAGCACCGTCACCGCGATCACGAAGACCGAGCCGAGTGGGGAGGAGAAGGCCTTCCGGACGGCGTTGCCGTCGCGCCGTACGCTCATCGGACCGCACGCTCCTTGCGCAGCTGGAGGATGTTGTAGGCCACCAGTGGCAGCACCGCGAGGAAGAGGAGCACCGCCAGTGCGCTGCCCCGCCCGGTGTTGAACTGGACGAAGGACTGCGAGTACATCTCGTTGGCCAGCACCTGGGTGCCGAAGTTGCCGCCGGTCATGGTGCGGACGATGTCGAAGGCCTTCAGCGTGGTGATCATCACCGTGGTCAGCACCACCACCACGGTGGTGCGGATCATCGGCACGGTGACGTACCAGAACAGCCGCACGCCCCGGGCGCCGTCCAGCCGGGCCGCCTCGGTCACCTCGTCCGGGATCGCCTTGATCGCCGCCGAGAGCACGACCATCGCGAAGCCGGTCTGCACCCACACCATGACGGCCATCAGCAGGAAGGTGTTGAGCGGCTGGGAGAGCAGCCAGTTCGGCGGATCGTCCCAGCCGAGCGTGATCGCCACCTGGCTGAGCAGGCCGATCTGCCGCTGCGAGGGATCGCGCGACTCGTAGACGAACTTGAAGATGATCGAGGCGCCGACCAGCGAGATCGCCATCGGCATGAAGAGCAGCGACTTGTAGACGGCCTGACCGCGCATCCGGTCCACCAGCAGGGCCAGGACGAGGCCGAGACCGGTGGCCGCCAGCGGGGCGATCACCAGCCACAGCAGGGTGTTGACCAGGACGTCGCGCACCGAGTCGTTGGTCAGCGCCCAGCGGAAGTTCTCGCCGCCGACGAACCGGCTGCTGTCGTCGCTGTAGAAGCTCAGGTAGACCGTGCGGACCAGCGGCGCGACCAGGCCGACCAGCAGCAGCACCACGGCCGGACCGAGCAGGACCAGGACGGCCAGCGGGCGGGCGAGCCGGCCGGAGGCGCGCCCGGCGACCAGGAAGACCAGCAACAGGATGCCGAGGAAGCCGGCGATCGCTCCGAAGCCGTTGCCGAACTTGACCATCGCGTCGCCCCAGGCGCCGGCGGAGAGGGACATGGCGGGACGTCCTTTCCCAACGGAGGGCGGAACGGGGAACCGGGAGGAACAGAAGGTGTGGAGACCCGAGACCCGAGACCCGAGACCCGAGGCCCGCGAACGCCGGAGACAGGGGGCGGCGGCAGGCTCGGGAGTGCGGGGAGGGCCGGGAGCACGGGGAGGGGCGGGCGGTGCGGGTGGGTGGCCCCGCACCGCCCTTCGGCAGGTGGTCCTGCGCCGCGCGCCGCTACTGCGGCCAGGCGGCGTCGATGTCCGCGGCGGTCTTCTGGATCGACTGCCCCTCGGCGAACCAGGCGGTGAGCGACTTCCACTCCTGCCCGGCGCCGACCGCGGCCGGCATCAGGTCCGAGCCGTCGAACCGGAAGGTCGCCGCCGGGTCGGTGAGGGCGTCGGCGGAGATCCGGTCGATCGGATCGGTGTACAGGCTCTTGTCCACGCCCTGGTTGGCCGAAACCCAGCCGGTCGCGGTCCGCACCCGGCTGCTCGCCCACTCGCTGCTGGACAGGTAGTTCTGCACCGCCTGCACCTCGGGCCGGTTCGCGAACGCGGTGAGGAACTCGCCGCCGCCCTCGACCGGATTGGCCACCGACGGGCTCACCGCCGGCAGCGGGAAGGCGAAGATGTCGCCGTCCGGGCCGATCCTGGTCTCCTTGGGCCACTGCGCCTTGTAGAAGGACGCCTGCTGGAGCATGAAGCACTTGCCGGTGAGGATCGGCGCGCCCGCGTCCTGGAAGGTCGTGGTGGCGATCGACTTCACGTCGCCGTAGCCGCCGTTGACCCAGGCCGGGTTCTGCATCCAGTCGGCGACCGTCTTCATCGCCGCGGCGATCTTCGGGTCGGAGAACTTCACCTGGTGGTTCACCCACTGGTCGTACACCTCACCGCCGTACGAGCCGAGGACCACCTCCTCCAGCCAGTCGGTGGCCGGCCAGCCGGTGGCCGTGCCGGAGGCGATGCCGCCGCACCACGGCTTGCCGCCACCCGCCTTGGCGATCGTGTCGCTGAGCGCCATCAGGTCGGCCCAGGTCTTCGGCGGGGTGTAGCCGGCCTGCTTGAACGCCTTGGGCGAGTACCAGACCAGGGACTTCATGTTGGCGCTCATCGGCGCGGCGTAGAAGGTGCCGTTGACCGAGCCGTAGCTCTTCCAGACCGGGCTCCACTTCCCCTGGTTGGCCACGGTCTGCTCCGGCGGCTTGACCACCTTGCCGCTCTTGACCATCTGCGCCAGCAGGCCGGGCTGCGGGATGATCGCGAAGTCCGGGGCGTTGCCGCCGCTCACCCTCACCGGCAGCTGGGACTCGAAGTCGTTGCTGCCCTCGTAACTGATCTTGATGCCGGTGCACCTCACGAAGTCCGCCCAGGACTTCTCCAGGTTGTCCGACTCGGGGCTGAGGATCGAGGCGAAGACCGTCACCGTCCTGCCCGAGTGCCCGGCGTACGGCTGGTAGGCGGCGCAGTCGGCGGAGAGGGTCCGGCCGTCGCCCGACCCTCCCGAACTTCCGGAGCTGTCCGAGCTGTTGGAACAGGCCGCGGTCAGTGCGGCGGCGGCCAGCAGGGCCACCGCGGCGAGCGGCCGGCGCGGGCGGCGCCGGTGCCTGCGGTCGGCGGGCGGCAGGGCGGTCGTGGGCGGCACGGTCGGGGTGGGAGTCAACGCGGTCCTCCTCGCCAGGGCGCGAACGCTCGGCTGTACGACGGAACGACATTGCGCTGTGCAGGAGTTGGACGATCGACAGGGACGCGGCGGCCGGCCGATCTGAAGACGTTAACGCAGCCGCCACGCGCCGCCAAGGTCCGGGAACGCCCTTCGCTCCCGGGTGTCCCGGGAGTTGCTGGTCGGCGGCGTCCAGCGGAGCGACTCCTCCACCACCGCGTCCCAGCCGACCTTCCCCTCCCGCACCGGCGCGAGCCGGTCCGGGTGGGAGAGCGGCGCCCGGAAGCCGGAAGGCGGGGCGAGGACGTCATGTCCTCGCCCCGCCTTCAGCGGTGGCTCACCTCATCCGCGAGGTGCGGGCCGGGGTCAGCTGCAGCCGCTGGTGGAGCCGCAGCCCTCGCAGAGGTAGCAGCTGCCGGCGCGGCGCATCTTGGTGCCGCAGGAGAAGCAGAGCGGCGCGTCGGCGTTCAGGCCCAGCTGGATCTCGATCAGCTCGGTCGAGTTGTGGGCCTGGGCCGGGGTGGCCTTCGCGGCCGGGGCCGCAGCGGCGGCCGGCCTGGCGGCGGGGGCCACCGGGGCGGACTGGGCGAGCGTCTCGGTGTCCAGCTCCTCCTCGGCCTCCAGCGGCTCGTAGGACCCGGTCTCCAGGTGGCGCTGGCGCTCCTCGACGGAGTGGATGCCGAGCGCCGAGCGGGTCTCGAACGGCAGGAAGTCCAGCGCCAGGCGGCGGAAGATGTAGTCGACGATCGACTGCGCCATCCGCACGTCCGGGTCGTCGGTCAGACCGGCCGGCTCGAAGCGCATGTTGGTGAACTTCGAGACGTAGGTCTCCAGCGGCACGCCGTACTGGAGGCCGACCGAGACGGCGATGGAGAAGGCGTCCATCATGCCCGCGAGGGTCGAGCCCTGCTTGGACATCTTCAGGAAGACCTCGCCGAGGCCGTCGTCCGGGTAGGAGTTGGCGGTCATGTAGCCCTCGGCGCCACCGACCGTGAAGGAGGTGGTGATGCCCGGGCGGCCCTTGGGCAGGCGCTTGCGGACCGGGCGGTACTCGACGACCTTCTCGACCGCGGCGGCCGGGGCCTCCTCGGCCTTCTCGTCCTTCTTCTTGGCCGAGAGCGGCTGGCCGACCTTCGAGTTCTCGCGGTAGATGGCGAGCGCCTTGACGCCCAGCTTCCACGCCTCGAAGTAGATCTCCTCGACGTCCTCGACGGTCGCCGAGGCCGGCATGTTCACGGTCTTGGAGATGGCGCCGGAGATCCACGGCTGGATCGCGGCCATCATCCGGACGTGGCCCATCGGGGAGATCGAGCGCTCGCCCATGGCGCAGTCGAAGACCTCGTAGTGCTCGGTCTTCAGGCCCGGAGCGTCCACCACGTTGCCGTGCTCGGCGATGTGGGCGACGACCGCCTCGATCTGCTCGTCCTGGTAGCCCAGGCGCTTGAGGGCGCGCGGGACGGTGCCGTTGACGATCTGCATCGAGCCGCCGCCGACCAGCTTCTTGAACTTGACCAGCGCGAGGTCCGGCTCGACGCCGGTGGTGTCGCAGTCCATCATCAGGCCGATGGTGCCGGTCGGGGCGAGCACCGACGCCTGGGCGTTGCGGAAACCGTTCTGCGCGCCGACCCGGAGCACGTCGCCCCAGGCCTCGGTGGCCGCGGCCCAGACCGGGGCGTCCAGGTCGTCGAAGGAGACGGCGGCCTTCGAGGCGTCCGCGTGCTGCTTCATGACCCGCTGGTGCGGGGCGGCGTTGCGGGCGTAGCCGTCGTACGGGCCGACCACACCGGCGAGTTCGGCGCCGCGGCGGTAGGCGGTACCGGTCATCAGCGAGGTGATGGCACCGGCCAGGGCACGGCCGCCCTCGCTGTCGTAGGCGTGGCCGGTGGCCATCAGCAGGGCGCCGAGGTTGGCGTAGCCGATGCCCAGCTGGCGGTAGGCGCGGGTGGTCTCGCCGATCTTCTCGGTCGGGAAGTCCGCGAAGCAGATCGAGATGTCCATCGCGGTGATGACCAGCTCGACGACCTTGGCGAAGGTCTCGGCGTCGAACGAGTCGTCGTCGCGGAGGAACTTCATGAGGTTGAGCGAGGCGAGGTTGCAGCTGGAGTTGTCCAGGTGCATGTACTCGGAGCAGGGGTTGGACGCGTTGATCCGGCCGGACTCCGGGCAGGTGTGCCAGTGGTTGATGACGGAGTCGTACTGGATGCCGGGGTCGGCGCAGGCCCAGGCGGCCTCGGCCATCTTGCGGAAGAGCTTCTTCGCGTCGACGGTCTCGATGACCTCGCCGGTCATCCGGGCGCGCAGGCCGAATTCGGTGCCGTTCTCGACGGCGGCCATGAATTCGTCGCTGACGCGGACCGAGTTGTTGGCGTTCTGGTACTGGACGGAGGTGATGTCGTCCCCGCCGAGGTCCATGTCGAAGCCCGCGTCGCGCAGGGCGCGGATCTTCTCCTCCTCCTTCACCTTGGTCTCGATGAAGGCCTCGACGTCCGGGTGGTCGACGTCGAGCACGACCATCTTGGCCGCGCGGCGGGTGGCGCCACCGGACTTGATGGTGCCGGCGGAGGCGTCGGCGCCGCGCATGAAGGAGACCGGGCCGGAGGCGTTTCCGCCGGAGGACAGCAGTTCCTTGCTGGAGCGGATCCGGGAGAGGTTGAGGCCGGCGCCGGAGCCGCCCTTGAAGATCATCCCCTCTTCCTTGTACCAGTCGAGGATCGACTCCATGGAGTCGTCGACGGACAGGATGAAGCAGGCGGAGACCTGCTGGGGCTGCTTGGTGCCGACGTTGAACCAGACCGGCGAGTTGAAGCTGAACACCTGGTGGAGGAGGGCGTGGGTCAGCTCGTGCTCGAACACCTCGGCGTCGTCCGGGGTGGCGAAGTAGCCGTTCTTCTCCCCCGCGGCGCGGTAGGTGAGCACCACGCGGTCGATGATCTGCTTGAGGCTCCACTCGCGCTGCGGGGTGCCGACCGCGCCGCGGAAGTACTTGGACGTGACGATGTTGACCGCGTTGACCGACCAGAAGTCGGGGAACTCGACGCCGCGCTGCTCGAAGTTGATCGAACCGTCGCGCCAGTTGGTCATCACGACGTCGCGCCGCTCCCAGCGGACCTCGTCGTACGGGTGCACGCCAGGAGTGGTGTAGATGCGCCCGATCCGAAGGCCGCCCTTGGGGGCCTTGCCGGCGCCGCCCTTGGCCGCCGTCTTGTCGGACTTCGACCCGCGTGCGGAACCGCTCGTGGTGTCTGTCACTTCTGTTCCTCCTCCTGGTTGGGCAAACGCCCGGAGTGCCCCGAAAAATCCGGGCACGGCTGGTTCGCTCTTCCGGTGTGCGGGCAGGCGGGAGTCCCCGCCGACCGCGCACGATTTGTCATGGTCTGTGCGCCGTTTTCGGGCACACGTCGGCCCTCGAAGGGGCCGGGGGTGCTGCCGACCCCGGAAGGGGCCGGTGAGGGGGGCCGGGCCGGCTAGGGCGCGGCGGAGGCGACGGGCACGGGCGTGCCGTCCGCCTCGGGAGCGGGCCGCTCGGCGCGGAGTTCCGCGATGGCGGCCTCGAAGTCTTCCAGTCCGTCGTACGCCTGGTAGACGCTGGCGAAGCGCAGGTAGGCGACGACGTCGAGTTCCTTCAGCGGGCCGAGTATGGCCAGCCCGACGTCATGGGTGGTGAGCTCGGCGTTGCCGGTGGCCCGCACGCACTCCTCGACCCGCTGGCCGAGCTGGGCGAGCGCGTCCTCGGTGACCGGGCGGCCCTGACAGGCCTTGCGGACGCCGGAGATGACCTTCTCCCGGGAGAACGGCTCGGTGACGCCGCTGCGCTTGATGACCATCAGGGCGGCCGTCTCCACGGTGGTGAAGCGGCGGCCGCAGTCCGGGCACTGCCGACGACGGCGGATGCAGCTGCCGTCCTCGGTGGTCCGGCTGTCGACGACGCGGCTGTCGGAGTGCCGGCAGAAGGGGCAGTGCACCTGAGGATCCCTCCCTGGCAGGACGTGCGGACTGGTCGAGTCTATGCGATCCCGGGCCGCTGATCGCAACCCGATCTTGAGGCCTCGACCACAAGTACTGGGCCACGGAGAGGACTGTAGCCACTACATCTAGGTCTGCGAGGGAAGTAGACCCATGGGCGTGTCGGCGCGGACTAGGATTCCGGGAGCGCCTTCCGATCGAACATTTAATCGATGTACAACAAAGCCTTGATCGAGTCAGCCAACTCCCGAATAATTCACTCGAACGTGTGTTTGGCGCAACCTTTCGATACGGGGTGCGTTGGGCTGGAAAAAGGAGAGGACAGCCGTCGAGAGGGGCCGCCGTGAACACCGTCGAAAGCAACACCATCCCGGTGCAGGAACACTCCCAGCTCAAGGTGGGGCAGCGCACCACGAATCAGCAGAGTGTGGACAGCATGGACCGTAGCGAAGACCACCGCCCCCCGGGCCCGGGCCTTTCCGGCGTCGGCCGCGTTCCGGACCAGCCCATCGAGCACTCCCCCGTGCTCGACGACGCCCACCCCGCCCCGACCCGCTCCGCGCCCGGCCGCCCGCCCGGCATCCGCACCGACGAGGCCGGCCTCACCGAGCGCCAGCGCCGGGTGATCGAGGTCATCCGGGATTCGGTGCAGCGGCGCGGCTACCCGCCGTCCATGCGCGAGATCGGCCAGGCCGTCGGCCTCTCCAGCACCTCCTCGGTGGCCCACCAGCTGATGGCGCTGGAGCGCAAGGGCTTCCTGCGCCGGGACCCGCACCGCCCGCGCGCCTACGAGGTCCGCGGCGTCGAGGTGGCCCGGCCGAACACCGCCGAGACCGCCGGCCGCCCCTCCACCTCCTACGTGCCGCTGGTCGGCCGGATCGCCGCCGGCGGGCCGATCCTGGCCGAGCAGACGGTCGAGGACGTCTTCCCGCTGCCGCGCCAGCTGGTCGGCGAGGGCGAGCTGTTCGCGCTCACCGTGCGCGGCGACTCGATGATCGAGGCGGCCATCTGCGACGGCGACTGGGTCACCGTCCGCCGCCAGCCGGTCGCCGAGAACGGCGACATCGTGGCCGCGATGATCGACGGCGAGGCCACCGTCAAGCGCCTCAAGCGCGAGGACGGCCGGATCTGGCTGATGCCGCACAACCCGGCCTACGAGCCGATCAACGGCGACAACGCGACCATCCTCGGCAAGGTCGTGGCGGTCCTCCGCCGCCTCTGACGCCCGCCCCCGCACGCAGGAACCCGGCCCACAGGAAGGGGCTCCCCGCAGACCGCGCGGAGCCCCTCCGGACCGGCTCAGCCCCGCTTCACCACCGGCCGCACCGGCGCCGCCGAGGCGTCGATCGCCGCCAGCGAGCGGCGCACCTGATTGCGGTCCGTGGTGTACCAGAACTCCGGCATCGAGGAACGGAAGAAGCCTCCGTACCGCTTGGTCTCCACCCGCGGGTCGAGCACCGCCACCACACCCCGGTCGTCCGCCGCGCGCACCAGCCGGCCCGCGCCCTGCGCCATCAGCAGCGCCGCATGGGTCGCCGCGACGGCCATGAAGCCGTTCCCGCCGCGCTGTTCGACGTCCTTCTGCCGGGCGCTCATCAGCGGGTCGTCCGGCCGCGGGAACGGGATCCGGTCCATCACCACCAACTGGCAGGCCGAGCCGGGCACGTCCACGCCCTGCCAGAGCGACAGCGTGCCGAACAGGCAGGTGGTCGCGTCCGAGGCGAACTCGCGGATCAACTCGCCCAGGGTGTCCTCCCCCTGGAGCAGGATCCGGTGGTCCAGCCGCTCCCGCATCGCCTCGGCGGCCTTCTGGGCGCCCCGCATCGAGGAGAACAGGCCCAGCGTGCGCCCGCCGGCCGCGCCGATCAGCTCGGCCAACTCGTCGAGCATGTCCGGCCGTTCCGGGTCCCGCCCGGGATCGGCCAGGTGCCTGGCGACGTACAGGATGCCCTGCTTGGGGTACTTGAACGGCGAGCCGACGTCGATCCCCCGCCAGTGCGGCACCGGCTCGTCGCCGAAGCCCTCGCCCGCGGCCTCAGGGTTGTCCCCCGGGGTGCGGACGTCCGGCAGCCGGGCCTCGGACGGCAGGCCGACCGAGGCCGCCACGCCGTTGAAGTCCCCGCCGAGCTTGAGGGTGGCCGAGGTGAGCACCACCGAGCGCTCCTTGTACAGGCCCTCCCGCAGCAGCCCGGAGACGCTCAGCGGGGCGACCCGCAGCGAGGCGGTGCCCAGCCCGTAGCGGTCGCTGCGCTCGATCCAGACCACGTCGTACTCGGAGTCCTGGAGCAGCCGGTCGGCGGTCTCGTGCAGCGCCTCGGCGGAGGCCATCGCCTGCTTGCGGACGGCGTCCTCGTCGCTGAGCCCCTTGTCCCTGGTCTCGCCGAGCGAGGTGATCACCTGCCGGGCGGCGTCCCGGATCGAGGTGACGGCGTACCCGAGGTACTCGGGCAGTTCCTCGACCCGGCCGGGCTGGGCGGTCTCCATCAGGCCGTGGTAGTTCTCGGCGGCGGCCTGCAGCGCGTCCACGGCCTTCTCGTTGGCGAGCCGCGCGGCCCGCTTCACCGCCCGGTTCACGGCGCCGACGGTCAGCTCGGCGGTGGCCGCGCCGGTGACCCGGTTGACCAGCTCGTGGGCCTCGTCGATGATCAGCAGCCCGTGCTCGGGCAGCACCGGCGCGCCCTCGATCGCGTCGATCGCGAGCATCGCGTGGTTGGTGACCACCACGTCCGCGAGCTTGGCCCGCTCGCGCGCCTTCTCGGCGAAGCACTCCTGCCCGTACGCGCAGCGGCTGGCGCCCAGGCACTCCTTGGAGGTGACCGAGAGCTGGGCCCAGGCCTTGTCGGAGACCCCGGGGGTCATGTCGTCCCGGTCGCCGGTCTCGGTCTCGTCCGCCCAGTCGCGCAGCCGGAGCACCTCCTGGCCGAGCTTGCCGGCCGGCCCGCCCATCGCCTCGACCGGGTCGAACAGGCCCTCGCCCTCGTCGCTCGGGGTGCCCTCGTTGGCCCGGTGCAGGCACAGGTAGTTGGAGCGGCCCTTGAGCATCGCGAACAGCGGCCGGCGCCGCAGCACCGGATGCAGCGCCTCCACGGTGCGCGGCAAGTCCCGCTCGACGAGCTGGCGTTGCAGCGCCAGGGTGGCGGTGGCGACCACCACGCGGTCCCCGTGGGCGAGCGCCGGCACCAGGTAGGCGAGGGACTTTCCGGTGCCCGTGCCGGCCTGCACCAGCAGGTGCTCGTTGTTGTCGACGGCGTCGGCGACGGCCTCGGCCATCCGGAGCTGGCCGGGGCGTTCGACGCCGCCGACGGCCGCGACCGCGGCGTGCAGCAGTTCGGGGACGCGGGCGCGGGGGACGGCCTCGACCGGGGCGTCCGCGGAACTCCCGGCCGGGTCGGCGTCCTCGGCGGGGAGCTGGGATTCGGAGTCGTTCGTCATGACCCTCCCACCCTACGGGGCGGGGGTGACAATCCGGTCCCGTTGTCCGGGCAGCGGCGCCGCCCCGTCCGCGGCGAGCGGGTTGGGCACGGTGCCGTGCCGGGCGGCGTGCGGGCGGTGCGGGCGGTCCCCGTAGCCGTCCAGCAGCAGCCGGTTGCGGTTCAGGCAGAGCCGGTCGATCCGCGGCCGGAACAGGTCGAACAGCGCGAAGCGGTCGGCGAGTTCCGGGAAACGTGCCTGGTGGCGCAGCACCTCGGCGCGCAGCAGCGCCCAGAACCGCGCCTCGGCCAGGCCGGTCCGCGCCTCCAGCAGCGGCGCCAGGTAGCGGTACACGCCGATGAAGAGCCCGGAGTGCAGGAACTGGCACAGGCCCTGCGGGTCCTCCCGCAGCAGCACCGCGTCCACCTCGGCGGGCAGGCCGCGCAGCTCCGGCAGGTCCTGGTCGCTGAGGTTGACGTCGTCGACGAAGTCCTTGACCGCCAGCCGCACCGGCACGTCCCGCTCGTCGAAGACGACGATGGCGTTCTCGCCGTGCGGGGAGAACACCAGCCCGTAGCGGTAGAGGAAGTGCAGCAGGGGCGGCAGCATCGCGGCGAACAGCCGGGCGGTCCACTCGGCGGGGGCGAGCCCGGAGCGGGCGATCAGCTCGGCGGCGAGCGGCCGTCCGTCGCTGCCGGTCTGCAGCAGGGCGGCCAGGGTGCGGGCGCGCTCGCCGGGGGCCAGCGCGGGGCCGAGCGGCTCGCGCCAGATCGCGCCCAGCAGCTCCTTGTACTGGTAGGGGGCCTCGGGCAGCTCGCGGTAGAGCGGGTGGTCGACGGTGACGGAGGCGATCTCGCCCAGCAGCACCACCCGGCACTCGTCGCGCAGGAACGGGTCGGCGTCGCGCAGCCCGTGGATCCAGGCGGTGACGGCGGGCGCGGCGAGCGTGCGCTCGGTGGGCAGGCCCCGCCAGACCAGGGTGTTGAGGATGGCCAGCGGCAGCTTGACGGTACAGCGCTCCGGGTGGCTCTCGTTGAAGAACGAGCGGATCGACTGCTGGGGCAGCCGCAGGTCGCCGTCGGTGCCGAGCGGGACGATCTCGCCGGAGGCGATCCACGGGGCGAACAGCGGCAGCACGGTCTCGTCCCACTGCCAGGGGTGCACCGGCAGCAGCAGGTAGTCGTCGGCGGCGGCGCCGAGCGGGGCGCGCAGCGCGTCCGGGTCGTCCAGCTCGCGGCGGTACAGCTGCGCGGGGTCGGTGAGCCCGGCCACGCCACGGTACTCGGCCAGCCGGCGGTGCACGGCGATCCAGGGCAGCGGGCGCGGGGCGCGGGCCTCGGGCGCCCAGCGGGCGGCGTCGGCGGCGGAGAAGCCGATCCGGCCCTTGTTGGGGACGATCCACGGGTGACCGCCCTGGCGGCCCTCCAGCGCGGTGTGGCCGAGGTCGGCGAGCTCGGCGGCGGTGAGCCCGGTGGCCAGCAGATGGGCGTCGGCGGTCAGCGTGGCGGTGAGTTCGCGCAGCAGGTGGCCGGTGGTGTCGCCGCGCAGGCCGAGGGCGTGCCGGGCGTGGGTGAGGAAGCGCAGCGGGTCGGGGCCCTCGGGGGCGTCGCAGCACACCGAGCCGGGGTCGACGAGCCAGCCGTCGTAGGCGCCGCGGCGGGCGGTGAAGCGGTACTCGGCCCCGGGGAGCTTGAGCACGTACCCGCCGGGGGCGCCGGTCTCGACGGGGGTGACGAGCTCCTCGTAGGCGAACTCGCCGAGCATCTTGGCCAGCAGTGCGCGGCCGGCCCGCTGCCAGTGCCCGGCGGTGAGCTGCGGCGGCAGGTACAGCGGCGGTTCAGCGGCCGGCGGTTGCGGCACGGGTCGGCTCCTGGGGTCGGGGAAGGGCTGGTACGGGGACGGGGGCGGGCGGCGGCGCGAAGCCGGTCCAGGCGGTGCGCTCGGGCAGCCGGTGGACGGTCCGCCCGGTGACGGCGTTGAGGATCACCGCGGCGCGGTGGGCGCCGAGGCCCAGGTCGGGGGTGCCGACCCCGTGGGTGTGCAGCTCGCCGTTCTGGACGTAGAGCCCGCCGGTGACCTCGGGCAGGGTGGCCACCCGGTGGTCGAGGTCGACCCGGTAGCGGCCGGCGGCGTCCCAGTCGACAAGGTGGGCGAGCGGTTCCAGGGCGGCCGGGCGGGCGGCCCGGTAGCCGGTGGCGAGCACCACCGCGTCGGTGCGCAGCACCCGCGCGGTGCCGGAGTCGGTGTGCCGGCAGTCGAGTTCGAGCCCGCCGCAGGGGCCGGAGCGGGTGTCGGTGACGGCGGTGCCGGGGGTGATCTCGACCGGGGCGTCGCCGACCGGCCGGCCGACGGTGCGTGCGTAGAGGTGGTCGTGGATCTCGGCGAGGGTCTCGGCGGAGGCGGCCTTGTGCAGCTGCCACTGGGCCTCGACCAGGCTGTCGCGCACCTCCCTGGACAGGCCGTGGAAGTAGCGGGTGTAGTCGGGGGTGAAGTGCTCCAGGCCCAGCTTGGAGTACTCCATCGGCGCGAGCGCCCGGGTGCGGGTGAGCCAGCGCAGCCGGACGCCGTCGCCGTCGTGGCGGCGCAGCAGGTCGAGGAAGACCTCGGCGCCGGACTGCCCGCTGCCGACGACGGTGATGTCGCGGGCGCCGGCCAGGCTGTCGCGCCGGTCGAGGTAGTCGGCGGAGTGGAAGACCCGCGGATGGCCGTCCAGGGCGGCGAAGGCGGCAGGGCGCACCGGCAGGGTGCCGACACCGAGGACGACGTTGCGCGCCTCGACGGTGCGGGTGCGCCCGGTGGCGCTGTCGCGCAGCTCGGCGCGGTACCGGTCGCCGGCCCAGCGCAGGGCGGTGACCTCGGTGCCGAAGCGGCAGTTGGCGAGCCGCTCGGCGGCCCAGCGGCAGTAGTGGTCGTACTCGCGGCGGGTGAGCTGGAAGCGTTCGGTGAAGTAGAAGGGGAACAGCCGGTCCTGCTCGCGCAGGTGGTTGAGGAAGGACCACGGGTTGGTCGGGTCGACCAGGGAGACCAGGTCGGCGAGGAACGGCACCTGCATCCGCGCGCCGTCGACGAGCATCCCGGGGTGCCAGCGGAACTCCGGGCGCCGGTCGCAGAAGAGGGTGCGCAGGCCGGGGACGGGCTCGGCGAGCGCGGCGAGCGAGAGGTTGAACGGGCCGATGCCGACGCCGAGCAGGTCGTACGGCCCGGGCGGGGGTGCTGGGGTGTCCATGGGGCGGGTGCAGTCCTAGGCGGGGTGCGGGGTCCGGTCGCGGACCATCAGGGCGGCCCGTTTGCCGGGCAGGTCGAGTTCGGCGGCGAGCCGGAAGCCGGCCCGCAGGAAGGCGCGGACGGAGCGCCGGTTGCGGACGTCGGGCTCGGCGACCACCCGTTCGCAGCGCGGCCGTTCCCGCAGGACGCGGTCGGCCAGGGCGGCGAGCAGGGTGGCGCCGAGGCCCCGGCCGCGGCTGGTGGCCGGGCCGAGCAGCAGGTGGAGGCCGGTGTCGTGGGGCCGGGCCGGGTAGTGCGCGGCGAGCGGGTCGAGGTCGGCGCGGTAGACCTCCCAGTAGCTCATCGGGGTGTCGTCGAGCAGGCCGAGGCAGGGCAGGCTGCTTCCGTCGCCGTCGAGTTGGCCGCGCAGGTGCAGTTCGGTGACGGCGGGCGGTCCGGCGAGCTCCCAGAAGGCGGCGACCTCCGGGTCGTTCATCCAGCCGGTGAGCAGGCCGAGGTCGGCCGGGAGCCGGGCGCGGCGCAGTCGGAACTCGCCGGCGGCGGTGGGCATGGCACCCCAGCGGGCCGGGTCCTCGTCCGCGCCCGGCCGGGCCGGGCCGGTCTGGTCAGCCGGGTCTGCGGGGCCGGCGGGGCCGCTCACGCGCCGGCCACCGGGTTGGGGATGTCGACGTACACGGACTGGGTGGCGACCGGGCCGACCAGTTCGTCCAGCCCGTTGATCCGGGTGAGCAGATTGGCCTTGCAGGGCAGGGTCGGGGCGTCCAGCAGCAGGCCGGGCAGCGCGGAGCCGGTGGCGGTGGCGGCGGGCCCGGCCAGGAAGCGGCGGAGCGCGGCCAGCAGCAGGGCCTCGTCGGCGAGCTGCTGGGAGCCGAGCGCGCCGACCAGTCCGAGCACATGGTTGATGCCCAGGTAGTAGGCGAAGTGGTGGTCGATCACCGGGTCGTCGAGGAAGGTGTCGCTGTGTGCGCCGAGGCCGGGCAGCCGGGCGGTGAGCCGGTCGGCGGCGCTCTGCCGGTAGTAGTAGCCCTGGTTGTCGCGGTAGCGGCCGCCGCTCGGCCAGCCCTCGGCGTCCAGCAGTACCAGGCTGTTCTGCTGGTGGGCCTCCAGGGCGATGCCGGCCGTGCCGTCCAGCCAGAGGACCGGCAGCACGACGGCGTCCAGGTAGCGGAGGAACCACTCGGCGGTCACCGTGGGCAGCGGGCGGCCGGTACGGGCCGCGAGGGTGCGCAGCAGGTCGCCGAGCCGGGACGGGACGGTGTCGCCGGCGCGGGCGGCGTGCGGCCGTTCGGCGACCAGTCCGGCCACGCAGTAGACGCGGTCGGTGGGTGCGAAGGGCTGGGCGCGCAGCACGGTGTCCAGGCCGCCCGGGTCGCCGAGGTCCGGGTGGTCGACGCCGATCCAGGCGGGGTCGCGGACGATGTCGAAGCCGGGGTGCACGGCCCGCCACTCGGCGCCGAGGCCGCTCTCCAGCAGCCGGTGCATCTCCAGACCGCGGTGGAGCTCCTTGCGGAGGTTCTCCCGGCGGGAGTTGGTGATCCGCAGGCCCAGTGAGAGCTTGAGCATCCAGGGGGTGCCGGGCCGGTAGACGGTGCGCACCGAGGAGGTGGGGTACCAGGGGGCGCCGGACGGGCCGAGGTCGTGCAGCCGGCCCTCGGCGAGAAGTTGGGCGACGACGGGGCGGTGGGCGAGTTCGCGGGCCTGCCAGGGGTGCAGCGGCAGGGCTGCGGTGCCGGGCGGCAGGAGGGCGGGGTCGTCGAGGAACCCGGCGGTGATCCGGTCCGCGCTCCGGGCGACGGCGGAGCCGGCGGCGAGCAGCTCGCGGTCGACGGCGTACCAGTGCAGTTGGAAGGAGCCGTGCAGTTCGGGCGAGTAGGCGGCGCTCTGGGCGGGGCCGAGGCCGTCGCGGCTCTTCGGGGTGGGATGCATCGGGTGGCCGAGCAGCAGGGACTGCTCGGCGGCGAGGAACTCCGAGCGCTCGGGTCCGCCGGGCACCGGGGCGGTGGCGGAGCGGTGGTGGACGAGGATGTCGGCGGTGCGGACCACCGAGTCGGCGACCCGGGCGGCGAGGTCGGCGACCTGACCGGGGTCGGGGCGGTCGGCGGCCGCGGCGGCGAGCAGGGCGGCGGCGGTGACGGCGTCCACCGGGGCGTCGGCGAAGTCCCCCGCCGCGCTGGCCTCGCCGGCCGCGAGGGTGGCCGGGCCGAACCGGTGCCAGCCGGCCGGCGACCAGTGCCGGACCGGGGCGGAGAGCCGGGCGGCGCCGCCGAGGACGGCGATCCGCAGGTGGCCGTCGGGGCCGGGGACGGCGCCGGTCTCCCGGGTCCAGCAGCGCAGCAGGGCCTCCAGGGCGGCCTGTTCGGCGGCGACGACCGGGTCGGGGTGGAGCAGCCGGTCGCAGGGGGCCGGGGCCGCGGTGGTGGCGGGGCGGCGGGCCGGGAGTCGGGGCGGGGCTCCGGTCAGGGCGGTGCTCAATGCTGCTCCTTGAAGCGCGTGGCGTGCCGACGCGCAAGGGGGTGGAGGGAACTGGCGGGCGCTCGCACCCTCGCGTCAGGTAAGGGTTACCTATCCCTGAGGGGTGATCACAAGGACCGCTCACTCGTCCGGGTGAAGATCGGTGATTGTCCCGCCCGGGAGGGAAAGCGGGTCCGTCGCGCGGCCGGGCCGTCGGTCCGCGCGTCACGGATCGGTGACCTTCGCCCGGAACCGGAACCCGGGGGCCGCCCGGGCCCGTCCTGGTGGCCAGTGGCAGACTCCAGGACGGCGGTCCGCCGCCGACACCGAACTACCAGGGGGACAGCACCATGCCAGCGATCCACCGGTCAGCCGCGGCGGCGCTCCTCGCCGCGGGGACCCTGCTCGCCGTCACCGCCTGCGGCCCGGACGGGCCCTCGGGCGGGGACGCCGTCGCGACGCCGCCCTCCGGCGGCCCCACCGCGTCCGCCTCCGCCACCGCCGCGGGGGGCGGCAGTGGCGTGATCGGCGGCATCACCCTGCCCTCGGGCCTGCCGACCGGCCTGCTGGAAGGCCTGCCCAAGAGCTGGGACGACCTGACGAAGTGGAAGTTCGAGGACTGGGACAACTGGGCGTCCAAGCACGTCTTCAACAACCCGATCGTCAAGGACTTCTGGAACCCGGACAAGATGGGCGACTCCAAGCCGGCCGACCCGGCGCCGCCCACCGCCAAGCCCGCCGACGACGCCGGGGTCACCGACCCCGAGCCGCCGGTGGTCAAGGCCGTGCCGGTGCCGCGCCCGTACACCAAGCAGCCCTCCGGCAAGGTCTTCTTCTCGGCCGAGGGCGGCCGCGGCAACTGCTCGGCCACCGTGATCCAGGACCCGGCGAACCCGGGCCGGAGCAACCTGGTCTGGACGGCCGGCCACTGCGTCCACCCGGGCAAGGGCGGCAGCTACTTCAAGGACCTGGTCTTCGTCCCGGCCTACAACAACTCGGGTGCCTCCAGCGGCGGCAAGAAGGCCCCGCTGTCCGAGCTGGCGCCGCTCGGCACCTGGTGGGCCAAGGACGTGGTGACCTCACCGCAGTGGCTGGTCGAGGGCGGCGGCACCGGTGACGCCGCGAACCAGTACGACTTCGCGATCATGCGGGTGAGCAACCAGAACGACAGCGGCAAGTCGCTGGAGGAGACGGTCGGCGGGGCCGTCCCGGTCTGGTTCGACGCCCCGCGCGACAAGCTCGCGGTCGCCGCGATCGGCTACCCGCTCTACAAGCCGTTCGACGGCCAGGAGCTCTACAAGTGCGAGGGCGGGAAGCCGACCAGGCTCTCCTTCGACCCGAAGCGCCCGTCGATGCTCACCATCGGCTGCAACATGACCCAGGGCTCCAGCGGCGGCGGCTGGTTCGCGCCGATGCCGGACGGGAAGCTCGCGCTGGTCTCCAACACCTCGATCGGCACCCAGGACCACACCTCGCTGAGCGGGCCGTACCTGGAGACGGTCGCCAAGCAGGCGCTGGACTGGATCTCGAAGAAGAAGTAGCCCCCGGCCCCGGGCCTCCCCCGGGACTCCCGGCACCGGGCACGCGAACGGGCCCCGGTTCCCCCTCACGAGGGGACCGGGGCCCGTGACCGTACGGCGGCGGCTCAGCCCTGCGGCGTCAGCGCCACCGCGAAGTGCTCCAGCTCGGCGGCCAGCTCGGCCGGCACCTTGGCGTGCAGCAGGGTGCCCTCGCCGGTGTGCTCGGTGCCCAGCAGCTCGCCCTCGGCGTGCACCCGGGACACCAGCGCGCCCTGGGTGTACGGGACCAGCACGTGCACCTCGACCGCCGGGCGCGGCAGCTCGTCGTCGATGAGCTTGAGCAGCTCGTCGATGCCCTCGCCGGTGCGGGCCGACACCACGATGGCGTGCGGCTCGCGGCGCAGCAGGCGCTGCAGCACGTGCGGGTCGGCCGCGTCGGCCTTGTTGATCACCACGATCTCCGGCACGTTCTGCGCGTCGACCGAGACCACGACCTCGCGGACGGCGGCCAGCTGCGTCTCCGGCTCGGGGTGCGAGCCGTCCACCACGTGCAGGATGAGGTCCGCGTCGCCGACCTCCTCCATGGTGGAGCGGAACGCCTCGACCAGGTGGTGCGGCAGGTGCCGGACGAAGCCGACGGTGTCGGCCAGGGTGTAGACCCGGCCGCTCGGGGTCTGCGCCCGGCGCACGGTCGGGTCGAGGGTGGCGAACAGCGCGTTCTCCACCAGCACGCCCGCGCCGGTGAGCCGGTTGAGCAGGGAGGACTTGCCGGCGTTGGTGTAACCGGCGATGGCCACGGACGGCACCTGGTGGCGCCGGCGCTCCTGGCGCTTGGTGTCGCGGCCCTTCTTCATGTCGGCGATCTCCCTGCGGAGCTTCGCCATCTTCTCGCGGATCCGGCGCCGGTCGGTCTCGATCTTGGTCTCACCGGGACCACGGGTCGCCATGCCGCCGCCGGACGAGCCGGAGCCGCCACCACCCATCTGCCGGGAGAGCGACTGGCCCCAGCCGCGCAGCCGCGGCAGCATGTACTGCATCTGCGCGAGCGAGACCTGCGCCTTGCCCTCGCGGGACTTGGCGTGCTGGGCGAAGATGTCCAGGATCAGGGCCGTCCGGTCGACGACCTTGACCTTGACCACGTCCTCCAGGTGGATCAGCTGGCCCGGGGTGAGCTCACCGTCGCAGACCACGGTGTCCGCTCCGGTGGAGGAGACGATGTCGCGCAGCTCCTGCGCCTTGCCGGAGCCGATGTAGGTGGCCGCATCGGGCTTGTCGCGGCGCTGGATGACGCCGTCCAGCACCTCGGAGCCGGCCGTCTCGGCCAGCGCGGCGAGCTCGGCCATCGAGTTCTCCGCCTCCTCCAGGGTGCCGTCCGTCCAGACGCCGACGAGCACCACGCGCTCCAGCCGGAGCTGGCGGTACTCGACCTCGGTGACGTCCTGGAGTTCGGTGGAGAGGCCGGCGACACGACGGAGCGCGGCGCGCTCGCTGCGGTCGTACTGGTCGCCGTCGTAGTGGTGGCCGAGGTCCTCGTCGATGGCCGCGAGGTCCTCGTCCATGAGGGCTTCCGCCCGCAGACCGTCGAAGCGGCGCGGGGCGTCGGCGTGGTCGCGGGTGTCGGACGTGGAGGTCATTCTGTCCTTTGGCTGCTGGAACGGGTGGCCTGTGCGCGACCGTACGGACGGTCGTGCCCGGAGTCTGCCCAGCTGCCGCCCCGTCTAGCACTCGGGCGAGGTGTGAGCTACCCCTCGGGGCCGCGGGACGGGCTGAGACTCCTCCGCCCGGTCAACGCCGCGGTCCGGCCGTGAATTCCCCATGATGGTCGCACGCCGGGGTCGTGCGGGTCACCCGGATTTCCGCCGGGGCCCGGGCGCCTCCGCCGGGTCGCCCGCCGGGGCGGCGGGGGCGCGGCCCGGACCGCCGCCCGCCGGGGCGTACGGGCGTTCCACGTCGTACACCCCGGAGACCCGCAGCATGGCCCGCAGCACGGCGGCCAGCGCGGCCGGGTCCGGCAGCTCGACGGTGTAGGTGTGCCGCACCCGCAGCTCCTGCGGCGGCTCCACCTCCGCCGAGGCGATCCCGACGCCCTCCGCCGAGATCGCGGCCGTCAGGTCGGCCAGCAGCCGGGGCCGGTTCAGCGCCTCGGCCCGCAGGGTGGCCCGGAAGCCCGCCGCCGGGGCGCCGCCGGGCCGCCAGCGGACCTCCAGGGCGCCGCGTCCGTCGGCCCGCATCCGCTCCCCCGCCGGACAGCCGGCCCGGTGCACGGCGACCGCGCCGGCGCGGATCGGGTAGCCGACGATCTCGTCCGGCGGTACCGGGGTGCAGCAGCGGGCCAGCCGGACGGGCGCCCCGGGTCGGCCGGCCACGGTGACCGGGGCGGCCCGGCGGCCGGCGGCGACCGGGCGGTCGGGCGGCGCGGGCTGCCCGGCGGACGGGCCGGTGCGCACCACCGGGCGGCGGGGCGCGTGGTCGGCCAGCCAGCGCTCGATGGCGAGCCGGGCGCCCGGGGTGCGGGCGTGCGCGAGCCACTCGGGCGCCGGGCCCGCGGCCTCCTCGGTGAGGACGGCCACCCGGTCGCCGTCGTGGAGCACGGTGGAGAGCGCGGCGAGCCGGCCGTTCACCCGGGCCCCGATGCAGCGGTGGCCGGTCTCCTCGCCGAGCAGGTAGGCGGCGTCCACACAGGTGGCGCCGGCCCGGAGCTGAAGCGTTTCGCCGCGTTCGGTGACCACCGTGATCTCGCGGTCCCCGGCCAGGTCGGCGGTGAGCGCGGACCAGAAGGCGTCCGGGTCCGGGGTCTCCTGCTGCCACTCCAGCAGCCGGGAGAGCCAGCCGGGCCGGGCCGGGTCGGTGCGGTCCAGCTCGTCCCGGCCCTGCTCGCCACCGGTCCCGGGCTGCCGGGGGTCGCCGAGCGCGACCACCCCGGTCTCGGCGACCTCGTGCATCCGCCGGGTGCGCACCAGCACCTCGACCACCTCGCCGCCGGCCAGCGCCACCGCCGTGTGCAGCGACTGGTAGAGGTTGAACTTCGGCGCGGCCACGAAGTCCTTGAACTCCCCGGGCAGCGGCGTCCAGCAGGTGTGCAGCTCGCCGAGCACCGCGTAGCAGTCGGCGTTCTCCTCGACCACCACCAGCAGCCGCCCGAAGTCGGCCGGCTGCGGCCCCTGCGGCTTGCCGTCCGGCCCGGGGGCGGCGGCCCGCTTGAGCAGCACCCGGTGCAGCGAGACGCAGTGCCGGGGACGGACGGTGACCTCGGCGGCGACCCCGGCCTCGGCGAGCTGGCGGGCCAGGCTGTGGGCGAACGGGGCCAGCAGGGTGTCCGGACCGGCCTCGTGCCGGCCCAGCAGGGCGCGGGTGCGGGCGTGCTCCTCGGGGTGCAGGGTGGCGAAGACGATGTCCTCCAGCTCCGCCTTGAGCACCTGGATCCCCAGCCGCTCGGCCAGCGGGATCAGCACGTCCCGGGTGACCTTGGCGATCCGGACCTGGCTGGCCGGCTTCATGTGCCGGATGGTGCGCATGTTGTGCAGCCGGTCGGCGAGCTTGATGACCATCACCCGGACGTCGTCCCCGGTGGCGACCAGCATCTTGCGGAAGGTCTCCGCCTCGGCCGCCGCGCCGAAGTCGACCTTCTCCAGCTTCGTCACCCCGTCGACCAGGTAGGCGACTTCGGGACCGAACTCCTCGGCCACCTGCTCCAGCGTCAACTCGGTGTCCTCGACCGTGTCGTGGAGCAGTGAGGCGACCAAGGTGGTCGTCCCGGCGCCGAGTTGGGCCAGGATCACGGTGACGGCCAGCGGGTGGGTGATGTACGGCTCGCCGCTCTTGCGCTTCTGGCCGCGGTGGCTCGCCTCGGCCAGCCGGTAGGCGCGGCCGAGCAGGCCGAGGTCGGCCTGCGGATGGTGCCGGCGGTGCGCCTGGACCAGCGGTTCGAGGGCGTCCGGCACCGGCGGGCGGCCGGTGGCCAGCAGCGCGGCCCGGCCGGCCCGGCCGAGCGCGGCCCGGCCCAACCCGCCGAGCGGGCGTCTGGGCCCGGCTTGCCGTGCGGACGTCGGCTGCCCCGCCAGGGGCTGCCCGGCTTCGATGGTCATCGGCACCTCCGGCAGCAGTACCGGGGGCGTGGGCCGACCCGGTGGTCCATGCTACCGAGCAGAGCACGTTCCGCGAGGCCCCGCTTCCCGTCCGTCAGTGGTATCACCCGAACGGGGGGATTCGATCCCGTACGAATTGGGGAAACGCGGGGCCGTCGCACCACCGGCCCGCCCAGCCGGGCGGGCAACGGTGAATGACGGCGGGTCAGTCCTCCCGGATCAGCGCCGACCAGGCCGGGGCCAGCTCACCGCGGGCGACGACGACCGCCGGCCCGGTCTTCTCCACCCGGCCGTCCGGGTACTCGGTGATCGTCAGCCGGCCGCCCAGCACGTCCACCGTGTACGTCACCGCCTCGCCGGTGACCGCCGGGTCCACACCGTCCCGACGGGCGGCGGCCACCGCGACGGCGCACGCGCCGGTGCCGCAGGAGCGGGTCTCGCCGGAGCCGCGCTCGTGCACCCGCATCGCGACGTGCCGCGGACCCCGGTCCGCCACGAACTCGACGTTGACGCCCTCCGGGTAGACGCCCTCGGGGCTCACCGGCGGCGCGCTCAGCAGATCGCCGGCGTGATCCAGGCTCTCGACGAACGCGACCGCGTGCGGATTGCCCATGTTGACGTTCAGGGCCGGCCAGCTGCGCCCGCCGACCGTCACCTCGATCGCGTCCGGACCGGGCAGCTTCGCCCGCCCCATGTCGACGGTGATCTCGCCGGGCGTGCCGTCCTCGGCGTCCTCGGCGACCCGCACGGTCCGCAGGCCGGCCCGGGTGGCCACCGGCAGCTCGCCCGGCTTCGCCAGCCCGGCCTCGACCAGGTAGCGGGCGAAGACCCGGATGCCGTTGCCGCACATCTCGCCGATCGAGCCGTCGGAGTTGCGGTAGTCCATGAACCACTCGGCGCGGTCGGCCTGGTCGGCCGCCACCGGGTCGGCGGCGGAGCGCACCACGCGCAGCAGCCCGTCACCGCCGATGCCCGCCCGGCGGTCGCACAGCGCGGCCACGGCCTCGGGGCCGATGGCCAGCCGGCCGTCGGGGTCGGGGACGATCACGAAGTCGTTCTGGGTGCCGTGCCCCTTGAGGAAGGGGAGGCCGACGGGCTGCGCGAAGGATGCGGTCACCCTCCCGATGGTACCGAGGCACGGTGGACCGCCGCCTTCCGGTTCCGGCCCCGGGCCCTCCCGGCCCCCGTCCGGGAGGGCTATCTCCCGGAGAGCCGGACGACCCGGTACAGGGCCAGCGCCGCGGCGGCCAGCACGATCAGCGTGTAGACCACGATCGCCTTCCAGCCGGCCCGCTCGCCGGTGCCGCGGCGCGGCAGGCCGGGCCACTTGTACCCCGCGTGCCGGGCCGCCATCGCGCCCCAGCCGAGCGAGGCCGCGGTGAGCAGCAGGCCGAGCATCCCGACCATCGCCGAGCCGGTCCCGGCCGAGCCGAAGGCCAGCGGGAAGGCGAACATCAGCGAGCCGGCGGTGGCCACCAGGGCGATCGGCAGGATCTGCCACCAGCGGAGCCGGCGGCGCGGCCGGATCTCCCGCTCGTGCACCGCGCCGGCGGGGGCGCGGGTGTCCAGGGCCGGCAGCGCGACCGCGTAGGAGGTGGGCACGTCGAGGCCGGGCAGCACCGGCAGGTCGGGCAGCGTCGAGGCGTCGAGACCGCCGGCCTGTGCCGTGGCGCTGCCGCCACCGCTGCTGCCGGGCGCGCCGTTGGCGGGCCTGGCGCTCTGGCCGGTTTCGGGGCCGGTACCCGTGGACACGCGGCCTCCCCTGACAGTTCGACACGAGTGCGGACTCGCGGCCGGGCACGGTCGACCCGCCCGGGCCGACCCTTATGACATCGATGATGGCATGTCCAGAGGGGCGTTCCGGGCCTGACCGGGGCCGACGGGTGATCCGTGGCCATCACGTGATCCGGCCGTGACCGCCATGCCGTCCTGCACGCCCGTCTGCGCGCGCAACTGCACCACCCGATGGCCGGAAAGCGCCTACCGGACGGCGAGTTCCTGACGGTCGATCAGCTCCAGCGAGCGGTCCAGCAGCTCCACCGGGTCGGTGCCGGCCGGCCGCGCGAGCCAGTGGATCCGGTCGTCCCGGCGGAACCAGGACTCCTGCCGCCGGGCGAAGCGCTTGGTGGCCCGGACGGTCTCGGCGCGCGCCTCGTCCTCCGTGCACTCGCCGGCGAAGTGGTCCAGCACCTGCTGGTAGCCGAGCGCCCGGGAGGCCGTCCGCCCCTCGCGCAGCCCCACCGCCTCCAGCTCCCGCACCTCGTCCAGCAGCCCGGCCCGCCACATCCGGTCCACCCGCAGGGTGATCCGCTCGTCCAGCTCGGGGCGCGGCACGGCGACGCCGATCTGCACCGCGTCGTACACGGCGGTGTTGCTCGGCAGGCTGGCGGTGAACGGCCGCCCGGTGATCTCGATGACCTCCAGCGCCCGGACGATCCGCCGGCCGTTGCTCGTCAGGATCGCCTCCGCCGCGGCCGGGTCCAGCCCGGCCAGCCGCCCGTGCAGCACGTACGGGCCGACCCGCTCCAGCTCCTCCTCCAGCCGGGCGCGGACCGCCGGGTCGGTGCCCGGGAACTCCATCTCGTCGATCGCCGCCCGGACGTACAGGCCGGAGCCGCCGACCAGGACGGCGGTGCGGCCGGCGGCGAGCAGCCGGTCGATCTCGGCCCGGGCCAGCCGCTGGTACTCGGCCACGCTGGCGGCCTCGGTGACGTCCCAGATGTCCATGAGGTGGTGCGGGACGCCGCCGCGCTCCTCCTCGGTGAGCTTGGCCGTCCCGATGTCCATGCCCCGGTAGAGCTGCATCGAGTCGGTGTTGATCACCTCGCCGCCGAGGGCGCGGGCCAGGGCGACGGCCAGGTCGGACTTCCCGGCGGCGGTCGCGCCGACGACCGAGACGACGCGGGGGCGGGCGGACTGGGCGGTGGTGGAGCTGCTCACCGGTCAAGTCTGCCAGGAAACGCGGACCGGCCGGGCGGACCGGCCGGGCGCACCCGGTTTCCACCGGACCGTCCCGTTGCGAACGGTTCCGCCCTGACGGACGTTGTGAGAGAGACAGCAGAGGAAAGGTGAGGCGCCATGGGTCTGATGGACAACCTCAAGGGCAAGGCCGAAGAGCTCAAGGACAAGGCCAGCGAGTTCGCCGGCAAGCACAGCGACCAGATCGGGAGCGCGGTGGAGAAGGCCGGCGGCGCGATCGACAAGGCCACCAAGGGCAAGTACACGGAGAAGATCGAGCACGGCACCAGCAAGGCCAAGGGCGCCGTGGACGACTTCGCCCACAAGCCCCAGGAGCCCGGCACGGACCCCGGTTCGGCCCCCGGCACGGACGCCGGCACCGGTTCGGGCACCACCCCGCCCGCCTGACCCGGCCCGCCTGGCCCGGCCCGCCCGGCCCGGCCCGCCCGATCCGGCTTCGGGAAGGCTCAGGAAGGGCTCAGGGAGGGCTCAGCTCCAGGAGGCGACCAGGTACCCCACGCCGTACGGCGCGTCCTGGTAGCCCAGCCTCGCGGTGAGGCCGGCGCCCTCGGCGGCGCCGGCCAGCACCTGCCAGGGCGCCCGGCCCTCGGCCCGCAGTTCGGCGGCCAGTGCCACGTCCAGGGCGGCCAGCGCCGCGGTGTCCGCCGAGCCCAGCGCCCGCGCGAGCCCGGCGTCGAAGCCCTCGGCGCGCTCGTCCAGGTAACCCGGCGCCTTCAGCGACCGGCAGGCGCTGCCGTCCCCCATCACCAGCAGTCCGACCCGGTCGGCCAGCCCGGCCAGGCCCTGGCCCAGCCCGAGCATCCGGTCGGCGGGCGCGTCGGCCGGCACCGCGCAGGCGTGCGTCGGCAGCGTCACCCCGGCCCGGCCGAGCAACCAGGCGCCGACGGTCAGCGAGGGCGCCAGCTCCGGCCCCTCGGCCCGCCCGCCCGGCAGCGCGGCCACCAGCGGCACGCCGAAGCGGTGGAACGAACCGGCCCCGCCCTCGGTCCACACCTCGGCCTCCGGCCCGGTGCCGACCACCACGAGCAGCTCCGGCCCGGCCGCGAGCACCACCCCGAGCGCCTCGTCGCAGGCCGCGCGCAAGGGCTCCAGCTCGGCCGCCGCCCCGGCGGCGACCTCCGGGACGAGCAGCGGCGGACAGGGGCACACGGCGGCGGCAACCAGCATGTGGATCACTCTAACCAAGAACGCGGAACGGCCCGGCAGGACTGCGGAGTCCCACCGGGCCGTTCACGGACGAGCGGGTCGCTCCCCGCGGCGGGTCAGTCCCCGCAGCAGGCGCCGCCGGCCGGGGCGGCCGGCGCGAGCGCCGCCGGGGCGCCGATCGACGGCAGGCCCAGCATCACGCCGGCCGGCTTGGCGGCGGGCTTGGCCTGGCGCTTCTCCCAGGCGTCGCCCGCCCGGGTGCGGCGCACCGCGAGCGCCGGGCCCTCGGCCAGCAGGTGGTGCGGGGCGGCGTAGGTGATCTCCACCGTGACCATGTCGCCCGGGCGGACGGGCTCGGCGGGCCGGCTGAAGTGCACCAGGCGGTTGTCCGGGGCGCGGCCGGAGAGCCGGTCGGTCCGGTCGTCCTTCTTGCCCTCGCCCTCGGCGACCAGGATCTCCAGGGTGCGGCCGACCTGCTTCTTGTTCTCCTCCCAGGAGATCTCCTCCTGGAGGGCGATCAGCCGGTCGTAGCGGGCCTGGACGACCGCCTTCGGGATCTGGTCGTCCATCTCGGCGGCCGGGGTGCCGGGGCGCTTGGAGTACTGGAAGGTGAAGGCGTTGGTGAAGCGGGCCTCGCGGACGACCTTCATGGTCTCCTCGAAGTCCTCCTCGGTCTCGCCCGGGAAGCCCACGATGATGTCGGTGGAGATGGCCGCGTCGGGCATCGCCTCCCGCACCTTGCGGATGATGCCGAGGAAACGCTCCTGCCGGTAGGAGCGGCGCATCGCCTTGAGGACGCGGTCGGAGCCGGACTGCAGCGGCATGTGCAGCTGGTGCATCACGCTCGGGGTCTCGGCCATCGCGGCGATCACGTCGTCGGTGAAGTCGCGCGGGTGCGGCGAGGTGAAGCGGATCCGCTCCAGGCCCTCGACCTGCCCGGCGGCGCGCAGCAGCTTGGAGAAGGCCTCGCGGTCGCCCAGGTCGGAGCCGTAGGCGTTGACGTTCTGGCCGAGCAGGGTGACCTCGATGACGCCCTCGTCGACCAGCGCCTCGATCTCGGCGAGGACGTCGCCCGGGCGGCGGTCCTCCTCCTTGCCGCGCAGCGCGGGGACGATGCAGAAGGTGCAGGTGTTGTTGCAGCCGACCGAGATCGCGACCCAGGCGGCGTAGGCGGACTCGCGGCGGGTGGGCAGCGTGGAGGGGAAGGTCTCCAGCGACTCCAGGATCTCGACCTGGGCCTTCCGCTCGACCGCGGCGCGCTCCAGCAGGGCCGGCAGGTGGCCGATGTTGTGGGTGCCGAAGACCACGTCGACCCAGGGCGCCTTGCGGACGATGGTGTCGCGGTCCTTCTGCGCCAGGCAGCCGCCGACGGCGATCTGCATGCCCTGGTGGCGGCCCTTGACCGGGGCCAGCTGGCCGAGGTTGCCGTACAGCTTGTTGTCGGCGTTCTCCCGCACCGCGCAGGTGTTGAACACCACCAGGTCGGGGTCGCCGTCCTGCCCCGCCTTGACGTACCCCGCGTCCTCCAGCAGCCCGGAGAGCCGCTCGGAGTCGTGGACGTTCATCTGGCAGCCGTACGTGACGACCTTGTAGCTCTTCGATCCGCTGTCACCGCTCACCCAACCAGGGTACGGGCAGCCGCGAACGACTTTTCCCTCCCGTTCCACCGGTGCGCCTGGCACTATCCCTTCCATGGATCCCGGCACTCCCTCCCGTCTGCGCGCCGCGGCCCGCCGGCCGCTGTGGCGGATCGTGCTGGCCCTGGTGCTGGTGCTCACCGGCCTGGGCGGCTGGTGGCTGTCGGCGGGCGGCTCGGCCCGCTACCCGCGCGGCACGACCAGGCTGGCCACCGGCGTCCAGCAGGGCGTCTACGACCGCTACGGGCAGCTGCTGGTCCCCCACCTCGCCGGGACCATGCCCGGGGTGCGGCTGGAGCTGGACAACTCCGAGGGCTCGCTCGACAACCTGGCCCGGGTCACCACCGGCCGGGACGACTTCGCCATCGCCACCGCCGACGCCGTGGCCCAGTACACCGGCCCCGGCCGGGAGAAGCTGCGGGCCATCGCCCGGCTCTACGACGACTACCTGCAGCTGATCGTGCCGGCCGGCTCCCCGGTGCTCCGCGCCGCCGACCTCAAGGGCCTGCGGGTGGGCGTCGGCCAGTCGCTCTCCGGCGTGAACCTGGTGACCCGCAGGCTGCTGGCGGCGGCCGGGCTGGATCCGGACCGCGACATCAAGCCGGCGTTCCTGGGCATCGGCGACGCGGCGAACGAGCTGCGGGCCGGGAAGCTGGACGCCTTCTTCTGGTCCGGCGGGCTGCCGACCAGCGCGCTCACCACGCTGTCCGAGCAGGTCCGGATCCGGATCGTGCCGCTGGGCGACCTCACCGAGTCGATCCACCTGGTCGAGGGCGGCGGAACGGACGCCTACCGGGCGGCCACCATGCCGAAGGGCACCTACCCCGACGCCGTACCGCAGGACGCGGTCGCCACCGTCGCCGTGCCCAACCTGCTGATCACCCGGTCCGATGTGAACGACGACCTGGTCCAGGGCATGACCCGGGCGGTGATCGACAGCCGCGACCAGATCGGCGCCCAGGTGCACGCCGCCCAGCTGGTCGACCTGCGCACGGCCGTCTACACCGACCCGCTCCCGCTCCACGAGGGCGCGGCCCGCTACTACCGCTCGGTGAAGCCCTGAGGCCCGGCCGCCAGGAGGAGCCCGGCCGCTAGGGCTTCTTGCGGTCCGCCCGGGGCACCGCGAGGGTGACCGCGAGGCCGGACGGGGTGGCGGTGCCGAAGGTGAGCGAGCCGCCGGCGGCCTGGAGCAGGGTACGGGCGATGGACAGGCCGAGGCCCGATCCGTCCACGTTCTGGTGGCGCGTGCTGCGCCAGAAGCGGTCACCGGCCCGGGCCAGTTCCTCCTCGGTGAGGCCGGGGCCCTGGTCCGAGACGGTCACCGCGGCCTCCTCGCGCCGCGCGGCGACCAGCACCCGCACCCGGCTCCCCTCGGGACCGAACTTCAGCGCGTTGTCGAGTACCGCGTCCAGCGCGCTGCCGAAGCCGATCGGGTCGGCCAGGCCGAGGGCCAGCGCCGGCCCCTCCCAGGCCAGCTCGATCCCGCGGCTGCCGGCCAGCGGGCGCCAGGCGTCCACCCGCTCCAGGCTGAGCGCGGCCAGGTCGGTGGGCTCGGGTTCGGGGCGGGCGTGCTCGGCGGTGGCCAGCCCGAGCAGGTCGTCCAGCACCCGGGCCAGCCGGGCACCCTCCTCGCGGACCCCGCCGAGCTCCTCCTCGTGCCCCTCCGGCAGTTCCAGGCCCAGCAGCTCGACCCGCAGCAGCAGCGCGGCCAGCGGATTGCGCAGCTGGTGCGAGGCGTCGGCGACGAAGGCCTTCTGCTGGTCCAGGGCGAGCACCACGTGGTCGGCCATCTCGTTGAACGAGTGGGCGAGCCGCTGCAGCTCGGGCGGCCCGCCGCCGGGCGCCACCCGGGCGTTCATCCGGCCGGTGGCGATGTCGTGGGTGGCCCGGTCCAGGGTGCGGACCGGGCGCAGCACCCACTCGGTGAGCCGGGCGGCGAGCAGCACCGCGACGATCATCGCGGCGGCCTCGCCGGCCCCGATCACCAGCCACTTGCGCACCACCCGGGCGCGCAGCGCGCCGGTCGGGGACTCGCTGAGCACCACGGCGACCACGTCGCCGTCGCGGACCACCGGGGTGGCGACGGTGAGCGTGCGGTCCGGGGTCCACGGCCAGACCTGCGGCGGGTTGTGGCTTCGCCGGCCGTCCAGCGCCTCCTGGAAGGCCTGGTCGGCCCAGCCGTCGACGGGCACCCGCCAGTCGGCCGGGGCCACCGCGATCGGCAGGCCGTCGCGCTGGAAGATGCCGATCCGCACCCCGTAGAGCTCGTGGTAGCGCGCCACCTCGGCGTCCAGCGCGTGCCGGCGGCTGAGCTCGCCGGGGGCGGGCCGCGGGTCGCCCTTGAGCGCCGACTCCAGGCCGGAGAGGCCGGAGGTCGGCAGGTCCTGGGCGAACCGGGCCGCGTCGTCGAGCCGGTCGACGACCACCCGGCTCTGCTCGGCGGCCGCGAAGGCCGCCGCGAGCGGCAGTCCGAGCGCGGCGAGGACGCAGAGCATCAGCGCGAGCAGGATGCCGAGCAGGCGGGTGCGCACGTGCGGTCAGTGCTCCGCGCGGGCCGGGGGCGGGGTGTCGGCGGCGGGGCACTCGGGTATCAGCCGGTAGCCGACGCCCCGGACGGCCTCGACCAGGCCGGGCAGGGCGAGCTTGGTGCGCAGCGAGCCGATGTGCACCTCCAGGGTGCGGCCGTTGCCCTCCCAGCCGCTGCGCCAGACCTCGCTGAAGATCTGCTCGCGGCGGTAGACCACGCCGGGGCTCTGGGCGAGCAGCGCCAGCAGGTCGAACTCCTTGCGGGTGAGCGGCACGTCCCGGCCGTCGACGCTGACCCGGCGGCGCTCGCGGTCGATCACGATGCCGCGGGACTCCAGCGGGCCGCGCTGCTGCGGGACGGTGTCCGGCGCGGGCACGGCGACGGCGGCGGGCGCGGCGCCGCGGCGGGCCACCGCGTGGATCCGGGCGAGCAGCTCGCCCATGTCGTAGGGCTTGGTGACGTAGTCGTCGGCACCGAGGTTGAGGCCGTGGATCCGGGAGCGTATGTCGGCGCGGGCGGTCACCATGATCACCGGCACGCCGCTGCCGGCCCGGATCCGGCTGCAGACCTCGAAGCCGTCCCGGTCGGGCAGGCCGAGGTCGAGCAGCACCACCCGGTAGGGATCGCTGCCGTCCGGCACCAGGGCGTCCAGCGCCTCGTGGCCGCTGCGGGCGTGCCGGACCTGGAATCCGTGCCGGCCCAGGACCGCGACCAGCGCGGCGGCCACGCGTTCGTCGTCCTCGACGAGCAGCAGTCGCATCTGTCTCCCTCCTCTCCCGGACGGTTCTCCGGGGGTCTCTCGCGCGGCCGTCCTGCGGTCGCGCCGGCTCCCCCTGCCGGGCAGGCCCCGGTTCTGCGCAGTATGGGCCAGGGACGGCCCGGACGCCAGGCTCGGCCGGTGCCGGCGGCGGGGGCTTCCGGCCCGCGCCGGTACCCCGCCGGGGTTCCGCCGGGGGTTCCGCCGGGGTTCCGCGACGACGACCGCCGCGGCCGCGAACGCTGCCACTGTGCCCGGATCGGCCCTCGGTGAACAGCACCCGCCGATCGTGTGGCCGGATCGTGATCCTCAAGTTCCGCTCAGATCGGCTGACGTGGCATCGTCAGGCCTCCTATGGTCGCCCCACCGAGGGTCGCGACTCCGCCGGTCGCGGCCCTCGTATTCCTACCACCATTGCTGCCCAAGGGAGTTCACTCCCGGGGGCCGACCAGAGGGAGCCGGCGCGATGACCACGAGCCTCGACAAGGACTCCCGCGCCGACGCCGCTCCGCTGGTCGTCCTGCGCAACGTGAACAAGCACTTCGGTGCGCTGCACGTGCTCCAGGACATCGACCTGGAGATCCACCAGGGCGAGGTGGTCGTCCTGATCGGCCCGTCCGGCTCGGGCAAGTCCACGCTGTGCCGGACGATCAACCGGCTGGAGACCGTCGACTCCGGAACGATCACCATCGACGGCCGCCCGCTGCCCGCCGAGGGCCGGGAGCTGGCCCGGCTGCGGGCCGAGGTCGGCATGGTGTTCCAGAGCTTCAACCTCTTCGCGCACAAGACCGTGCTGGAGAACGTGGTCCTCGGCCAGGTGAAGGTCCGCGGCATCGCCAAGGACAAGGCGGTGGCGACCGCCGAGGAGCTCCTGGACCGGGTCGGTGTCGGCGCCCAGGCCGCGAAGTACCCCGCCCAGCTGTCCGGCGGCCAGCAGCAGCGCGTGGCGATCGCCCGGGCGCTGGCGATGAACCCGAAGGTGATGCTCTTCGACGAGCCCACCTCGGCGCTCGACCCCGAGATGATCAACGAAGTGCTGGAGGTCATGCGCCGGCTGGCCGCCGACGGCATGACGATGGTGGTCGTCACCCACGAGATGGGCTTCGCCCGCTCCGCCGCCAACCGGGTGCTGTTCATGGCCGACGGCCGGATCGTCGAGCAGAACACCCCGGAGGCCTTCTTCACCGCGCCGCGCTCCGACCGCGCCAAGGACTTCCTCTCCAAGATCCTGCACCACTGATCCCCGGGCCGGTCCCCGGCCGCGGCGGCAAGGACGCCGCCGTACACCCGTGTGCCCGTCCGCCCCCCTGCCTTCGCCACAGCCCGGTTGACCCGTGGCCCAGCCCGAGGAGACCCTCATGAGGACCCGTCGCACCTTCGCCGTCGCGCTCTGTGCCGTCGCGCTCACCGCCACCGCCGCCTGCGGCAAGGACGGCACGCCCGGCGGCAGCGCCTCGTCCGGCGGCACCGCCGCCCCGGCGCTGCCGACCTACACCGTGAAGACCGACGTCAAGGTGGACTCGCCGGTCCTGGCCGAGGCCAAGAAGCGCGGCCAGCTGATCATCGGCGCCAAGGCCGACCAGCCGTTCCTCGGCTGGGAGGACCTCGCCAGCAACGACCGCAGCGGCTTCGACATCGAGATCGCCAAGATGGTCGCGGCCGACCTCGGCTTCACCCCGCAGCAGATCAAGTGGCAGACCCTGGTCTCCTCGCAGCGCGAGCCGGCCATCTCCAAGGGCCAGATCGACTTCTACGTCGGCACCTACAGCATCAACGACGAGCGCAAGAAGACCGTCTCCTTCGCCGGCCCGTACTACGTCGCCGGCCAGGACCTGCTGGTCAAGGCCGACAACACCGCGATCACCGGCCCGGACTCGCTCAACGGCAAGAACGTCTGCACCGCCACCGGCTCGACCTCGATCAAGAACATCGAGAAGTACTCGCCGAAGATCACCCAGTTCGACACCTACTCGGCCTGCGTCGAGAAGCTGAGCTCGGGCGAGGTCGACGCGGTCACCACCGACGACGCCATCCTCAAGGGCTACGCCTCCAAGTACGCGCCCAAGCTCAAGGTCGTCGGCCAGCCCTTCACCAAGGAGAACTACGGCGTCGGCCTGAACAAGGACGACAAGGCGCTGCGCGACGCGATCAACGACGCGCTCAAGGCCCACCAGGACAACGGCGACTGGAAGAAGGCCTACGACGCCACCCTCGGCCTCTCCGGCTCCTCCGCGCCGCAGCCGCCGGCCCTCGACCGCTACTGATCCGCCCGCTCCCGAGTCGACGAACCCCTGAGAGGAGGGCCGCCGGATGGGCTTCCTGTTCGAGGACGGCAACTTCGCGCTGTTCCGCGACGGCTTCCTGCAGACGATCGAGCTGAGCGCGCTCAGCGCGCTGCTCGCCCTGCTGCTGGGCACCCTGCTGGCGGCCTTCCGGGTCTCCCCGATCCCGGTCCTGCGCGCCTTCGGCACCGGCTGGGTCACGCTCTTCCGCAACACCCCGCTGACCGTGCTGTTCTTCGCCGTGACCTTCGGCCTGCCGCCGCTCGGGGTGCACTTCAGCCACCTCGTCTTCGCGGTGCTGGCGCTCGGCGGCTACACCGCGGCGTTCGTCTGCGAGGTGCTGCGCTCCGGCATCAACACGGTGCCGCTCGGTCAGGCGGAGGCCGCCCGCAGCCTCGGCATGACCTTCGGCCAGACCCTCACCCAGGTCGTCCTGCCGCAGGCGGCCCGGACCGTGATGGCGCCGATGAGCAGCGTCTTCATCGCCCTGCCGAGGAACTCGGCGATCGCCGGCGCGTTCAGCGTCAGCGAGCTGTACAGCGCTCAGCAGACCTTCTCCGAGCGCGGTTACTCGATCTTCGCGATCTTCTTCTGGGTGGCCTGCGCCTATCTGGTGATCAGCGCGACCGTCGCCCTGCTGTTCCGCTTCCTGGAAGACCGACTGGCGGTGGCCCGATGAGTTCGCTGTTCACCCGCTCGACCACGGCCGGCGTCCTCTACGACGCCCCCGGCCCGCGGGCCCGCGCCCGCTACCGGATCCTCGGCGTGCTGTCGCTGCTCGGGATCGCCGGGCTGCTCTGGTACGTCTTCAGCACGCTCAGCGACAACGGCCAGTTCGACGCCGAGCTCTGGGACGCCTTCCAGTACACGGCCATCCAGCAGCGGATCGTCGACGGCCTGGTCTCCACCCTCCAGGCCTTCGGGCTGGCGGCCGTCCTCTCGCTCGCCCTCGGCGCGCTGCTGGCGGCCGGTCAGCTCTCCGACCACCGTCCGGTGCGCTGGGCGGCGGCCTCCTTCGTCCAGTTCTTCCGGGCGATGCCGCTGCTGATCCTGATCGTCGCCCTCTACTACGCGTTCTTCGCCAAGCAGCCGATGTGGGCGCTGGTCCTCGGCCTCACCCTCTACAACGGCTCGGTCCAGGCGGAGATCATCCGCAGCGGTGTCAACGCGGTCCCGCGCGGCCAGGGCGAGGCGGCGTACGCGCTCGGCCTGCGCAAGACCCAGGTGATGACCACCGTCCTGGTCCCGCAGGCGGTCCGCTCGATGCTGCCCTCGATGATCGGCCAGCTGGTCGTCACGCTCAAGGACACCTCGCTCGGCTTCGTCATCACCTACCACGAGCTGCTCTTCGTCGGTAAGGCCATCGCCAGCCAGCCGCTGAACGCCGCGGGTTTCCCCTACATCCCCGTCGTCCTGGTGATCGGTCCCCTGTACATCGCGATGTGCCTGCTGCTCACCGCGCTCGCCCGGTGGATCGAGGCACGTGGACGAGGCGGCGCGAACCGGCGCACTTCACCTGCTGCTTGACGGACACGCAGGTGAACTGTTGCATTGCTGTTCGTGACACCACCCGGGAGCAAGCACGCGGCATATGACGGCAGCCTGAGGGCCGACCCGGGCTCCGAGATCCACGGCACCCGTCCGTGCCCGGAGGGACCGGCATGGACCCGGTGATCGTGGTCGGGGCCGGGCCGGTCGGCCTCGCCCTGGCCCTCGCGCTCGCCCGGCACGAGGTGCCGACCGTCGTCCTCGACGAGGGCTCCGGGCTCTGCCCCGAGAGCCCGCGCAGCGTCGTCCTCGGCGCCGACACCGCTGCCTTCCTGGCCCGGATCGGCTACCCCCGGGCCGTCGCCGACGCCGCCCGCTGGGACGCCTTCACCGTCTGGCGCCGCCGCCAGGAGGTACTCCGGATCGACCTCGCCGACGCCCCCGTCCTGCACCTGCCCCAGCACCGTCTGCAGCGCGGACTGCAGGACGCCCTCAGCGGCACCCCGCTGGTCAGGCTGGTGCCGCTCAGCCGGGTCACCGGGCTCGACCAGGACCGCGACGGCGTCAGCGTGCTCACCCGCAACCCCAAGGACGGCACCGAGACCCGGTGGCGCGGCAGCCACCTGGTCGGCTGCGACGGCGCCCGCTCGGCGGTCCGCAAACTGCTGAAGATCCGTTTCCCCGGCCGGCCGGCCGTCGACCGCAGCGCCGTCGCCACCGTCCGGGTCGACCTGCCGTTCACCGAGGCCCGGCTGCACCGCGAGCCGCCGTGGCGCGGTGACCGCGAGGCCACCGCCCGCCCGCTGCCGCACGGCGTCTGGCGGCTCGACTGGCGGCTGCCCCCGGGCCGGCCGGCGGTCACCGAGCCGGTCGACCCGCACGCCACCTGGCCCGGCATCGTCACCGGCGACACCCTGCTCACCCGGGTCACCGCCACCCTCACCGGCTGGTGCGGGGAACTGCCGAGGTTCGACCTGCTCGCCGCCGCCGACCACACCGCCCAGCAGCGACTGGCCGCCCGGTTCCGCAGCGGCCGCTGCTTCCTGGCCGGCGACGCCGCCCATCTGCACGGCGCCCTCGGCATGCAGAACCTCACCGACGGCCTGCGCGACGCCGACAACCTCGCCTGGCGGCTCGCCCTCGCCTGGCACTTCCGCTCCGGCGGCCCGCAGCCCGGCGGCTCCCTGCTCGACGGCTACGAGGCCGAGCGGCGCGGCGCGGTCGGCGCCCGGCTGCGCGCCGTCGACCAGTCCATGCCGCTGCTGCGCCCGCTGCGTGGCTGGGCGCAGACCCGGCGCTCGCTGTTCACCGGCTCCTTCCGCAAGCACGCGCCGCTGCTCGCCGACGGCCACCTCGGCACCGGACGGTTCGGCGGCGCCCCGGCGTACCCGGCCGCCCCTTCCGGCGGGCCCGGGCGGGTGCCGGTCCAGCGCGGGACGCGCAGTGCCACCTCACTCAGCGAACTGCTGCCGGCCACCGCGGCCGGCGTGCTCGTCCCGGACCTGCCGGTGCTGGCCGCCGACGGCACCCCGGACCAGCTGCACGCCCGGCTCGGCGCGGGCTTCCTGCTGCTGCTGGTCGCTCCCGGCACCGCCGTCTGGTCCGCGGAGCACTGGCTGGGCGCCGGGCTGATGCCCCGGCTGGCCGAGGTCGCGGCCGCGCTGCCGGTTCCGGCCGAGGTCCTGGTCACCGAGGCCTACCCCGGCGCCGGCCCGCACACCGTGCTGCTGATCCGGCCCGACGGCCACCTGGTCGGGGTCACCCAGGGCGCGGACACCGAGGACCTCCAGGCGCTGGCCGACCGGGCCCGCGGCGGACCGGCCTCGCTGACCGGCGGGACCGAGCCGGAGCCCCCGGCCGCCCGGTCGGCCGGCCGGCCGGCGGGCGCCCAGGGCGCCGACGCTCCGTAGGGCCCGACGCGTCGCAGGGCCGGATGCCGCTAGCGGGCCACCTCGGTGACCCGGCTCTCCCGGACCACCGTGACCCGGATCTGGCCCGGGTAGGTCAGCTCCTCGGCGACCTGCTTGGCGACCTCGCGGGCGATCACCTGCGCCCCGAGGTCGTCCACCACCTCCGGGCGGACCATCACCCGGACCTCCCGGCCGGCCTGCATCGCGTAGACGTCGGCCACGCCGTCGTGCGCCCGGGCGATCTCCTCCAGCCGCTCCAGCCTGCGCACGTACGCCTCCAGCGACTCCTTGCGCGCGCCCGGCCGGCCGCCCGAGCAGGCGTCGGCGGCCTGCACCAGCACCGCTTCCACGGTCCGCGGCTCCACCTCGCCGTGGTGCGCGGCGATCGCGTGCACCACGTCCGCCGACTCGTCGTGCCGCCGGGCGAAGTCCGCGCCGACCGCCGCGTGGCTGCCCTCGACCTCGTGGGTCAGCGCCTTGCCGATGTCGTGCAGCAGCGCCGCGCGCCGCACCGGCTCCGGGTCCACTCCGAGCTCGGCGGCCATCATCCCGGCCAGGTGCGCCGACTCCACCAGGTGCCCGAGCACGTTCTGCCCGTACGACGCCCGGTAGCGCAGGGTGCCCAGGGTGCGGACCAGCTCCGGGTGCATGCCGCCGACCCGGACGGCGAGCAGCGCGTCCTCACCGGCCCGCACGCAGCGGCGTTCGACCTCCGCGCGGCTGCGGGCGTGGACGTGCTCGATCCGCAGCGGGTGGATCCGGCCGTCCTCGACCAGTTGTTCCAGGGTGAGCCGGGCGGTCTCCCGGCGGACCGGGTCGAAGCAGGAGAGCTGCACCACCGCCGGGGTGTCATCGATGATCAGATTGACGCCGGTGACGGCCTCGAAGGTCTTGATGTTGCGGCCCTCGCGCCCGATCACCCGGCCCTTCATCTCCTCGGTGGGCAGCCGGAACACCGACACCGCGGTCTCGGCGGTCTGCTCGGCCGCCAGGCGCTGGACCGCCCCGGCCACGATGCCCCGGGCCCGCTGCTCGCCCTCCTCGCGGGCGGCGCGCTCGATCTCCCGGACGGTGACCGCCGCCTCCCGGCGGGCCTGCGCCTCGGCCTCGCGGACGACTTCGGCGCGGGCCTGCGCCGCGGAGAGCCCGGCGGCCCGCTCCAACTCGGCCGCCCGGTGCCGGACCAGCTCCTCCGCCTCGACCCTGGAACGCGTCACCTCGGCCGTCCGCTCGGCCAGTTCGCCCTCGCGGACCCGCAGCCGGTCCAGCTCCCCGGCCAACCACTCCTCGCGCCGGTCGAGTTCGGCGCGCAGCCGGTCCGCCTGCCGCTCGGCCTGCCGCCGCGCCCGCTCGGTCTCGGCGGCGGCCCGGCGCTGCGCGCCGCGGAACCGCCGGGCCAGCAGCCAGGCCGTCACCAGGGCCGCCAGCACGGCCACCGCCAGCAAGGAGGCGGCCGATCCGGCGCTCACCGCGGTCCTCATGCTGCCCACTCCCCGTCCCGTCGCGGCACGCCGCCCGGGACCGTCGCGCGACCGGCCCGGAACCACACGGGTGCAGGCACGGCCGGGAGCGCGGCCGGGGGTGGCCGAGGGATGATCGACGTGCTCCCGCACTGAGTGCGAGGCTAGGCGCGGGTTACGAAACGGTCAAGACTGGCCAGGCAGTTGACCAACCCTCGGGTAACCCCGGGCGACCCGGGCCTCAGTCCTCGTACGCCGTGTCCCCGTGCGCCCCGTCCCACTCCCCCGCACCGCTCTCCTCCTCGTCCAGCGCCTCCCGGACGACCCGGAACGCCAGCCCTTCGGAGTAGCCGCGCCGGGCGAGCACGCCGACCAGCCGGCGGGTGCGGGTCTGCCGCTCCAGGCCCCGGGTGGTCCGCAGCCGGCGCTCGACCAGGGCGCGGGCCGCCTCGGTCTCGTCGTCCGGGTCGAGCTGGGCGAGGGCCTGCTCGGCGAGCTCGCCGGAAACCCCCTTGGTCCGCAGCTCCTGGGCCAGCGCGCGCCGGGACAGGCCCCGCACGCTGTGCCGGGACTCCACCCAGGCCCGGGCGAAGGCCGCGTCGTCGATCAGCCCGACCTCCTCCAGCCGGGTCAGCACCTCCTCGGCGACCTCGTCCGGGATCTCCCGCTTGCGCAGGGCGTCGGCGAGCTGCTTGCGGGTCTTGGCCGCGCCGGTGAGCAGCCGCAGGCAGATGTCCCGGGCCCGGGACTCGGGATCGGCCGGCTCCTCGGCCCGGCCGCGCCGGGACCCACCGCCGGATCGCTCGTCCGCGCCCGCGCCGTCGTCGTCGCCTCCGGCGCCCTCCCCGGTCCCCCCGCGCCGGGTACGGCCGGAGCGCCGCCTCGGCCGTTCCGCGGGGAACGCCGGGGCGGGGGCGGCCGCACCCCCGTGACCGGCCGCCCCCGCTCCGTCGCCCCCGTCGGCCCCCTCGCCCTCACCGGCCGACCGGCCGGGGGGCTGCTCCGCCACCAGCGCCGAGCGGCGCCGACGCCGTCCGGCCGGCAGCTCGGAGGCGGAGACGAGCCCGAGCTCGCCGACGTCCGCCGGGCGCGCCGCAGGCCGCCGCGCGGACCGGACGCGCCCCGCCGCGCGCTCGGGCGCGGGCTCCGAAGCGGGTTCCGGTTCGGCCACGGCCGCGAACCAGTCCGGCGGCCCGTAGTCGTCGTCCTCCGGGCCGGTCGGCCCACTGTGCTGCGTCAACGGCTCAGGCCTTGGCGGCCGCCGCCGTCTTCTTCGCCGCGGCCGTCTTGGCGGCGGTCGCGGTGATCGGCTTGGCCGCGCCCTCGCCGGCATCCGCGGCCTCGGCCCCGGCCGGCTCCTCGACCTTCGGGCCGATGCCCAGCTTGCCCTTGATCTTGCGCTCGATCTCGTCGGCCAGCTGCGGGTTGTCCCGCAGGAAGTTGCGGGCGTTCTCCTTGCCCTGGCCGAGCTGGTCGCCCTCGTAGGTGTACCAGGCGCCCGACTTGCGGATGAAGCCGTGCTCGACGCCCATGTCGATCAGTCCGCCCTCGCGGCTGATGCCCACGCCGTAGAGGATGTCGAACTCGGCCTGCTTGAACGGCGCGGCGACCTTGTTCTTGACGACCTTGACGCGGGTGCGGTTGCCGACCGCCTCGGTGCCGTCCTTCAGGGTCTCGATCCGGCGGATGTCCAGACGGACCGAGGCGTAGAACTTCAGCGCCCGGCCACCGGTCGTGGTCTCCGGCGAGCCGAACATCACGCCGATCTTCTCGCGCAGCTGGTTGATGAAGATCGCGGTGGTGTTCGACTGGTTCAGCGCACCGGCGATCTTCCGCAGCGCCTGGCTCATCAGACGGGCCTGCAGACCGACGTGCGAGTCGCCCATCTCGCCCTCGATCTCCGCGCGCGGGACCAGCGCCGCCACGGAGTCGATGATCACCAGGTCGATCGCGCCGGAGCGGATCAGCATGTCGGTGATCTCCAGGGCCTGCTCACCGGTGTCCGGCTGGCTGACCAGCAGGGCGTCGGTGTCCACGCCGAGCTTCTTGGCGTACTCCGGGTCGAGCGCGTGCTCCGCGTCGACGAAGGCGACCGTGCCGCCGGCCTTCTGGGCGTTGGCCGCCAGGTGCAGGGTCAGCGTGGTCTTTCCGGAGGACTCGGGGCCGTAGATCTCGATCACTCGGCCGCGCGGGATGCCGCCGACCCCGAGGGCGACGTCCAGGGCGGTGGACCCGGTGGAGATCACCTCGACGGGCTCGTTGGCCTTCTCGCCGAGGCGCATCACCGAGCCCTTGCCGAACTGCCGCTCGATCTGGGCGAGCGCCGTCTCAAGGGCCTTCTCGCGGTCCGTACCTGCCATGGCTTCCACCCTCGGGTTCTGTGCTGTGCGCTTCATCGTCCTCGACGCTAGCGCGTCCCACCGACAATCGGCTCCGACCGGGCTCAGCCTGGGGAGAACTCTGCGCCGGAGAGTACAAAGAACAAGTGTTCGAATCAAGCCGGGGCCGTTCGAGCCGTCGGTCCGGACCCACTCCGGACCCACTTCGGCCCCGCTCCGGCCCCGCTCCGGCCCCGCTCCGGACCCGTTCGAGCCCGTTCGAGCCCTACGGCCGCTCCGCGCCCCCGGAGTCGCCGGAGTCCCCGGAGTCCGCGCCGACCATCCGACGCAGCCTGCGCGCCGCCTCCCGGCGCAGTTCCCGCCGCTGCCGGCGCTGCTCGCCGCGGTCGATCCGCGGGTCGGTCACCTCGTACCGCCGCACGTACGTGCCGACGAAGCCCTGCAGGGTGGCCGCCGCCGGGATGGCGATCAGCGCGCCGACCCCGCCCAGCAGCGCCGCGCCCGCGATCACCGCGCCGAACGCCACCGCCGGGTGCACGTCCACCGTCTTCGCGGTGATCCGCGGGTGCAGCAGGTAGTTCTCGATCTGCTGGTAGACCACCACGAACACCAGCACCCAGACCGCGTCCACCGGCTGGTCGGTGGTGAGCGCCACCAGGACCGGCAGCGCCCCCGCCAGGTAGGTGCCGATGGTCGGCACGAACTGCGACATGACGCCGACCCAGACCGCCTGCGCCGCCGCGTACGGCAGGTCCAGCAGCGCGAACATCACCCAGTGCGCGAGCGCCGACGCGACCGCGAGCAGGGCCCGGGAGTAGAGGTAGCCGCCGGTCTTGGCCAGCGCGATCTCCCAGGCGCGCAGCACCTCGGCCTGCTTGGCGGGCGGCAGCATCGAGCAGACGGTCCGCCGCACCCGGGGGCCGTCCGCGGTGAAGTAGAAGGTGAACAGACCGACCGTGAACGCCTGGAACAGTCCGCCGATCAGGGTCGAGGAGACGCCCCAGACGTTGTCCGCGGCCTGCTGCGCGTAGTTCTCGATCGCGCCGGAGTCCTTGAGCAGCTTCTTCTGCAGCTCGTCCACCGAGAGGTCCTGGTGGAAGGTGCTGTTGATCCAGGCGATCAGGTTGTCGAGCAGGTGCGGGAGGTCGCTCGCGATCTTCGCCACCTGGTCGACCAGCAGGGTGCCGAGCGCGGTCAGGAAGCCGCCGACGGCGATCGCCACCGCGACGAAGACCAGGAAGGTGCCCACCCCGCGGCGCACTCCGCGCGCGGCCATCCGGTCCACCGCCGGCTCCAGCGCCAGCGACAGGAAGAAGGAGACCAGCAGCATCACGAAGAGGTCGATCAGCTCGTGGAAGGCCCAGTCGGCGAGCTGGAAGAGCCCGACCATGACCAGCGCCAGCACCATCGCCCGGGGCAGCCACCGCGGCATCCCGGAACCCCAGAGGCCGTCCCCCGGGGTGCGGGCGGGGGCCGGCCCGGGAGGCGGGGAGGCGGGCGTAGGGCCCGCGACCTCGTCGACGACCTGCGCCGACCTGTCCGAATTCTGCTGTTCTGCACTGCTTGCCACCCGCACAGTCTGACCCATGCCCGACGCGTGTTCGAGCATCGGACGCGAACCGCGGACGGTGTCCGGGGCCGGACCGGGTCAGCGGAGCACAGAGGAGACGCCCTGGGTGTCGCAGACCACCCGCCAGACGTCCTTGGCCTCCCAGCCCGCCTCCAGCGCCTGGCGGACCGTCCGCCCGCCGAGCTCGCTCATCACGTGGTCGCTCGCGAAGGACTCCGCGTACGCCTCGCCGAAGTGCGCGTACATCCGCCGCCAGAACTCCGTCAGCCTCATGCCCACCAGTATCCCGGACCGCCGGACGGCCCCGCCGCCCCTCCTACGGGTGCCAGTCGGCCGCGGTCAGGGCGTACTCGACCTCGCCGTGCTCGCTGCCCGGGATCGCCTCCGGGTGGTCCTCGTGGAAGGTCCGCACGTACGAGAGCCCGGCCTTCTCCATCACCCGCCGCGAGCCGCGGTTGACCGCCATGGTGTACGCCACCACCCGTTCCACGCCGAGCCCGGTGAAGCCCCGGCGGATCAGCGCCCGGGCGCCCTCGGTGGCGTAGCCCCGCCCCCAGGCCGGGCGGCGCAGCCGGTAGCCCAGCTCGACCTCGGTGCGGCCGTCCAGCGGCCGGAACTCGAACCAGCCGAGGAAGGCCCCGCCCTCCCGCTCCTCGGCCGCCCACCAGCCGAGGTCGCCGTAGCGGCGGTAGTGCTCGAGGTAGAGCGGGAGCAGCGCGGACTCGACCACCTCGCGCGGGGTGGGCCGCCCGCCGGTGAGGTAGCGGGTGACCTCCGGGTCGGCGTCCAGGTCGACCAGCGCGTCCACGTCGGCGGCGGTGAAGCGGCGCAGCACCAGCCGCTCGGTGGTGAGGAAGACGTCCATCCCCCGATCGTCGCCCGTCCGTCCCGGTCCGTCACCCGGTTTTCCGGGCCGCCGGCTCAGCGCGGCAGGACCAGCGCCCCGGCGCCGTAGTACTCGCGGTCGCCGCAGGCGTGCGGGCCGGGCGGGCAGGCGGCGTCCGCGGTGGCGGCCAGCAGGGCGGCGAGCCGGTCGGAGTCCCAGTCCGGGTGCAGCGCGGCGGCCACCGCGACCGCGCCGGTGACGTGTGCGGCGGCCATCGAGGTGCCGGCCAGCGCGGCGTACCGGCCGCCGGGCCAGTCGGAGACCACCGCGCCCTGGACCCCGCCGTCCGGGTTCCCGCCGGGGGCGGCCAGCGAGACCCGGCCGCGCCCGTGGTTGGTGTAGGCGGACGGGCGGCCGTCCCGGTCGAGGGCGGTCACGGTGACCACCCCGGGCAGCTCGCCGGGCAGCCGGACGCACTCGGGGCCGAGGGAGCGGGACAACGGCGGTCCGCCGGTACGGTCGTTGGGGCTGCGCTCGTCGGTGCGGCCGGCGCCGAGGTCCTGCGCGTCGTTGCCGGCCGAGGCGACCACCACCGCGCCCCGCCGGCGGGCGTAGTCGACGGCCCGGCCGACGGCGGCGGTCAGCGCCGCCTGGTCGGGGTCGTCGGGGCAGTTGTACTTCCACGGGTCGGCGAAGTAGCTGTTGTTGATCGCCCGGGCGCCGTGGTCGGCGGCCCAGAGCATGCCGCAGACGATGTTCTCGGCGTAGTACTGGCCGAGCGGGCCGAGCAGCCGGACGGCGGCGATCCGCACGCCGGGCGCGACCCCGCTGACACCGCGGCCGTCCCGGGCGGCGCCGACGATCCCGGCGACGTGGGTGCCGTGGCCGCTCTCGCCGACCCCGGCGTCGGGTCGCCAGGAGCCGGTGCGGGCGTCGGGACGGCCGTCGGTGCAGGAGGCGGAACTCTTCGGGTCGACGGCGGCGCGCAGGTCGGGGTGGGTGTCGTCGACGCCGGAGTCGAGGACGGCGACCAGCACCTTCCGCAGGGCGTCGGCGCCGGGGGTGTCCGGGCCGTGCGGCGGGCGGGTGGTGTCCGCGGCCGCGCCGGGGGCGGCGCCGAGCAGCGCGAGGTTCCAGGCGTCGCGCTCGCCGGGGTCGGGGACCGTGACGGTGGTGTCGGCCTCGCCGGCCCCGCCCTCGACGCCGTCGCCCGCACCGCGTCCCGCGCCGCCGCCGGTCCGGAAGTCGCCCGCGCCGTCCACCGACCGGGGCGGGCCGGGCACCGGCGCGGTGCGGGTGGCCCCGACGGCGGCCACCCCGGGCCGCCCGCGCACCTTCTCGGCGAAGCCCCCGGCGGCGTACGCCAGCACCACCCCGATCTGCGGGTACTCCTGGACGACCTGCCCGCCGGCCGCCCGGGCCTGCTCCGCCGCCCGGCCGGCCCCCTCGGCGTCCGCCCGCTCGGCGAGGACCAGGTAGCTGAGGTAGGCCCGCCCCGGCCCGGCGACGTACGGCACGGCGCCGCCGGCGACCAGCGCGGTGAGCAGCATCACGAGCAGGACCCGCAGCGGCCCCCGGCCCCGGCCCCGGCGCCGGGCGCCCCCGGCCGGCCCGGCCACCCGGACGGGGACCGGGGCGGGACGGGAGCCGGACGGGTCCGCCTGCGCCATGGCACGGCCTCCGCTCGTCGGTCCCGGCGGCCGCACCGGGGCGGCCGGCCACCGGAGGGCTGGTCTTCACAGGAGCATCACAATGACTGAATCATCACGATATGAGCCGATTGTCCGCTCCGCCTTCCCGGTTGCCCCGAACGGCCACCGTCCCCGGCGGCCACGACCCCGGACCGGCCACCGGCCCCGTCGGACCCGCCCCCTTGTCGGTGCCACCGGGCACCATGGGGACATGGCGACCGCGCACCCGACCCCGCCCCCGGCCGACCCGCTGGCCGGCTTCGCCCCCGCCACCCGGGCCTGGTTCGGCGGCGCCTTCTCCGCGCCCACCACCGCCCAGGCCGAGGCCTGGCGCGCCATCGCCCGGGACACCGACGTCCTGGTGGTCGCCCCCACCGGCTCCGGCAAGACCCTCGCGGCCTTCCTGTCCGCCCTGGACCGGCTCAGCAGCACCCCGCCCCCCGCCGAATCCAGACGCCGCTGCCGGGTCCTCTACGTCTCCCCGCTCAAGGCCCTCGCGGTCGACGTCGAGCGCAACCTCCGTGCCCCGCTGGCCGGCCTGCGCCAGGCCGCCGTCCGGCTCGGCCTGCCCGAACCCGACGTCCAGGTCGCCATCCGCTCCGGCGACACACCCGCCGCCGACCGCCGCCGCTTCGCCACCCACCCGCCGGACATCCTCATCACCACCCCCGAGTCGCTCTTCCTGCTACTCACCTCCGCCTCCCGGGACGCCCTGCGCGGCATCGACACCGTGATCCTGGACGAGGTGCACGCGGTCGCCGGCACCAAGCGCGGCGCCCACCTCGCGCTCTCCCTGGAGCGGCTGGACGAGCTGCTCGACCGCCCGGCCCGCCGGATCGGCCTGTCCGCCACCGTCCGGCCGGTCGAGGAGGTGGCCCGCTTCCTCAGCCCCGGACGCGGCGCCGAGGTGGTCCAGCCGCCCGCCGCCAAGGAGTTCGACCTCTCCGTGGTCGTCCCCGTCCCCGACCTCGACGACCTGCCCACCGCCCCCGCACTCGGCGGCGCGGCCGAGAGCGACCCGCAGGGCCCGGGGGCACCTCCCGGCCGCCAGGCCGGGGGCGCGTCGATCTGGCCGCACGTCGAGGAACGGATCGTCGACCTCGTCCAGGCCCACCGCTCGACCATCGTCTTCGCCAACTCCCGGCGCCTCGCCGAGCGGCTCTGCAACCGGCTGAACGAGATCGCCCACGAACGCGCCACCGGCACCGCGCTGCCCGAGGCGCACGCCCCCGCCCAGCTGATGGGCGGCTCCGGCGCCACCAAGGGCGCCCCGGCGGTGATCGCCCGCGCCCACCACGGCTCGGTCTCCAAGGAACAGCGGGCCCTGGTCGAGGAGGAGCTCAAGGCCGGCCGGCTGCCCGCCGTGGTCGCCACCTCCAGCCTGGAGCTCGGCATCGACATGGGCGCCGTCGAACTGGTGGTCCAGGTCGAGTCCCCGCCCTCGGTCGCCTCCGGCCTCCAGCGGGTCGGCCGGGCCGGCCACCAGGTCGGCGCGGTCTCCACCGGCGTGGTCTTCCCCAAGTACCGGGGCGACCTGGTGCAGTCCGCGGTGGTCACCGAGCGGATGCGGGCCGGGCGGATCGAGGCGCTGCGCATCCCGCGCAACCCGCTCGACGTGCTCGCCCAGCAGCTGGTCGCGATGACCGCGATGGACACCTGGCAGGTCGACGAGCTGCTCACCGCCGTCCGCCGGGCCGCGCCGTTCGCCACCCTCCCGCAGTCCGCCTTCGACGCGGTGCTCGACATGCTGGCCGGCCGCTACCCCTCGGACGCCTTCGCCGAGCTGCGCCCCCGCCTGGTCTGGGACCGGGTGGCCGGCACCGTCAGCGGACGCCCCGGCGCCCAGCGGCTCGCCGTCACCTCCGGCGGAACCATCCCCGACCGGGGCCTGTTCGGCGTCTTCATCGCCGGCACGGACTCCAAGAAGGGTGGTGGCGGGCGACGGGTGGGAGAGCTGGACGAGGAGATGGTCTACGAGTCCCGGGTCGGCGACGTCTTCACCCTCGGCACCACCTCCTGGCGGATCGAGGAGATCACCCACGACAAGGTGATGGTCACCCCGGCCCCCGGCATCCCCGGCCGGCTCCCGTTCTGGAAGGGCGACAGCCTCGGCCGCCCGCTCGAACTCGGCCGCGCCCTCGGCGCCTTCACCCGCGAACTCGGCGCGCTCGACCCGCAGACCGCCACCGCCCGGCTGAAGCAGGCCGGCCTGGACGACTGGGCCGCCGGCAACCTCCTCGACTACCTCGCCGAGCAGCGCGCCGCCTGCGGCCACCTCCCCGACGACCGCACCATCGTGGTCGAGCGCTTCCGCGACGAGCTCGGCGACTGGCGGATCGTCGTGCACTCCCCCTTCGGCGCCCAGGTGCACGCCCCCTGGGCGCTCGCCCTCGCCGCCCGGCTGCGCGAGAAGCACGGCCTCGACCCGCAGGTCATGCACGCCGACGACGGCATCGTGCTCCGGCTCCCGGACGCCGACCTTCTCGACTTCCCCTCCGCCAAGCCCGACGAGCCGGTCACCGACGACGCCCCGGTCGGCGCCGACGCCGCCCTGTTCGACCCGCAGGAGATCGAACAGCTGGTCACCGACCAGGTCGGCGGCTCCGCCCTGTTCGCCTCCCGCTTCCGCGAGTGCGCCGGCCGCGCCCTGCTGCTCCCGCGCCGCAACCCCGGCAAGCGCACCCCGCTCTGGCAGCAGCGCCGGCGCGCCGCCCAACTGCTGGAGGTCGCCGCCGAGTACGGCTCCTTCCCGATCGTGCTGGAGGCCGTCCGCGAGTGCCTCCAGGACGTCTTCGACGTGCCCGGCCTGGTCGAGCTGATGGGGGACCTCGAATCCCGCGCCGTCCGGCTGGTCGAGGTCACCACCCCCGAACCCTCCCCGTTCGCCCGCTCACTGCTCTTCGGCTACGTCGCCCAGTTCCTCTACGAGGGCGACTCCCCGCTCGCCGAACGCCGCGCCGCCGCCCTCTCGCTGGACTCCCGGCTGCTGTCCGAACTCCTCGGCCAGGCCGAGCTGCGCGAACTGCTCGACCCGCAGGTCCTCGCCGAGCTGGAGGCCGAACTCCAGCGGCTCACCCCCGAACGCCGGATCAAGGACGCCGAGGGCGTCGCCGACGCGCTGCGCCTGCTCGGCCCGCTCAGCGAGGCCGAACTGACCGCCCGCGGCGCCGAACCGCTCTGGGCCCTCGAACTGGAGGCCGCCCGCCGGGTGATCCAGGTCCGGATCGGCGGCGAGCAGCGCTGGGCCGCCATCGAGGACGCCGGCCGGCTGCGCGACGCCCTCGGCACCCCGCTGCCGGTCGGCGTGCCCGAGGCGTTCACCGAACCGGTCAAGGACCCGCTGGGCGACCTGCTCGCCCGGCACGCCCGCACCCACGGCCCGTTCACCGCCGCCGAGGCCGCCGCCCGCTACGGCCTGGGCACCGCCGTGGTCACCGGCACCCTGCACCGCCTGACCGCCACCGGCCGCCTGGTCCAGGGCGAGTTCACCCCGGTGGAGAGCCACACCGCCACGGTCGAGTGGTGCGACGCCGAGGTCCTGCGCCGCCTGCGCCGCCGCTCACTGGCCGCGCTGCGCCAGGAGGTCGAACCCGTCCCGCCGCGCGCCCTGGCCGCCTTCCTGCCCCAGTGGCAGCACCTGGCCGGCCACCGGCTGCGCGGCCCGGACGGCCTGCTCCGGGTGGTCGAACAGCTCCAGGGCACCGCCCTGCCCGCCTCCGCCCTGGAGAAGCTGATCCTCCCGGCCCGGCTCGCCGACTACTCCCCCGGCCTGCTCGACGAACTGATGGCGGCCGGCGAGATCGGCTGGGCCGGCGCCGGCGCGCTGCCCGGCAAGGACGGCTGGATCAGCCTGCACCTGGCCGAGAACGCCCACCTGCTGCGCCCCGAACCGGTGCCGCCCACCGTCACCCCGGTGCACACCGCCCTGCTGGAGGCACTGACCGGCGGCTACGGACTGTTCTTCCGCCAACTGACCGCCCACCTCCCGGAGACGCCCGAGCCGGAGGTCGTCGAGGCCCTGTGGGACCTCGTCTGGGCCGGCTACGTCAGCAACGACACCCTGGCCCCGCTGCGCGCCCTGCTCGGCTCCGGCCGGACGGCCGGAGCCACCGCCCACCGGGCGCCCCGGGCCACCCCGCGCGGCCGCTTCGGCGGCGCCGGGCGCCCCTTCGGCCGGGTCGGCGGCGCGCTGCGCAGCGGCCCCCCGACGGTCGGCGGCCGGTGGTCGCTGCTGCCCGCGTTCGCCGCCGACCCGACCGTCCGGGCCACCGCCCAGGCGCAGAACCTGCTGGACCGGCACGGCCTGCTCACCCGGGGCACGGTCGCCGCCGAGCGGATCCCGGGCGGCTTCGCCGGGGTCTACCGGGTGCTCGCGGCCATGGAGGAGCGCGGCCGGACCCGCCGGGGCTACTTCGTGGAGGGGCTGGGCGGCGCCCAGTTCGCCATGGAGGGCGCGGCCGACCGGCTGCGTTCGGTCAGCGGCCGGCTGGACCGGGCCCGGGGCACCGAGTGGCCGGCCGCCCCGTCCGCCGAGCCCCCGCAGGCCCTGGTGCTGGCCGCCGCCGACCCGGCCAACGCCTACGGCGCCGCGCTGCCCTGGCCCGAACCGCCCGCCGGGTCCGCCGAGGCGACGGGCAAGGCGCACCGGCCGGGCCGGAAGGCCGGTGCCCTGGTGGTGCTGGTCGACGGCGAGCTGTGCCTGTACGTGGAGCGCGGCGGGAAGTCGCTGCTGGCCTGGGCGCAGGAGGAGGCCCTCCTGGCCGCGGCGGCGCAGGCGCTGGCCGGGGCGGCCCGGGCCGGGGCGCTGGGCAGCGTCACCGTCGAGCGGGCCAACGGCGAACCGGCCCTCGGGTCGGCGCTCGGCGCCGCCCTGGAGCAGGCGGGCTTCCACGCCACTCCACGCGGCCTGCGGCTGCGCCCCTGAGCCAGGAACTCCCGGAGGCCGGAAGGCAACCGGGGGCCGGAAGGACGACGAGGGCCGTGGGACCGATCGGTCCCACGGCCCTCGTCCGCGTCTTGTTCACCCCGTCCGGGGCGCCTCCCACCGTGTCTCCGCCAAGGCGTCCGGCTCGTCCGTCCGCTGCCGCGACGGCCCGGTGGACCGCCAGTCGGCGTGGACCGGGATCAGTCCGAGCCCCCAGCCGCCGGCCGCCAGCAGGCCGAGCGCCGCACCGCCGGGCAGGTGCCCTGAGCCGTCCGCCAGCCACCAACCGAACCCGCCGGCCAGGACCGCCAGCAGCGCCAGGCCCGAGCGGACCGGCCGGAACCGCACCCGCCGGGACCGTATTCGGGCCCCGGCACACGTCACCGCCGCACTGCGCACGACCGCCTCCTTCGCTCAACCCGGGCCGGATGGGGCCCGTACCGAGGCCAGGTCAGGCGGCGACCACGTCCATCGCGGCGGCCTTGGGCGACATGTTCGCCCGGTCGGTGCCGGGAGCCGGCAGCGGAACCGGTTCGAGCACCGGCCTCAGCAGTTCACCTTCGGAGAGGGTGGCCATCGCCGCAAGTTCGGCGAGCGACAGTTCGTCGCTGACCTCGCGCATGACCTCGGACATCCGGACGTCGAGCGCGTCGCAGATGGCGGAGAGCAGCTCCGAGGAGGCCTCCTTCTGTCCCCGCTCGACCTCGGAGAGGTATCCGAGCGAAACCCTGGCGGCCGCCGACACCTCGCGGAGTGTGCGGCCCTGGCGCTGGCGCTGCCGACGCAGTACATCGCCCAGTAGGCGACGGAGCAGGATCATCGGTGCCTCCCTCCTCGGACTGCGGATCGAGATGTCACGCCCCCACCGTACCGCCTTGCCCGCTTCGCGTGCGGGGACCATGGTCGTGTTCACTCTGGGCTGCAAGGCTGTCCCCTCCCCTGTTTCGGTGTCGCACCCGGGTCGGCGGGCACGTCGTCGTACCCTCCGGGCGGCACTCGGCCACCGCTACGCCACTCGCTCGCCACCTGGTTTCTGCCCAACCAGGCACTCCGATGTAACACGATCCTCCAGATGTGCGATGCCCGCACGCCGGTTCGGCGGATCCCGGTTCGGCCGGGATCCCGGCGGACGGCCCCCGACGAGGACCGGGGACGGGGGTGACGGGTGACCGGCGGGAAGGACGGTGACGGAGGTGCGGACGACGGTTCAGTGCGCGGGCGTACCGGACGGGAGCCGCCCGACGAGCAGCTCCAGAGCGGCGGTCACCGCCCTGTGACGGATTGTGGCACGCCCTCCGGACAACCGTGGCGAACTGACCAGAGTTCCCCCCGGACCGGCGACCGCGAGGTGTACCGTGCCGACCGGCCGGCCGTCCTGCGGCTCCGGGCCGGCCACCCCGGTCGTCGCGACCCCGTAGGTCGCCCCGAGCAGCTTGCGCACGCCCTCGGCCATCTGCCGGGCCACCACCGGGTGGACCGGGCCGTGGACGTCCAGCAGCCCCTCGTCGACGCCCAGCACCGAGGCCTTCAGTTCGGTCGCGTAGGCGGTCACCGAGCCCCGGAAGGTCGCCGACGCCCCGGGGACGTCCACCAGCGCGGCCGCCAGCAGCCCGCCGGTCAGCGACTCCGCGACGGCCACCGTGCCGCCCCGGGCCCGCAGCGCGGTGTGCGCCCGCTCTGCCAGCCGGTAGTCGGCGGCCCCGGTCCCCGCGGCCTCGGCTGCACCACTCATCCCGACGTCCCTCCCTCGCGCTCCCCCGGGCCCGTCCCGGAGTACCCGCCATTCTGGGGCCCGGGGAGCGGCCGGGGCCCGGATCCGCGCCGTGTCACCCGCGCGGGCGTTGCGCCGCCAGGCCCTCCCGGCGCAGCCGCACGGCCTGCCCCACGTAGTCCAGCGCGGTGCCGACGGTCAGCAGCACCGCGACGCCCATCAGCACGGCCCGGGCGGTGGCCATCCAGCCGGTCAGCTCCAGGACGTACATGCCGACCGCGATGCCCTGGGTGAGCGTCTTGAGCTTGCCGCCCCGGCTGGCCGGGATCACCCCGAAGCGGATCACCCAGAACCGCATCAGCGTGATGCCCAGCTCGCGGGCCAGGATCACCACGGTGATCCACCACGGCAGGTCGCCCAGCACCGAGAGGCCGATCAGCGCCGCGCCCATGATCGCCTTGTCGGCGATCGGGTCGGCGATCTTGCCGAAGTCGGTGACCAGGCCCTTGCGCCGGGCCAGCTCGCCGTCGAACAGGTCGGTGATCATCGCGATCGCGAAGGAGGCCCAGGCCACCGAGCGCCACTTGGGGTCGTGGCCGCCCTCGGCGAAGAGCAGCGCGACGAAGACCGGGACCAGCAGCAGCCGGACCATGGTCAGCACGTTCGCGATGTTCCAGATCCCCGGCGCCGGGGGCACCGCGGCCGCCGGCCTGCCCGGGTGGGCCGCGGTCGGGGCGCCGGGCCCCTGGGTCATTCCCCGGCTCCCGGTGCCCGGAGGACCCGCACCTGCTCCAGCGCCTCGGCGACCAGGTCGACGCCCTCGCTGGCGACGACCTTGGCCCGGTAGAACCGCCCGACCTCGGGGTCCTCGACGCCGACGAGCGTGGTGAGGCCGTCCGTCTCGGGCGCCTGGTGGGCGGCGCGGCCCTCCACCAGGTCGCCGTCGACCGACTCGACCAGCACCTCGACCTCGGTGCCGATCCGCTGCTCGGCCCGCTGGGCGGTCATCTCCTCGGCGAGCCGGCTGAGCCGGGCCAGCCGGTCGGCGACCACGTCCTCGGGCAGCTTGTCGCCGTAGGTGGCGGCCTCGGTGCCCTCCTCGTCGGAGTAGCCGAAGACGCCGATCGCGTCCAGCCCGGCGTGCGTGACGAACCGTTCCAGCTCGGCGAAGTCCTCCTCGGTCTCGCCGGGGAAGCCCACGATGAAGTTGGACCGGGCGCCGGCCTGCGGGGCCTTGCCGCGGATGGTGCCGAGCAGTTCCAGGAACTGGTCGGTGGAGCCGAAGCGGCGCATCCGGCGCAGCACCGCCGGGGCGGAGTGCTGGAACGACAGGTCGAAGTAGGGCAGCACGCCCTCGGTGCCGGTCATCGCCTCGATCAGCCCGGGGCGCATCTCGGCGGGCTGCAGGTAGGAGACCCGGACCCGCTCGACGCCGTCGATCGCGGCGATCTCGCCGAGCAGGGTCTCCAGCAGCCGGATGTCGCCGAGGTCCTTGCCGTACGAGGTGTTGTTCTCGCTGACCAGCACGACCTCGCGGACGCCCTGCTCGGCCAGCCACTGGGCCTCGTGCAGCACGTCGGAGGGGCGGCGGGAGATGAACGAGCCGCGGAAGGCCGGGATGGCGCAGAACGAGCAGCGCCGGTCGCAGCCGGAGGCGAGCTTGACGGAGGCGACCGGGCTGTCGTCCAGGCGCTTGCGCAGGGTGCGCGGCCCGGAGGCGGGCGCCACGCCCTCCGGCAGGTCCTCGGGGGCGCCGTGGCCCGGCACGGCGACCTCGGCGGCGGCCGCCTGGCGCTCGACGGGGCTCAGCGGCAGCAGCTTGCGGCGGTCGCGGGGGATGTGCGGCGCGTGGTGGCCGCCGGACAGGATGGTCTGCAGGCGGTCGGAGATGTCGGCGTAGTCGTCGAAGCCGAGCACTCCGTCGGCCTCGGGCAGCGCCTCGGCCAGCTCCTTGCCGTAGCGCTCGGCCATGCAGCCGACCGCGACCACGGCCTGGGTGCGGCCGTGGTCCTTGAGGTCGTTCGCCTCCAGCAGGGCGTCGACGGAGTCCTTCTTGGCGGCTTCGACGAAGCCGCAGGTGTTGACGACGGCGACGTCGGCTTCGGCGGCGTCGTCCACGAGCAACCAGCCGTCGGCTTCCAGTCGCCCGGCGAGTTCCTCGGAGTCCACCTCGTTGCGGGCGCATCCGAGCGTGACAAGGGCGACAGTACGGCGTTCAGGCATAGGGCCAAGATTAACGCGCGACCGCCGGAGCCGTTCGCCCCGGAGGCCGCGCGCCCCGTTCGACCAGTTCCGCCCGGGGCGGCCGGCCCCCGCGATCAGCCCGCCTGCGGGTCGCCGGGGGTGTACGTGACGTGCACCACCTGGCCGTTCTTGCCCGCCGGTCCGAGGTCCTTGCCGTTGACGTACACGTGCACGGCGCCCGCGTTGCCGATCACCAGCTTGATCTGCTTGGGGTCGGTGAAGGTCTGGTCCTGGCCTTCCTCGATGTTGTTCTGGAACAGCGACTTCCCGGTGCCGTCCACCGCCGAGACCCAGCTGGTGTCCTTCTCGGCGACCAGCTTCACGGTGACCTTGTCGGCGGGGGCGGCGGCGATCGCGGGGGCACTGGGCGCCGGCGCGGGCGGCTGCACGGCCGGGGTGGACGCGGGGGCCACCGGGGCGACCGAGCCGGTGCCGGAGCCGGAGGGCAGCGGGGCGCTGGCCGAGCCGGTGGTGCCGGGGACGGTCTTCCCGTTCACCAGGTTGAAGCCGATGATCCCGACCACCGCGACGATCGCCGCGACCATCGCCACCGTCCAGTTCGGCCGGCCCCGGCCGGGGACCTTGATCGGGCCGCTCTCGATCAGCTCGGTGGGCCGCTTGGAGGCCGGCGAGCCGCCGTGCGCGTCGTCGTAGCGGGCCACCAGCGCCTCGCCGTCGACGCCGACCAGCTGGGCGATCGCGCGGATGTGGCCGCGGGCGTAGAAGTCGCCACCGCACCGGCCGAAGTCGTCCTCCTCGATGGAGTGCACGATCGGCACCCGGACCCGGGTGGCACTGCTCACCTGGTCCACCGTGAGTCCGGCCTCGATCCGGGCGGCGGACAGCACCCGGCCGATGCTCGGGGCATCGGCCGCCTGTTCCGCGGCGCCGGCGGGCTGGGCGGAGGACGGGGCGTTCTCGCGGTCGGGGGACTTGCCGATGGTCACGGTGCACGCCTTTCGAGCGGTTGGCCACCTGCTGGGGAACAGTCTAGGGGCGTGGGCGGATCGTTTCTCAAGCGGAACAGGCCCGAATGCGCTCGGCCGCCCCGGCCCGGGGCCGGGCGTGCACTGACCGCCCGTCAGTGCGGGGGCCGCCGTCCCCGGGGTCCCCGCACCGCCGCCCGCGCGTCCGGTGTCGATCGTGGGACGCGGTGCCCATCCGATCGGTTCCGCACCGCCCGCCTACCCCCGTCCCAACGGGTGAACACCCATCAGTGCCGGGCCGCTCTCAGCCACGGATGGTGACGATCACCGCGTCCAGCTCGTCCGGCTTCACCAGGACGTCGCGGGCCTTGGAGCCCTCGCTCGGTCCGACGATGCCGCGCGACTCCATGAGGTCCATCAGCCGCCCGGCCTTGGCGAAGCCGACCCGCAGCTTGCGCTGGAGCATCGAGGTGGAGCCGAACTGGGTGGAGACGACCAGCTCGGCCGCCTGGATCAGCAGCTCCAGGTCGTCGCCGATCTCCTCGTCGATCTCCTTCTTGGGCCCGCCGCCGACCATCACGTCGTCCCGGTAGACGGCGGACAGCTGCTCCTTGCAGTGCTTGACCACGGCGGCGATCTCGGCCTCGGTGACGAACGCGCCCTGCATGCGGATCGGCTTGCTGGCGCCCATCGGCAGGAACAGGGCGTCGCCCTTGCCGATCAGCTTCTCGGCCCCGGGCTGGTCCAGGATGACCCTGGAGTCGGCCATCGCGGAGGTGGCGAAGGCGAGCCGGGACGGCACATTGGCCTTGATCAGACCGGTGACCACGTCGACCGAGGGCCGCTGGGTGGCCAGCACCAGGTGGATGCCGGCCGCGCGGGCGAGCTGGGTGATCCGGACCACCGAGTCCTCGACGTCGCGCGGGGCGACCATCATGAGGTCGGCCAGCTCGTCGACGATCACCAGCAGGTACGGGTACGGCGTCAGCTCGCGCTCGCTGCCGAGCGGCGGGGTGACGGTGCCGGCCCGGACCGCCGCGTTGAAGTCGTCGACGTGCCGGAAGCCGAACGCGGCGAGGTCGTCGTAGCGCATGTCCATCTCGCGGACCACCCACTGGAGGGCCTCGGCGGCCTTCTTCGGGTTGGTGATGATCGGCGTGATGAGGTGCGGGATGCCCTCGTAGGCGGTCAGCTCGACCCGCTTGGGGTCGACCAGCACCATCCGCACCTCGTCCGGGGTGGACCGGGCGAGGATCGACGTGATCAGGCAGTTGATGCAGGACGACTTGCCCGCGCCGGTCGCGCCGGCCACCAGGATGTGCGGCATCTTGGCGAGGTTGGCCATCACGGTGTGGCCCTCGACGTCCTTGCCCATGCCGACGACCATCGGGTGGGTGTCCTCGGCGGCGGTGCGCGAGCGCAGCAGGTCGCCGAGGTTGACCATCTCGCGGTCCCGGTTCGGGATCTCGATGCCGACCGCGGACTTGCCCGGGATCGGGCTGATGATCCGCACGTCCGGGCTGGCCACGGCGTACGCGATGTTCTTCGCGAGCGCGGTGATCCGCTCGACCTTGACCGCGGGGCCGAGCTCGACCTCGTAGCGGGTGACCGTCGGGCCACGGGTGAAGCCGGTCACCCGGGCGTCCACCTTGAACTCGGAGAAGGTGCCGGTGAGCTGGGCCACCACCTCGTCGTTGAGGGCGCTGCGGGCCTTGGCCGGGCCGCCGCGCTCCAGCAGGTCGAGCGGGGGCAGCGCGTAGCTGAGGCCCGCCGCGAGCTGGAGCTGCTCCATCCGGACCGGCGCGGGGCCGTGCTCGTCCGGGGCTCCGGGGTCCGAGCCGCCGGTGCGGGCGGCCGGGACGGCGGGCTCCTCCGGCGGGGCGGTGCGGTCCTGCACCTGGTGCATCATGTCGGCCACCGCCGAGGAGGCGGGCACGCCGTAGACCAGCGCGCCGTCCAGGTCGGCGGCGGCGCCGGCGGCGAGGTTGCGGGTGGTGTACGGGTCCAGCGGCTCCTTGGCGAACATGTCCGGCTCGGCGGCGGGCTCCTCGTCGGGCGCCTTGCGCTTGCGGCGGCGCCGACGGGCGGCCACCTCGTCCGAGGGGTCGTCACCGTCCGTGTCCACCGTGAAGGGCAGCGCGGAGGGATCGGCGTCCTCGGGAGGCTCGTTGGAGAGTTCGCGCTCCGGCGTGCGCTCCCCGGTCCCGTCCAGCGGGCCGGGTTCGACCACGCCCAGCCGGACGCCCACCGCGCGCATCCGCTCCGGGATCCGGTTGACCGGGGTGGCGGTGGTGACCAGCAGGCCGAAGAAGGCCAGCAGCAGGAGCAGCGGCACCGCGAGGGCCGGCCCGGCGGCGGCCATCATCGGTGTGGAGGCGGCCCAGCCGATGATCCCGCCGGCCGTCCTTATCCGGGTCGCGCCGCTGCCCATCACGGGCGCGCCGCAGCCGATGTGGACCAGGCCGAGCACACCGACCAGCAGGGTGGTCAGGCCGATCATGATCCGGCCGTTGGCCTCCGGCAGCTCCGGGTGGCGCATCAGCCGGACCGCGACGGCGGCCAGCAGGAACGGGACCAGCACGTCGAGCCGGCCGAACAGGCCGGAGACCACGTTGGTGGCCGCCTCGCCCAGCCAGCCCTGCGGGCTGAACCAGGTGCCGGCGGCGGTGACCAGCGCCAGCGCGAGCAGCAGCAGGCCGATGCCGTCCTTGCGGTGCGCCGGGTCCATGTTCTTGGCGCCGTCGCCGAAGCCCCGGAAGACCGCGCCGATGCCGTGCGCCATGCCGAGCCAGACGGCGCGCACGGCGCGGAAGAGTATCGGCCGGGGCGCGGGAGCGGAGGGCGGGGCGGGCGCCTTGGCCGCCGTCTTCTTCGCCGGGGCGGCCTTCTTCGCGGCCGCCTTCTTGGCGGGCGGCTTGGCCGGAGCCTTCGCCGCGGCCTTCTTGGACGGTCCCGGACTCGAGTTGCGTGCCGCGCTTCCGGGCGTACGTGTGGCCATGGGTCAGCAGCCTACCGGGGCGCACGACCTGTGCCCACGTCGTGCGCCCGGGCCCCGGGACGTGTCGCCGACACACCGTCACCCCGTCCGGTTTCACCCGGACGGGCGAGTGGGACCGCGCTCAGTCCGTGCCGGGGCGCAGCGCGTCCAGTGCGCGCCGCAGGCCCGCCAGCTTGCGCTCCAGGTGCGCCGCGGTGGCCGCCACCCCGCCGTCCTCGGTGCCGTCCAGCTGCTTGGTGAGCGACTCGGCCTGCTCCTCGACCGCCGCCAGCCGGGCCGACAGCTCGCCGAGCAGCGCGCCGCCGATGGCCGGCTCGGCACCGCTCGCCTCCAGCTGCAGCCGCAGCAGCGCGGCCTGCTCCTTCAGCTGGCAGTTCTTCATGTAGAGGTCGACGAAGACCGAGACCTTGGCGCGCAGCACCCAGGGGTCGAACGGCTTGGAGATGTAGTCCACCGCACCGGCCGCGTAGCCGCGGAAGGTGTGGTGCGGGCCGTGGTTGATCGCGGTGAGGAAGATGATCGGGATGTCCCGGGTGCGCTCACGGCGCTTGATGTGGGCGGCGGTCTCGAAGCCGTCCATCCCGGGCATCTGGACGTCCAGCAGGATCACCGCGAAGTCGTCCGTGAGCAGCGCCTTGAGCGCCTCCTCGCCGGACGCCGCCCGGACCAGGGTCTGGTCCAGCGCCGAGAGGATCGCCTCCAGCGCGAGCAGGTTCTCCGGCCGGTCGTCGACCAGGAGGATCTTCGCCTTCTGCATCACGACGCGCCCTCCTGTCGCCTGCCTACCTGGGGAAGGCACCCGCGTACTGCCCACCACTACCCCGGTCATGCTAGCCGCACCCCCTCGCCCGGCACATCGCTCCGTCGCGTCCGGATCCGGAGCGGCGCGCAGTCAGTGCCCCGGCGTACGCTCACCAGCGAGTTGTCACTCGGTCACTGTTCGCAACGATCGGTGACCCTACCCGGTTCCCGGCCCTCCCCGCCAGCAAACCGCGCGCCCCACCGGCGTGAATCCTGGAGCGTACTCCGGGATTCACGCCCCCGTCATCCGATCGGTCCCAACTCGGGCGGGTCCGGGGCCCGCTGGACACCGGTTCCGGCCCCTCAGGGCCTCCGGACGGTGAGCCATTCGTGCATCACCGACAGCAGGTGGTCGGTCTCCACCGGCTTGGTGATGTGGTCGGTGGCGCCGGCCTCCAGGGACTTCTCCTTGTCGCCCTTCATCGCCTTGGCGGTCAGCGCGATGATCGGCAGCCCGGCGAACTGGGGCATCCGGCGGATCGCCTCGGTGGTCGCGTAGCCGTCCATCTCCGGCATCATGATGTCCATCAGGACCAGCGCGACGTTCTCGTGCTGCTCCAGCATCTCGATGCCCTCGCGGCCGTTCTCGGCGTACAGCACGGTCAGGCCGTGCTGCTCCAGCACGCTGGTGAGGGCGAACACGTTGCGGACGTCGTCGTCGACGATCAGCACCTGCTCGCCGCCGAAGCGGGTGTCGGTGCGCCCCGACGGGCGGGCCACCGGGGCCGCCTCGGGCATCCGCCCCTCCACCGCCCGGCCCCCGGCCACGCGCCCCTCGACGGGGCCGCCGACGGCCCCGCGGGCCCCGGCTGCGCGGTCGTCCGCCGCCGCGTCCAGGGCTGCCGTGCGGCGGCGCTCGACCGCGCCCCGGCGGCGGACCTCGACCAGCTCGCGCACCTCCTGGGCCCAGTGGTCGGCCGGGCTCTCGCCCACCGGCACCGGGGTCCCGGCCGGGGTGACCCCGACCGAGGCGCGCAGCGCGGCCGCGGCCTGCCCGGCGGCGTCCGGCGCCTCGGCGCGCAGCGGCAGGTACAGGGTGAAGGTCGAGCCCTTGCCCAGCTCGCTCTCGGCGTGGATCTCGCCGCCGAGCAGCCGGGCGATCTCCCGGCTGATCGACAGCCCGAGCCCGGTGCCTCCGTACTTGCGGCTGGTGGTGCCGTCGGCCTGCCGGAACGGTTCGAAGATCTCCCGCAGCTTGTTGCCGGGGATGCCGATCCCGGTGTCGGAGACCGTGAACGCGATCAGCGGGTCGTCCGGGTCCTGGATCGCGCCCGCCTCCAGCAGCTGCTCGCGCACGTGCTGCGGCGCGCCCTTCCCGGCCGGGCTGATCGAGAAGTCGACGGCGCCGGTGTCGGTGAACTTCACCGCGTTGGAGATGAGGTTGCGCAGCACCTGCTGGAGCCGCTGCTCGTCGGTGTGCAGGGTGACCGGCAGGGCCGGCGAGACCCGCACGCCGAACTCCAGGTTCTTGTCCAGCGCGACCGGCTGGAAGGTCGCCTCGACGTAGTCGACCAGCTGGACCAGGGCGATCCGGGCCGGCCGGACGTCCATCTTGCCCGCCTCGACCTTGGACAGGTCCAGGATGTCGTTGATCAGCTGGAGCAGGTCGGAACCGGCGCCGTGGATGGTGTCGGCGAACTCGACCTGCTTGGGCGACAGGTTGCCCTCGTTGTTGTCGGACAGCAGCTTGGCCAGGATCAGCAGCGAGTTCAGCGGGGTGCGCAGCTCGTGCGACATGTTGGCCAGGAACTCGCTCTTGTACCGGGAGGCCAGCGCGAGTTGCTCGGCGCGCTCCTCCAGGACCTGCCGGGCCTCCTCGATCTCGCTGTTCTTGATCTCGATGTCCCGGTTCTGCTGCGCGAGTTGCTCGGCCTTCTCCTGCAACTCCTCGTTGGTGCGCTCCAGTTCCTCCTGGCGCGCCTCCAGCTCGGCCGACCGCATCGAGAGCTCGGCGGTCAGCCGCTGGGACTCCAGCAGCAGGCCCTCGGTCTTGGTGTTGACGCTGATGGTGTTGACGGTGACGCCGATCAGGTCGGCGATCTGGTTGAGGAAGTCCAGCGCGACGGTGGTGAACGAGCTGAAGGTGGCCAGCTCGATCACGCCCAGCAGCCGGCCCTCGAACAGCACCGGCAGCACCACGATGTGGGCCGGCGAGGCCTCGCCCAGCCCGGAGGCGATCTTCAGGTACCCGGGCGGCGCCTCCTTGAGGATGATCGCCCGCTTCTCCACCGCCGCCTGGCCGATCAGCGACTCGCCGGGCCGGAAGGTGGTCGGCATCGCCCGCCGCTGGTAGCCGTAGCTGCCGATCAGCCGCAGCACGGTGTCGTTCTCGTCGTCGTCCTCGGTGATCAGCTCGGCGGTGCGGCCGGCCGGCTGGGCGAGGAAGAAGGCGCCGTGCTGCGCCGAGACCACCGGGGTGAGCTCGGTCATGATCAGCGAGGCCACCGCCTCCAGGTCGCGCCGGCCCTGCAGCAGTCCGGAGATCCGCGCCAGATTGGTCTTCAGCCAGTCCTGCTCCTGGTTGGTGCGGGTGGTCTCGCGCAGGTTGGCGATCATCTGGTTGATGTTGTCCTTGAGCTCGTCGAGCTCGCCGGCGGCGTCCACGTCGATCCGCAGCGACAGGTCGCCCCTGGTCACGGCGGTGGCGACCTGCGCGATCGCACGCACCTGCCGGGTGAGGTTGTTGGCCAGCTCGTTGACGGACTCGGTGAGGTCCTGCCAGGTGCCGTCCACGCCGGGCACCCGCGCCTGACCGCCGAGCCGCCCGTCGGTGCCCACCTCACGGGCGACCCGGGTGACCTCGTCGGCGAACGCCGACAGCTGGTCCACCATGGTGTTGATGCTGGTCTTGAGCTCCAGGAACTCGCCGCGCGCGTCGACGTCGATCTTCTGCGACAGATCACCGCGGGCCACCGCCGTGATCACCAGCGCGATGTTCCGCACCTGACCGGTGAGGTTGTTGGCCATCAGGTTGACGTTGTCGGTCAGGTCCTTCCAGATCCCGGCCACGCCCGGCACGCTCGCCTGGCCGCCCAGGGTGCCGTCGGTACCCACCTCGCGGGCCACCCTGGTCACCTCGACCGCGAACGCCGACAGCTGGTCCACCATGGTGTTGAGCGTCCCGGCCAGCCCCGCGACCTCGCCCTGGGCCTCGATGGTGATCTTCTTGGAGAGATCGCCGGAGGCCACCGCGGCCGCCACCTCGGCGATGTTCCGCACCTGGCTGGTCAGGTTCGACGCCATGAAGTTGACGTTGTCGGTCAGGTCCTTCCAGATGCCCGACACCCCGCGCACCCGGGCCTGGCCGCCCAGGTTCCCCTCGGTGCCCACCTCGCGCGCCACCCGGGTGACCTCGTCGGCGAACGCCGACAGCTGGTCCACCATGGTGTTCACGGTGGTGACCAGCTCCAGGATCTCGCCCCGGGCGTCGACGGTGATCTTCTTCGAGACGTCGCCCCGGGCCACCGCCGTGGTCACCTCGGCGATGCTGCGGACCTGACTGGTCAGGTTGTTGGCCATCAGGTTGACGCTGTTGGTCAGGTCCTTCCAGGTGCCGGACACCCCCGGCACGCTCGCCTGGCCGCCGAGGATGCCCTCGGTACCGACGTCCCGGGCCACCCGGGTCACCTCGTCCGCGAAGGCGCCCAGCTGGTCGACCATCGTGTTGATGGTGTTCTTCAGCTCCAGGATCTCCCCGAGCGCGTCGACCTGGATCTTCTGCGAGAGGTCGCCGCGGGCGACGGCGGTGGTCACCTGGGCGATGTTGCGCACCTGATCGGTGAGATTGTTCGCCATGAAGTTGACGTTGTCGGTGAGGTCCCGCCAGACGCCGGCCGCCCACGGCACCTGCGCCTGCCCGCCGAGCCGTCCCTCGGTGCCCACCTGACGGGCCACCCGGGTCACCTGCTCGGCGAAGCCGGAGAGCTGGTCGACCATCGTGTTGATGGTGTTCTTCAGCTCCAGGATCTCCCCGCGGGCGTCCACCTCGATCTTCTGCGAGAGGTCGCCGCGCGCCACCGCCGTGGTCACCTGGGCGATGCTGCGGACCTGGCCCGTCAGGTTGTCCGCCATGAAGTTCACCGAATCGGTGAGGTCGCGCCAGACACCGGCGACGCCCGGCACCTGCGCCTGACCGCCCAGCCGACCCTCGGTGCCCACGTCCCTGGCCACGCTGGTCACCTGCGCCGCGAAGCCGTTCAGCTGGTCCACCATCGTGTTGACGGTGTTCTTCAGCTCCAGCATCTCGCCGGCCACCTCGACCGTCACCTTGCGGGACAGGTCGCCCTTGGCCACCGCGGTGGTCACCTGCGCGATGTTGCGCACCTGCGCGGTCAGCCGGCCGGCCATGGTGTTGACCGAGTCCCCGAGGTCCTTCCAGCTGCCGGACACGCTGCGGACCTTCGCCTGGCCGCCCAGCTTGCCCTCGGTGCCGACCTCGCGGGCCACCCGGGTCACCTCGTCGGTGAACTCCGACAGCTGGTCCACCAGCCCGTTGACGGTCCGGCCGATCTTCAGGTACTCGCCGCGCAGCGGGTGGCTCACCCCGTTGCTGTGCAGCGAGCGCAGCTCCATCTTCTGGTCGAGGTCGCCCTCGGCGATCGACGTCAGCACCCGGCCCACCTCGGCCATCGGCCGCGCCAGGTCGTCGATCAGCGCGTTGCAGTTGTCGACCGCCGCCATCCAGGCGCCCTCACCGGCACCCGTCTCCAGCCGCTCGTTCAACCGCCCCTCGCGGCCCACCGCCCGCCGCACCCGGGCCAGCTCACCCGTGAGGTGCTGGTTGCGCTCGGCCACCTCGTTGAACACCGCGGCGATCTCCGCCAGCGGACCGTCCCCGGGCACCGTCAGGCGGCGCCGGAAGTTTCCGTCCCGCATCGCCGTCAACGCGGCCAGCAGCTTGCGCAGCTCGGCCGGCTCGGCGCCGCGGCTGTGGTTGACACGCCGGCCGGCCGCGCTCCGCGGCGCGGCCCCGGGGCGCCCGCCACGCTGAGTGGGCGGCGTCGTACCGGTTGCGTCCTTGGTGGCCGAACTCAACGGGCCCCTCCCAGATCGTGAACTGTCCGGCGCCCGCGGCAGCCCATCGGAGCCCGCCGCGCAGCACCGTCCCGGCGCTACCGTCCCGACGGCCGGTCCGGCCCACCGGGACCCACGACGACGGTACTGCTCGGACCGGACATCGCGGACCCCCCAGTCTGACAGCACTCGCGCCCGGTACAAGCGCGGTTGCACTCGGTTGGTACCGGCCCGTCCGAAACGGGTGGGCAGAATCACCCTCCGGTGCCTGTTTCGACTCCCCGCCCCCACGGGGAACCAAGCGGAAAGTAGGGTGGAGCGCTGCACCGGGCCACAACCGCCCCCGGCGCCGCCGCCCACGCCGTCGGCGCGCACCAGGGACGCGGCGCCACACCCCCGGACAGCCAGGGCCAGAGCAGAGGAGACGTGGCAACGTGGTCACCGCGCGCGCAGCCGCCACCTTCGAACCCGTGGGTCGGTCGGCCGGTGCCGCCCGATCCTTCGTCCGGGACGCCCTGCTGGGGTGGGGCCTGCCCGAGGTCGTCGACGACGCCGTGGTCCTGGTCAGCGAACTCGTCACCAACGCGGTCGTGCACGCCGGAACCGCCGCCGAGGTGTGCTGCCTGCGCGAGGACGGCACCGTCCGGATCGAGGTCACCGACCACCACCCCGAACGCGGCCTGCCCAGCTTCGCCGACGTCCCCGCCACCGCCTCCGACCACTACGCCGACGCCGACGGCGAGGGCGGCCGCGGCCTGCTGATGTGCGCCGCGCTCGCCGAACGCTGGGGCGTCGAGTACGGCTCCGGCCGCAAGACCGTCTGGTTCCGGCTCGCCCTGCCCGCACACACCGCCGGCACCCGCTACGCCCTGCCCGCCGCCCCCGGCGGCGAACTGCCGCGCAGCAACGGCCCGGTCCACGTTGCCGTCGTCCAGCTCGACGACGACGGCCGGGTGCTCGCCTGGAACCCCGACGCCGAAGCCCTCTTCCAGCACCCCGCCGACACCGTGCTCGGCCGCCCCTGGGCCGACCTCGCCCTCTGGCCGCAGCCCGCCGACGGCGGCCTCGGCCTCTCCGCCGTCCTGCGGCTCGCCCGCTGGGAGGGCGGCTACGCGCTGCGCCGCGCCGACGGCACCACCGTCGACGTCTACGGCGTCCAGGTCCGCCTGCGCGACACCGACGGCACCCCCAGCACGCTCTGCCTGCTCGTCCTCGACGAGGACCGCGCCGTCCTGCGCTCCCCCGCCCGCGCCCTTCCCGGCGACCGCGGCGAACCCGGCACCCGGCTCGACCTGCTGGCCGGCCTCGGTGCCGGCGAGGACCTCGACACCCTGCTGCAGCACACCGTCGAACGCGCCCGCGACCTGCTCGACGCCGACGCCGCCTACCTGCTGCTCACCACCGAGGACGAGGCCGAGTTCGAACTGCGCGCCAGCACCGGCCTGCCCACCGCGCCGCGCCCGCACAGCCGCTTCCCGGTCGACACCGGCAACCGCTACGACTCACCCCGACTCCCCTCCGTCCACGAGGACCTCGCCACCCGGCCCACCGGCCTGCCCGTCCTCGACAACAGCGGACTGCGCTCGCTGCTCACCGTGCCGCTCAAGGTCGAGGGCCGGCTGATCGGCTCGCTCGGCATCGCCACCGGCGCCCCCGGCCGCTACGACAACGAGGACGCGCTGCGCCTCCAGTTCGCCGCCGACCGGCTCGCCCTGGCCGTCGAGTCCACCCGGCTCGCCGAACTCGAACGACTGCGCCGGGGCTCGCTCTCCTTCCTCGTCGAGGCCTCCGACCTGCTGGCCGGTACCCTCGAACACGAGCAGACGCTCGCCCTGATGGCCCAGATGGCCGTCCCCACCCTCGCCTCCTGGTGCGCCGTCTACACCAACGGCGACCACGGCGCCCCCGCCTCGCTCGCCTTCGTCCTGCACGAGGACGAGGACCTCATCGACCCGCTGCGCGCCCTGCTGGACAAGACGCCCGCCCCGGAGTCCGGCCCCACCCACGGCACCCGTTTCTGGGACGCCCCGTCCGACACCGCCGACGGCAACGGCTTCACCGACGACCCCGGCCTCACCGGCCTGCTCGGCGAGACCGTCGTCCTGCCACTGACCGCCCGCAACCGGGTGATCGGCCTGCTCGCCCTCGGCACCGCGGCCGGCGTGCGGTTCCGTCAGGAGGTCCTGGAGCTCGCCGAGGACCTCTCCCGCCGGGCCGCCCTCGCCCTCGACAACTCGCGCCTCTACTCCGAGCGCACCGCCACCAGCCAGGCCCTGCAGCGCAGCCTGCTGCCCCCGGACCTGCCCGACATCCCCGGCGTCGAGGTGGACGTCTTCTACCAGGCCGCCGGCGAGGGCAACGAGGTCGGCGGCGACTTCTACGACCTCTTCCCGATCCGCGAGGGCACCTACGGCTTCGCCATCGGCGACGTCTGCGGCACCGGCCCGGAAGCCGCCTCGGTCACCGGCCTCGCCCGGCACTCGCTGCGACTGCTCGCCCGCGAGGGCCTGGACGCCCCACAGGTCCTCAGCCGGCTCAACACCGCCATCCTGGACGAGGGCGCCCGCAGCCGCTTCCTCACCCTGCTGTACGGCGAACTGACACCCCGTCCGGACGGCAGTACCGAACTCTCCCTGGTCTGCGCCGGCCATCCGCTGCCGCTGCGCCTGCGCACCGACGGCCAGGTCGACCGGGCCGCCACCCCGCAGCCGCTGCTCGGCGTCATGGACGACCTCGACCTCACCGCCGAGCGCCTGGTGCTCAACCCCGGCGAGGTCCTGCTCTGCGTCACCGACGGCGTCACCGAACGCCGCGAGGGCCGCCGGATGCTGGGCGACGACGGCCTCGCCGAGGTGCTCACCGGCTGCACCGGACTCACCGCCGGAGCGGTCGCGCTGCGCGTGCAGCGGGCGGTCGAGCGGTTCGCCCCGGAGCCGCCCTCCGACGACATGGCGATCCTCACCCTGCGGGTGCCGACCCAGCGGACCGTCTGAGCACATCGGTGCGACCGCTGTCGCTCCGGCTGTCCGAGCCTGACCGAACCGTGTCGGACGCCGTCACAAAATGTGCTATTCACAAGGGTACAAGCCCGCTCACCCTGGGTACACCGATCTCACCGGGGAATCCCCCGGCAGGGACGTGACCAGCGGCTCTCCCGCTGGCCCAGCATTCCGACCGCAGCCGTCGCACGCTCCAGCCGTGCGCGCCCGGAGCGGTCACGCGCCTTCACCTCATCGACACTCACCCGCGTTCACTGCGCCCTGCGCGCGCCCATGAGTGAAAGGAGCCTCCGGTGAGCAACGAAGCTACCGGGGCACTGAACGCCCGCTCCACCGGCGCCGACGCGGGTAACCTCGGTTACCTCGCACTCGGCCTGACCCTCCTCGCCTACGGTCTGCTCTCGACCGGCATTCTCAGCGGCACCGCCGCCGGGAACTCGGCCCACCTCGCCCACATCCTCGGCGGCCTGACCCTGTTCATCGCGGGCCTCTGGCAGTTCCGCGGCGGCGAGGGCTTCACCGGCACCGCCTTCACCGGCCTCGGCGCCTTCTGGGCCACCTGGTCCACGGCCTCCGGCGCCGGCAAGAACGCGGCCGGCCTGTTCCTGCTCCTGTGGGCCCTGCTCGCCCTCACCCTGACCGCGGCCAGTTGGAACGCGGGCCTGTTCAGCCGCGCCGTCTACGGGCTGCTGACGCTCTCCCTGGTGCTCTCCGCGATCGCGACCTTCAGCACCTCCGGCGGCCTCGCCAAGACGGCCGGCTGGATCGCCGCCGCCTCCGGCCTGGCGGCCTGGTACTGGGCCACCGCGTCGCTGACCAACAGCGCGTGGGGCCGCGAAGCCCTGCCGGTCAAGTAACGGCAGGCACACCGGTGGGCCGGACCCTCCCCCCACGGGGCCCGGCCCACCGGCATGCCGTGCGCCGGTCCCCCGCACTCCTCAGCCGCGAACGGCCAGCCGCTCCTGCTCCTCCGCCGGCCGGACGTCCCCCGCGCGCCGGGCCCGCCACCGGGCGACGCCGCTCTGCGCCGCGTAGGCCAGCAGCAGGATCGCCACCGCGACCAGGCCGTCCGCCCAGAAGTGGTTGGCCGTCACCACCACCACCGTGATCGTCAGCACCGGGTGCAGCACGATCAGCCAGCGCAGCGGGCTCCTCGACACCCGCACCACCGCGACCGCCACCAGCACGCACCAGGCCACGTGCACCGACGGCATCGCCGACAGCTGCGCCGCCTTGACCACCCCGCCGACCGCGTTGCCGTACACCGACTGCCCGTACTCCGCCGCGACGTCGACGAACCCGTTCTCCGGCAGCATCCGGGGCGGCGCCACCGGCAGGAACTGGACGGCCAGGCAGACCGCCGTCGTGACGACCACCGTGGTCCGCACCCACGCGTACCGCTCGCGATGTCTCAGGAAGACCCAGAGCAGCACCGCGATCATCACCGTGAAGTGCATGGACGCGTAGTAGTAGTTCGCCAGCTTCACCAGTGCCGGGTACGGCGTCACCGCGGCCTGCCAGGAGGCCTCGTCGGGCAGTCCGACCGCCAACTCCGTCCGGTGGATCCAGCGCGCCCGGTCCAGCGCGTGCTCGGTACTCATCAGCGAGAGCCGCCCGACGAGCTGCCAGAGCGCGAACAGTGCCAGCAGGGTGCCGGCCTCCCGCAGGATCGCCGAGAGACCCGTCCGCCGCACCCGGGCGGCCGCGTACGCGCCGCCGTAGAGAGCGACAGCGGTACCCCCGGCGGACTGCCAGGTCAGGGTCAGGTTCTGCAACGGTTCGCGCCTCTCCACCGAGCTCCGATGTGGTGGGGAGACGTTAACGCAAAAAGACCCCCTCCTGAACCGGAGGGGGTCTTTTTGGAATGATTGTTCGGCGGCGTCCTACTCTCCCACAGGGTCCCCCCTGCAGTACCATCGGCGCTGTGAGGCTTAGCTTCCGGGTTCGGAATGTAACCGGGCG